>DAOLSP010000005.1 GCA_035419245.1 bacterium | reverse complement strand
TACGCTGGATTTTGAGTCCAGTGCGTCTACCAATTTCACCACCCCGGCGAAATCAGGTGTAAATGTACTTATTTTCTACAATATAGTCAAGATGATTTCGGCGAAATTCGGGAATCCGGGCTTAGGCATGAACAAAATCAGAAATCGGCAGAGGTTCAGGCCAGGCGCTGGGCCGATTGGCGCAGTGATAACCGGGTGGGGCTGAGCCGGTTCGCGGCCGGAAGCCGGGCTGGGTGGAAGCCAGAGGAAAGGCCGATGAGCCGCCGGGGCAGGGCAAGCTGTGAGCCAGAGGAAAACCGAGCTGGGGTGCGGCTGAAGGCTGGCTGGGGTGGGAACCAGGGGAAGGGCCGAGGGGCGGTTGGGGCAGGTTGGGTCGGGACGAGAGTCCGGGAGATTCCGCCATTCATTTCCCTTGTTTTTTTTCTTGAAATGGCTAAATTATAAGATGATTTTTGAATTCAATTCCTAACCTATCATAGCGGAGATCCCCCATGGCCAAATTAACCATCGATGATCTGCAGATGAAGGGCCAGCGCGTCCTTGTGCGCGTCGATTTCAATGTGCCCCTCACCCCCGACCTACAGGTGGCAGACGACAAACGTATCGTCGCCGCCCTGCCCACCATCAAGAAAGTCATCGCCGACGGCGGCAAAGCCATCCTGATGTCGCACCTCGGCCGCCCGGACGGCGTGAAGAAGAGCGAATTCTCGCTCAAACCGGTGGCCGCCGCCCTCAGCAAACTCCTCGACAAACCGGTCGCCTTCGCTGCCGACTGCGTCGGACCCGAAGCGGAAAAAGCGGTCGCCGCCATGAAAGAGGGCGATGTCCTCCTCCTCGAAAATGTCCGCTTCTACCCGGAGGAAGAGGGCAAGAAGGCCGGCGTGAAAATGAGCAAGGAAGAACGCCAGTGGTTCATCGATTCGCTTGCCAAACTGGGCGACCTCTACGTCGACGACGCCTTCGGTACGGCCCACCGCGCCCATGCCACCATGGCCGGCCTGCCCGCCAAACTCGGCAAAGGCGCCTCCGGCTACCTGATGACCAAGGAATTGGACTATTTCGCCCGCGTCTTCGACCATCCCGAACGCCCCCTGCTCGCCATCCTCGGCGGCGCCAAGATCAGCGACAAGCTCCTGGTCATCGAAAACCTGCTCAGCAAGGTCGACAGCCTGATGATCGGCGGGGCCATGGCCTACACCTTCCTCAAGGCAAGGGGCGTCGCGGTCGGGACCTCCCGCGTCGAGGCCGACTTTATCGAAAAGGCCAAAGAGCTTTTCGATATCGCCAAAGCCAAAAAGGTGACCCTGCTGCTGCCGGTCGATCATGTGATCGCGGCCCAGTTTCCTGAGGCGGGCAAGGAGGTGCATCCCGCCGTCACGCCCGGAGAGGCCATCCCCGACGGACAGATGGGTCTCGATATCGGCCCGAAGACGATCGAGCTGTACTGCAAGGAGATCGCCAAATCCAAAACCATCGTCTGGAACGGCCCGATGGGCGTCTTTGAAGTCCCCGGCTTCGAAAAGGGCACCTACGCGGTGGCCGAAGCCATGGCCAACAGTGGCGCGGTGACGGTCATCGGCGGTGGCGATTCGGCCAGCGCCGTCAAGAAAGCAGGCGTCGCCAAGAAGATGAGTCATGTCTCCACAGGCGGCGGCGCCAGCCTCGAACTGATGGAGGGCAAGCTCCTGCCTGGCGTTGCAGCCCTGACCGACAAATAGCGCAGTGCATGGTCATGCCATGCATCCAAGCAACGGCATAAAACAAAAACGCCCGACCCGCAAGAGTCCGGCGTTTTTTTTATGGGTGTGGATTAAAAGAGGTTCCCAAAGGTGAGATAAATAGCGAAGTCCTTGTACTGCGAACGACCGATGTCGAGAGCGCCGATGAGATCGGTTTTCCACTGCACATGAAGGCCGGCGCCCTGACTGAAATGGAGGTGGTCCAGGGTGGCCGGATCCCCCCTGAGCCAGACCTTGCCGCCGTCCAGGAAGAGATGGCCGTAAAAGGTGAGATCCTGATGCAGGATGCGCCGGTCGAGAAGGCGGCAGCGCAGCTCGAAATTGCCGAGGAGCTTGGTGGTGCCAGCGAAGAGCAGCCTTGGGACGCCGCGCATGCTCTGATTGCTGCCGAGCCCCTCGAAGCGCTGCCAGGAGCCGCTGAGCACGGTCATCTCGTAAAAGGGGGGATGGCCGGACATGTGTTCAATTAAGAGACGTTGCGCGAAGACGAGCCGCGGCAGCAGCCGGAAATAGCGGCGGTCGGTCACCGTGATGCGGTTGTAGTCGTAATCGCTGGCGAGCACACGAGCGCTTTTTTCGAGGAGGAGGTCGCTCCAGCTTCCCGAGGCAGGGGCTGCTTCCGCGTCGCGGGTGTCCCGAACCAGACCGATGCGCGCATAGCTGCTCCATCCCCCCGCTGTGCCGAAGGGCGAAGCGGCGGCGAAACGGTTGGGCAGGGGGTAGGCTCCGACGCTGGTGCGCAGACCCGCCAGGCCGGCGAGAAACCGGAGACGGCCGGCGAAGACCGGAAACTGAGCGTTGATGTAACCCGCGGTCCAGCGGTGCTTGTAGTTGTAATACTCCCGGGAGAGGAAGTCCGGATCGCCGGGGGAGGTGAAGGCTTGGTGATACTCGGGCAGATTGCCCAGGCCGTAGAATTCATCCAGGCCGAAATCCTTGTATTCGACGCGCAGGGAGAGGCGTGTGCCCCTACCCCAGAGATGGGGTATGTCGAGGAACGCGTAATAATCCTTTTTTCTCTCGGTTGAACGCGCGCCGTTGAGCAGCAGGTGCCAGCGATAGGGCCGCGGTGTCCCACTGCCGTATTGATAGAGAAAAATTTTCCCTCCGTATTCCCACCCTTCGCCACTGCTGAAACTGAGACTGGGGACCGCCGCGAAGGCTAGGCCTTGCTGTTGCTGTGGGTCATTCGCGCCCCAGGCGGCCGTGCAAACCGCAATGCTGATCCATACCCCACACCACCGCTTACCCTGCATAGGTTCTCCCGGAAGGCTTCATAGCGTTCAGACTGATCTGTTCAATCCTTGCACATTATCGTGGGACATCCATCCTGTGATCGTAATCAAAAAAGTAGGTGTACAATAAAAATACACTTGCATTTTGAATTTCATTATGGTATATTTCATTGTATGGCGAACTATCGCCATATTTGATTAATTGTTGCACAGCCACTATTGGGGTGGGGAAATCACGAGAGTGTGATTGAGGACGTGTGTAAATAGTTTGGCTACCCTTTCTGCCCGGCATCCTTGATTCTGACCATCTGCGCTGCATTCATCGACCTGCTCACTTCAATCCATCTCTGTCAATGTGATAACAACGGCGCATGCCGCTTGTATTTCGGCCAGAGCGAGATCCATGGCCGCAGTCTTGCTGCGGCTCCCGGCCGCATTTTCCATTTACCATGGATGCCTGGTCCATTGTGTTCAAATAACAAAACGAAGGAGGTGATCCACCCGGCACAAAACCAGATGCACCGCAATCCACAGGGTCCGGCCCAAGCCGGCCCAAATCCCCGTACCCTTTAATAGCTGTGAGGAGACACTATTATGGGACAGCAACAACTTCTGCTCTTGGTGTTGAGCGTGATCATTGTCGGCATTGCCGTCGTGGTCGGTATCAACATGTTCAGCACGTCCGCCGAATCCGCCAACGTCGAGGCGGTGACCAATGACCTGATCCATCTCGCCTCCCTGGCGCAGCAGTACTACATCAAACCCACCAGCATGGCCGGTGGTGGCAACAGCTTCACCGGGATTACCATCCGCAAACTGGTACCTTCTCTTGCTGCCGGTGCCACCGAATACACCAATGAAAACGGATCTTACACCTGCGGCACAGGCAGTGCCGAATCGGTGGTTTTGACCGGTACGCCGAAACGCGGCACCAATACCGTCACGGTTACGGTGACCAAGGATAACGTCGTCACGGCGATCACTGCCGGCTCCTGAGAGCTGGAAACCAGGGGCCTAAGCCGCGCCGGGCAGACTCTGGCCTGACACGGCTTTACCGGTCTATCTGCGTAGTGACCTTTTTTCAGGGGGGAGGTCATGATCCGGTATTTCTACCGCGTGGGGCCCTGTGCGAGCAGGGCCCCATTGCGCTCTACAGGCTTCAAAAATCAGGTTGGGTGAGGTGGGATGGCGGAGTTCAGATACAACGGCCTGAATGCGCAGCAAAAGCGCATCATTGGCTATATCGAAGCGAAAAATATGCGGGAGGCCCGGCGCAAGATCGATGCGTTGGCCAAGCAGCACAGCTTTTCGCTTCTCTCGATTCAGCAGAAGGCGGCTTATCTCTATAAGGTCCGCCGGCTGGATGGCGCCGTCCTGAAGGGTGATCAGATCGCCTTTTCGCGCGAAGAAGTCGAGGTGGCCCTGCGCCGTCTGGGCTTTGAAGACGTGCGCGTGCAGAAGGTGATTTTCGATCTGCGCCTGAAACCGCCCTATGCCGATATCATCACCTTTATCCGGCTCTCGGCGGACTTGCTCCGCGAAAAACTTCCCTTCGATGAAATCCTCGGGCTACTCGAAAGCGATACCCAGAACAAGGCCCTTCGCAAGGTCATCAAGGAAATTCTTACGGACCTGAAGGATGGCAAGGATGGGGAGGAGGCTTTTAGCAAGCAGGCTTATTATCTCGGCAAATTCCCCGCCAAAATGCTCGGCGTGGCCTCTAAAAGTGGCAACATGGCCGAGGTCTTTGACAATACCGCACGTTTTCTCGAACGCGATTACGAGTTTCGCAAGAGTTTGCGCAGCGCCTTGCTGATGCCGGCGATCACCACAGTGGTTCTGATCGGATCGGTTATCTTTTATGTCGGCTATATCTTTCCCAAGACCGCGGAACTTTTCCTCAGTTTTGGCGCTACCCTGCCTCCACTGACCAAGGCCAGCCTTGATCTCAGCCACTTTCTGACGCGCAATATCTCCTGGATCATCGGGATGTCGGCCATCATTCCCCTGGTTCTGTATCGTCTGGCGATAACGCCGCGCGGGCGGATTTTCGTCGCCAAACACATGACCAAGGTTCCGATCATCGGGACGCTGATGCACAAGACCTCCATCGAAATCTTTTGCCGCGTATTCCATTCGATGTACAGCGGTTCAGGCGAAAACCTCGAGGTCATCCGCACCGCCGCAGAGGCCTGCCGCAACAAATACATGGAAAAGCAAATCAAGGAAGTGACCATTCCGATGATGGTGCGCGACGGCGCTACGCTGGTCCAGGCCTTGAAACAGGCCAGGGTTTTCACCGAGAATGCCCTGTCCCGTCTCAATGCCGGCGCCGAATCGGGAACGCTCAAACGCGTGACCCTGCAGATCGCCAACTATTACGAGCGTGAAACCACCTATCGCATGAAGGCGATCATCGACTGGGTTCAAGTGATTGTGGCCATGCTGATCATGGCGGTGATGACCGCCTTGACGATCGTCTCGTCCGAGACGGCTCTGTTCCAGCCCAAGATGCCGGGGATGTAGGATGGTACGCAAACCGAGAGTATCAAGCGCCATCATCGAAAAGCTGATGCAGCAGGATGCGCGCTTTACACGAGAAAAGCTGATGCAGGCGGAGTCCATCATCGAGAACTCGTCCACCCCGCGTACCCTGGCCGATGTGTTGATCAAGGAACTCGGCTACGACCGTCATATGGTCTTCCGAGCTCTCTGCAAAATCTATGCGTTCCGTGAAATCCGCCTCAGCGCCGCCTCACTGACCGATGGCTGGATCGAGTTCATGCAAAATTTTTACAAGGGTCTGGATCCGAAGACACGCGAAGCGTTTCTCGAGCTCAAACTGCTTCCCTTCGGCTTCAGCGAGCGCGGGCGGGATGTCCGTATATTCATCTGCCCGGATCCCACCGTGCGCACCATCGAATCCCTGATGCTTCACGCTGGCATCACCAAATACGAAGTGGCTTACGGCCGACTCGAGGATGTCAGCGAGATCCTCGCACGCATCGCACCGCGCGAAAACGAATTTCTCCAGCTGGTTAAAGAGGTCGCAGACGAAGTCTCAATCATTGCGGATGAAGAGGAAGACAATACCGTCGATGAGGAAGAACTCATGTCGGCGGTCAACAAGTCCCTGCTGGTCAACCTCTTTGAAGGCTGCCTGGTCGAAGCGGTGCGCAAGGGAGCGAGTGACATTCATATTATTCCCAAGGAAGGCAATGCCACCGAAATCTACATCCGGCTTGACGGCCGGCTGGCCTTGTGGCACCGGCAGGAGGGTATCAAACCAGAGGCGTTCCTTGCCGTTGTCAAGGACCGCACCAAGAATGTCGACCGCTTCGAATGGGAAACCGCCCAGGACGGTTTCATCCAGCGCATCATCGATTCCTATCTGATCCGGTTCCGCGTCGCCATTTTGCCGATCGTCTCCTCCGCTCTTGGCCGCAAGTTCGAGAGCGTGGTGATTCGAATTCTCGATGACCGCAAGGTCATCACCGACCTCGACAAACTCGGGTTTGACGGTTACGCCAAGTCCGAATTCGTCAAGGCCATCAAAAAGCCGCAGGGGATGGTGATCCTGACCGGTCCGACCGGAAGCGGCAAGAGCACAACCCTGGTGGCGGCCTTGTCGCAGGTGATGACGCCGGAATTGAATATCCTGACGGTGGAGGACCCGGTCGAGTACAACATACCGGGTGCGCGCCAGCTCAAGATCGGTAGCAAGATGAATTTCGATCAGGCGGTTCGCACCATTCTGCGGCACGATCCCGATATCGTCATGGTCGGCGAGGTGCGCGATGCCAAGACGGCCGAAATCGCCATCAAGTTGGCCAATACGGGGCATTTGACCTTCACCACCCTGCATACCAACGACGCCTGCAGTGTGGTCTCAAGGCTTTTCAAGATGGGAATCGAGTCGTTCCTGATCGCCTATGCCATCAACCTGGTGGTGGCGCAGCGCCTCATGCGCACTCTGTGCAAGCACTGCAAACAGCCTCTACCTGCTGCAGAGGCCACCGCGGCGGTCACCCTCGGTTTTACCGAGGAAGAGATTCGCCAGACGACCTTTTATCGCGCCGTGGGGTGTCCCCGCTGCCGAAATGGCTATTTAGGCCGAATTGGCATTCATGAAGTACTGCCCTTCACCCCGGAGATCCGCCGGATCATCCTTGATGCCTCCTCGGACCTGGATGAAGAGGCCATCCGGACCTGTGCGATGAAGAACGGAATGACCACCCTGCGTGCCGCCGCACGCCGCAGAGCGATGGAAGGGGTAACGACTTTAGAAGAAGTCGCCGCGGTCACAACCGAATAATGTGATGAGAGAATGCCATGCGTGAAGTATTGATCGTCGATTACGATCCCGAGCTGCGCGAACAGGCTGGCCACGTCCTCAACGGCGGCGTCTATTCCGTGACCTTCGCCAGCGACGGGATGGAAGCCCTGAGAATCGTCAAGGCGAAGCATTTCGATCTGATTTTGGTCGATCTGCTGATGCCAGGAGCGCTCAACGGGCTTCAGGTTCTGCAGGGTTTGCAGCGGCATGCTCCGGACTCGCCGCTGGTGGTGATGAGCGACCGCAACGGGCATCAGGAACTCGAGACCGCCCTTCGCTACGGCGCCAGGGAAGTCCTGCTCAAACCGGTGCACAAGGAATTGATGAAGGCGGTGGCCGACAAACTGACGGGCTGCGCCCCGCTGCACAGCGGTGCCGATCCGGCAGCTGCGCCTGCTGCCGGTGTGCGGGCCGAACACTCAGATGCCGCCGGAATCAGCGCGGCCCCGCTCGAAACTGCCGGATGCAAGGCGGCGGCATCTGCGAACTCCGACGCCAGGACCGGTCTGCCCAGTGACCATGGGGCACAGCATAGCGCAACTACAGCGCCGCAGCAGGGCACGACGGCCGGCCTCATTCCGGAAGATTTCCGTGCCAGAATATTCACCGGCGTACCAGAGGCCAGTCTTAAATCGCTGATGAGTCAAGGTGAGTACGTACAACTGCAGGGGAGCGAGGAGTATTCTCTCGATATCTGCAGATCCATGGCCATCCTCATTAAAGGACAGGCCCGCTGCTGGTATAAGGGACTGCTCGTCCGGATCCTGGATCCCGGCGATTCGATCGGCGAAGCGTCGCTCTTCAGTAAAACTGCGGCAAGTTTGACCTTGGAGGTAGATGGCACCAGCGAACTGCTGCTCTGCGTCTTCTCACGAAAGGTGCTGCGTCTTTTTTTCCAGAACCTCGGCTATTCACATCTGCTCCATTTTTCTGCACGGGTGGTACAGGATCTTTTAGACAGTCTGGAGCATATGTACGAAGAGATGAGCCAGTCCCAACTGGCTGCGCTGGGAATCGGAACAGAAGAGCCGCGCGATCCACTCCTCGAGGAAACCATGGACAGCGATCATGAATGGATTTGTTGACAGTGTGAAGGTCGTGGATCGCGAGAGCGGATTGAACTCCATCTTCAACCGTATCTTGAGCCAAATCCCGGAGAATATCGACCTTCTTGAATCGCAGCAGATGATAGCGGATTCTGTCTCTCACCTTTCGAATGCTGAACGAAGTGCGATCCGCAATCTTTTCGAAAGTTTTCTCGTTCACATGCGCGAGCTCGAAGCATCGGATATCGAAATGGGAGGTGCGACAGCCAATTCGCATATATGGTTCCGGGTGCAGGGGCAGAAGAAACCCAGGACGGAGTTGGGTATCTGGCCGACAGAGCAGACCGATATTATCGCCCATTGTTTGCTCTCGGACAAACAGCGGGAACGGCTTTTCACCCGGCGTGCCGTGGATTTCTCCTATGCCATGCAGCGTCCGGAGGGCCTCTGGCGTTGGCGCGCTTCTCTCTATTTTGATATGGGCCACCTCGCACTGAACATGCGTGCCATTCTCGGTACAGTCTATCCATACGCCAAACTCGGATTTCATCCGGTCATTTCCCGGGCTTTTTCGTTGCGCTATGAAAAGCAGGGGCTGATTCTTTTTACCGGCATCACCGGCTCCGGCAAGAGCACCTCTCTGGACAGCATCATTGACGCCAATAACCGTTCGGTGGATGGCCACATCGTTATCATCGGCGATCCAATCGAGTACATCCACACCTCCAAACTGTGCATCATTCGCCATCGGGAGGTGGGACGTGATGTCAATTCCTTCAAGGACGGCGCCATCCAGGCCCTGCGGCAGGATCCCGACATCATTGTGGTCGGCGAAATGCGCGATCCCGATACCATCATGACCTGCCTGGAGATCGTGGATACGGGGCATAAGGTCTTTTCGACCCTCCACACCGGCAGCGCAGTGGAGACTATCGACCGTATCATCGCCGAAACGCCGACGGAGGAGCAGGAACGAGTCCGCAACCGTCTTGCCGATGTCCTGAGAGTAGTTATTTCGCAAAAGCTACTGCCGGGGATTGACGGACGCCTGATCATGGCCAAAGAGGTTTTGCTGGTTACCACTTCGGTACGGGCTGCCATTCGTAACCGCAATGTGCAGGAGATATACCAGATGATCAGCGAAAATAACCGTGTGGGGATGATCACGCTCGAACAGGATCTCGTCCGCCTCGTGCATGAACGGCTGATCGATGAAAAAGTCGCGCTGGATTATGCCAACAATAAACGTCGCTTTCAGGAATTAATGGGTTATTAGCCTATGCCAAAGTCGGGAAAAACATTTTCGCTCGGTATCTTTATCGACGGCCAGCAGCTCTCGTGTGCCCTGCTGAGCAAAGCAGGTTCCCGCATCCAGATCGAGTTACTTGAGAATTTTAATCTGGAACAGCAACTCATCCCGCAGGAGCGAGCTTTGAGTGGGATGAAAGCCGGGGAAACGGCCAAGGACCGTGAAAAAAGGTCGGGCGACGAAAATCCCTTCGAACTGGATGTCGACTTCGGCGCCCGTAACGAATCTGCCGCGGCGATCTCAGAGATCTCCACTAACGCCGATGTCCTGCTGCGGGTACTGCACACGATGTGCCCACGCGCAAGCCGCCTGGCCTTCAGTTTGATCGATTCGTATGTACTCTATAAAAACATCGATAATCTGCAACCTTCGTCACCACAAAAGCTGAAGAAGGCCATTTGGCAGGACATCTTCGTCGAGGCCCCGGCCGAGACCAAGATGGACAACATCGGGTATCTCCGCAATGGCAAAAACCGCTATTTGGCCATCGTCCACGACGATCCGTTGGTCTTTTCGTCCACCCTGTTTGAAGCGATGCGGATAATGCGCTCGCGGCCGCCCCAAGTCGCCCTGATCGATACCCTCGAGTTTGCCCTCTCTCATGCGCTGGTTACCGGCAAGGCCCTGCAGGAGAAGCAGATAACCGCTGCGGTCTATTTCGCCCAGACCTTTACCAAGGTGATCTTCTTCCGTGGGTTGCTGATAGAGGAGGTGCTGCCTACTATCCATGAAGGGGCCGACTCGGAGCATGTCTGCGAGACCGCGTACTCCAAAATCCTCTTTGAGCTCGATTCGGGAAGAATCCCGGTCGTTAACAATCTTATTGTAAGCGGGGATGTCGACCGGACCCGTGCAGTGGCCAATTTCCAGGGCAAATTTGCCAACGTGGAGGTGAAGCGGTTCGATTTTTCCGATTTACCCCTCGGCCATCACGCAGCCGTGCTCAAAAACCGAACCGCGCCATGGACGGCAGCCATTGCCCTGGCGGTCAAGGTCCTGGACGATAAAACGCCATCTCCCTACCGCAAGAATTTCCTGCCGCGCCGGATCCGTGACCGTCAGTCGATTTACCGCGTCGCCTGGCACGGCCTATTGATGCTTGGCCTGCTCTTTGCGGGAGTCTTATTTCTCACCTTCAAATTGATCAGCGGCGAGCATGAACTCAAACTGCTGCGTCATGCCTCCTCCACCATGGAAATGGACCTGGCGCGCCTCAGCCTGGTTGCCCATGAGGTTGACAGTTTACGGGCGGTTATCTCAACCTTCGAAACCGGCACCGCTCTGGTGGATTCGCTCAAGGCGCGCTCGGTGCGCTGGAGTCCGGTGTTGCAGGATTTCTCCGGAGCCTTCTCGAGCGCCGGTCCCTTCGCCTTGCAGAAATTGACCGGCAGCGCCAATGGCGTCCTTATCGCTGAAGTGGCGATCAACCGGCGCAATCAGGTTGCCGAATTGGAACGGTTGATCAAGCCCAGCACCGTTCTCAGCGTCAATAGTAAGGAGGAAAACAGGCAATCCCTGGTCGTAACCCTCGAGTGCAAGGGCAAATCGGCCGGAAAGGCAGGACAGTAAAATGACTTATGCCGTACGTAATACGCTCTTTATCGCAGCCTTCTGGACGGTGGTTCTGGCTGGCGGTTTTTACTTCGTCTACGGCCATCGGGCGGGAGTGATCGAGCGAGCCCGCCGGGAAAACCGGATTAAACAACAACGGCTGCAGGACCTCCTCGCCCTCGAACAGGACCGCTCCGTGCTGCAGTCTCAGCTCGCCGAACTGGAAAAATTCCGTCAGGGAGGGCAAGGCACTCTGGCGGCGGAGGAATCCCCTGGAGAAACCTTCGACTATCTGCTCAGGGGACTTTCCCGCACCAATTCCGGGCTCAACGTAAGTTTCGCCCTCAAGGGGCAGGATTCCTTCCTTTCACTGGAACGGCGGACCTATGAGATCAAGGGTGATGGATCGTTTCGCGACTTTTTCAGCTTGCTTTGTTACCTGGAGGAAGGTCCGGTCTTTTATGACGTTCACAAACTGGAAATGAGCACGGTTGAAGCGGATGCCAGTAACGGCCGCCGGGGCGGCGTGCACTTCGTACTCGAGTTCAACGGGTATAACCGGATGGAGGGGCCACTGATTACCAGCATCTCGCCTAAAGACAGCAAGTTGCCTGAAATTACCGATCTGGTGGGTATGCACACGGCTCCAGCAATCGGCCGAGGCCGTATACAGGAGATGATCCGGTCAGCCGGCGGCAACGCCCCTGCTACCGGTGTCGCACCCCGAACGAATACCGAAGGTCTTCCGGAGATCGATAGCAAGGCCAAGGTGCTGGCCATCATGCCGGGTGCCGCAGTCGTCAAGGACCAAAAAGGGCGGACCGTCCGGCTGAGGTCGGGCGACCGGATTTTTGGAGGGACCCTCAGCGAGATCGATGTTCACAAAGGCACCCTCTCTTTCTCGATGGAAGATGAACGCGGCGGCACCACCAGACTGATCCTGCCGGCTGGTGCAAATTGAAAGGTCCGATATGAGAACGATCGCATGGGATACAATGCTGATTCTGCTCTTCTTGTTGGCTACCGTCCTTCATGGCCAGGAGCTGCCTGAGCCGGACTATACGCCGCCCGAATCTCTGGTCTCCCTCAGCAGCAGCCTCGATTTCGGCACCGCTATGGATATGCTCAGCGAATACGCGATCCGGTTCGCAGGCAAACCTATTTTTGATCCCACCAAGCAGACGGGATTGATCAATATCGAGGTTACCAGCATGCCGTGGGAAAAGGCCCTGCAAACCATTCTGGCAAGGCGGGGGCTGTGGTACGAAAACAGGGAACACTTTTTCCAGATCGTCGTACCGCCGCCAACCGATGCAGAAGACCAGGAGAAGAGCGCCTTCGACCAGTCCGTTAAATACAAGCCGGGCAGCAAGGAGGTCAAGATTGAAACGATCTTCTTCGAAGGCGATCGCAAAGCCCTGAGTGAAATGGGAATTGACTGGAGTACCTTCTACAATGGCAAGATCGACGTCTCCGGCGCCCTGAGTTCGGCCGTGACAGAATCCGGTTTTTCTTTGGGAGTGAAAGTACCGCGCAAATACGCCAAAGTGGATATCACCGCGCTCTTCAAGCTCTTCGACTCGCAAAATATCGGCCGGGTTCTCGCTCAGCCACAGGTCGTGGTAACGTCGGGCAATGAGGGCAAGATCCAGGTTGGCCAGGATTTTTCAATCAAGACCAAGGATTTTGCCGGCAATACCATGGACCGTTTCATCAGCACCGGCACCATCCTCCAGGTGACGCCCTATGTGATCGAAAATGAAGGTAAAAACCCGGTCATCCTCCTCAAGGCACATGTGGAACGGAGTCAAGCCTATCCCGATGTGATTAGCACCATCATTAAAAAATCAGAAGCGAATTCCCTGGTTCAGCTTTACGATGGAGAGGAAACCCTGATTGCCGGACTTTATTCCAATGAAAAGACCACCATGCGCAAGGGCATCCCCCTGCTCAAGGATCTCCCCTGGTATGCCCTTGGCTTGCGTTATATCTTCGGCTATAACCGGTATGAGGATACCCAGAAAGAGCTGATCATCATCATCAAGGCCTCGATCTTTCCCGAGGTCTATGCCAGACAAAGCCAAAACAATGCCTCTTCCCAGGCTCGCAAGACCCTGGAGGAGCGTCTGCAGCATTACCGATTCAATGCCCAGCCGGATCCAAGCGATATCGAATTGACGAATCCTCCAGCTAAAAATGTTCCGACTTCACCGGTGACCAAACCCGAAGCCAGCGAGGCCTTACAGCAGGAAACGCGCAAGACCAGGAACAACCAGATCGAACAGCCCAGTATGGAGATCCGCAACGGCACGGTGCAGCAGGTACGTGACAACCTGTTGATCATCAGCTGGGAAAATGGTTTCAATACAGCGGCTCTGGTGAAACAGACCGTCACAATTGTGCGCCGTGATGGCAACAAGGTGACCCCTCTGGGCAAGGCCGAGATTCTCAAGGCCAAAATGCAGCAGACGGTGGCCAGACGCATCGAGGTCAAGGGCATGGCTGCCCTGCCCATGCGTGCTGGTGATCAGGCGATTGCCCGCCAGGCGGCCTATACTACGTTGGGAGCGAGAGAATGAAGAACTTGAGATGGAAAATATGCGTCCTCCTTCTAGTCTCCCTGTTGTTCTGGCAGTGCGGGGAGGAGGCGGATCAACTCACGGGAAATGAAAAGCTGACTGATCTGCAAGCGGAAGCGTCGTCCATTCTGGCGGATGGCGTCTCGGAACTCTTGCTTGTCGCTACGATTGTTGATTCCATTGGCTTGCCTCTACCTGGTTGTCTGGTCCGGTTCACCACAACCGCCGGGACGATCACGCCAAAGAGTTATTCCGACCAGAATGGGGAAGCCGTGGCCACCCTCACCAGTGCCGCCAGCGAAACGGATATCGAAGCCACCATCACAGCCACCATCATTCCAAATGAAAACGGCCGCAAGGTGGGCATGCTCTCCGGCGTGGCTCCCCGCAACCGGGATGGCTCCGCCGCTCCCGCGCTGCAGAAGAGCCAGGATTCAGGCGGCACCGAATCCCAGGTCATCCTCTATTTTATCGGTCTCACGCTTTCCGCCCAGCTCGATAAATCCACACTCTGCGCGGATGGTATCAGCCAGACGCAGCTCCGGCTTGCACTGACTGAGACGAGCAGCCGTAAAGGGGTGGCTGGCGCCGTGGTGCAGGTTCGCAATGCTATGACTACCCTGCTCAACGACGGAAAGACAGATGCACGGGGCAACGCCGTGATCAATATCACGGCCGCGACCAGATCCGGCGCCGATACCCTTTTCGTCGAATATGGTAACCTGCCGAAAAAATCACTGCCACTGACGTATCTCCCTCCCAGGCTTACCCTGTTGCCGGAACGGGCTGACCTTCTGGCCGATGGCACCAGCACCTTGAATGTGGGTGCCGTCCTGGTCTCGCCCACGAATAATCCCATAGCGGGCGCTGAAATTGAGTTCAGCTGCTCGGATGGTGTGATTACCGGTAGTGCCGTGACCAGCGCCAGTGGTGAGGCCAAGGCCTCCTACCGCAGCGCTGCCAAGCCCGGAAGCAACATCCTGATCATTGCGCGGTTCCATGAATGGGCTGATACGTCTCTCGTCAATCTGGTCAGCAGCGCGCCTGCCCAGCTGTTGCTCTCGATCGCTGGAGAACAGCTGCGAAACGGGATTGCGGAAACTCTGGTCATCGCGACTCTGCTTAACACCATGCAAAAACCGGTGGAAGGGGTAAAGGTCAAATTTTCCACGACGGCCGGCAGCATCGACAGTACCGCGATCACCAATGCCGGAGGTCAGGCGATGGTACACCTGCGCAGCGATGCCGGGCAAGCGGATGTCACCGCCCTGGTACGGGCGAGTTCATCCGGTATCAGCAAGGAGGCCGCGGTGCAGTTTACCGGGATTACGCTGCAACTAAGCGTGTCGCCCTCAACCTTGCCGGCGGACGGGCTGGCTACTGCATCCATCATGGCCTGGCTGAAAAAGACCAGCAACAACCAGGCGATCCCTGATGTGCAACTCGAGATGGGAACTTCGCTCGGAGCGCTCCCGGCGACCTGTACGACGGATGCCAGCGGCAAGGCAGAAATCCTTCTCAAGGCGGGCACCGTGCCGGGAACCGCGCGCGTGAGCGCCACCTGGGGTTTGATCAAGACGTCGACCGAGATCGTGCTGACGAGCCAAAAGCCGTCCAGTCTGCAGCTGAATGTGGAGAGCAATTATATATGGGTAACCGAAACGGGGCAACCGGACCAGTGCAAGGTGACCGCAACCGCCATCGGTACTTCCGGCAAGCCCTGCCAGCAAGAGCTCCGCATGGCCTTTGCCCTGCGAAACGGGCCGGACGGCGGCGAGATGCTGTTGCCCAATACCGGGAATCCCCGTGAGGCTACGCCTCAGCTCACCAGCAACGGCAGTGCTTCGATTCTCTGCAAATCCGGGATAAAATCGGGAACGATCGAAGTGGAAGCCTGGCTGGTAGATTATCCCGAAGTCAAGGCCAGATCAACCCAGATAACGGTTCGTTCCGGTCCACCCTATATCTGGATTGATCCGGCGGATCCCAACCATGTCGAGTCCCACATGACCGTGGCTCTGGATTACCTGAATCTGGATGGCTGGAGCACGGTACGTGAATTCAGGGTCTCGATCTATGTTGGGGATAAGTACAACAATCCCGTCGAGGAGGGGACGACACTTTATTTGACTAGCACGGCCGGCATTGTGACAACCAATACCCGCACCGACGCTGATGGCCGCGGAACTGCCGTCTGGGTTACGGCAAATCCGCGACCAGCTATTGCGCCTGGCGATCCTGCCATCCTGGCTCCACACCGCGTGCCGAATCCAAACGCACCAGGATTGGTTCTTGATGTCACGATGCCGGATTTTGAAGGATCGCTGGTGCGCAATAGTACGGGGGCACTGGATGAAAATGACGGGATCGGCCTGGTCATGTGCTCGACACATGGGCGTGACCAGGCCGGTAAGGATGCCGTCGTTTTTGCACTCAATGAAGCGGTGTTCAGTGGTCCCGTGCTCGTTTTTTCGGCTGAAACCCCGACGACCGTCCTGGCCACAGGCCAGACCACGACTATTTATGTACGGGTTTTCGATATCAACGGCAATCCCGTGGCAAGAGGCTCCTCGCTCACCGCGTCGGCCTCCGCCGGCAAGCTCTCCAGCACGGACCTGATGGCCAAAGCCGATATGTACGGCTATGGGACGACCACCTTCGCGGTCTCGCTGACCAATACTCTTGATCCCACAACCGACAAGAGTGTGATGGCTAGCGTCGATTTCAAACTGGAAAGTCCCAATGGAACTGGAACACGCTCGGTGCAGATCTACCTACGCGGCAAAGAGTAGGGGGCGGAATTGATGCTACCCGTTATAAATCGGGGGAACTGAGACGATGAGCCAATCACAGATGTTGTTGATTCTCGGTGCGGTACTGATGTTTTCGTTCATCACCCTTACCGCCCACAGAACGGTCATGACGGCTTCCACACGGCAACTTGAATCGGAATATGTCATCACCGCAGCCGAGATTGCAGAGACTTTGACCAACGAGATTAAGAGCAAGGCCTTCGACGAGGCGGTGACCAATGGCGCCACTGTGACTGATGTGAACGCTTTCACCGTTTATTTAGGCCCCGGCGTTAATGAGTATCCGGGCGGGTACGATGATGTCGATGACTATATCACCGACAACAGCAAGAACATGCCGCTGGTCTTCACGACTCCGCGGGCTGGCAACTTTACTGCGACCGTTTCGGTCAATTATGTGAAACCGCAGCAGCCGACCACAGTCAGCTATACACCAACCCGGACGAAACGAATCAGGATCTCGGTTTCAGCAGCGCGTCTGCCGCAAGCTCTGGTTTTGACGAGTTTCGTCAGCTATTGAGGAGGCGGCATGCACAACATCGACCTCGTTGGTTCCTTTGTCGTCGGGGGGTTACTGCTGCTGGCGCTTGTCGGATTGACGGCCTATTTCAATATGAGCGCCCACTCCAATAATATCTCCCAGGTTGAACAACGCAACTTGACGGAATTCGGCCGGGTCATCGAATATGATTTTAACAAGATCGGCTACCGTGTTACCTCGGGGGATACCATCGTCGCCATGGACAGCACATATATCCGGTTTCGGGCGGACATTGATAATAACGGCACAGCCGACAGTGTGAGCTACATCCGTTCAGGCCAGCGCCCCGATTTCACTTTGACACGGCATACCAGCCTGGCCCCCCGGAGCGATTTTTCGTTCAAGGTCAAGGATTTTTCCCTGCGCGGCTATACTGCAAGCGGCGCCCTCACCTATTCGAAGACCCAGGTGCATTCCATCGAATTCAGGATACTCCTGGAAAAAGAAGTGCGGCTTCCCCAGCAGGTGGACAAACACGGGGGGTACTGGACACGCAAGTTTTACCCGAAAAATTTGTGAGTGTAGTATGGGACGAATGATGCTTCTTTTGGTGGTCGCTGTGGGGGTTATCTTCGGTCTTACCTCCTATAGCATGATGCAGGCCAACACCCGCATGACTTTCAATGCCGTCTCGGAATACGCTCGGATTCAGGCCAAGAGCCTCGCTGAGAGCGGTGTGGAGTATGCCATTATGATGCTTGCGCAAGATTCCAGCTTTTGCACCGCGACAACGCTGCAAGCGGCCAATGGGCAGATGAGTATCCAGTTACAGAACACCTACAGCCGGTTTCCCGGCGGACCGAATGTGGGCGAATGGGGCAAGCTGGTCACCTCCATCGGGACCTATTATGATCAAAGCGTGACGGTCAAAGCTGTCATCCAGATCCCCCACTCCCATGAAGTGCCGCCCTGGATGAAATTTGCCCTGATCTCCGACAAGGATCTGGACCTGGGTGGCGATATCTATATCAGGGATGACGGCAATACAGCCTGGAATGCAGATGTCCACACCAATGAAGATCTGAGCGCCAACGGCAGCGTACTGGTTGAGGGCTTTGGAAGCTACGTCCAATACATCACCCTTCACCCCAATGTCACTACCCGGTTTTTCGTCCCGAATGTCAATCCAGCCAACGCTTCGGTTACCCGCAAGGTGGCCCAGATTCCCATTCCTGTCTTCGACCCCTCGGCTTACATCGCGTCAGCCACCCAGGTCATAACCGGCGCATCGACAACACTGAATGCCAACAATCTGGTTCTTGGCACCAAGGAAAATCCGGAGATCATCTATGTGGCCGGTGATCTCTATCTCAGCGGCAGCTTCAGCGGTTATGGCGTGTTTATCGTCATGGGGGATGTGCATGTTACCGGGAATGTCACGACAACCTCGGTTGATCCTCTAGGCAATAATCTTGGATTCTACTCGGCCAAGGGAATCATCTTTCATGGTAACGCAGCCGCAACTGGCCAGTTTTTTGCCAAGAATGATATCACGTTCGGCGGAGGCAATGTCCTGCATGGGATGGCTGTATCCAAGAGCGCAATGCTCTTCCAGGGTTCGGTGAATCTTTATTACCGCCCCGCGTCTTCCAATCTGACGGAGCCGTTCTGGCCGGGAGAGCTGTTGCGGCCCAAAATCGTCTCCTATTATCAGTAGCCAGCGCTCTGAATGGTCATCGGCGGGCGCTACGCGTCTATCGCTCGATTGAAAAACATGGATTAGCGCAAGGGCTATCAATACCCCATAGATCGTTGCTTCAAAAAAGAGCCGTCCCTCCAATGAGAGACGGCTCTTTTTTTAGGGGGGCCAACCATCGGCCCGGTTTTGCCACAGGAAAAGCCTAGAAGTGAATTCCCAGGGTCACACCCAGGGTGTTGATCCCCATCATATGGGCTTTCGGGCCATCGACCTTGTCGGTCCCGTCGTCGTAGGTGCTGCTGCCGGAGGCATATCCGATCTGGTATTCCGCAGCCAGACTGACGCTTTTCCAGGGGTAGAACTCGGCGCCGATCAGACCGGCGAAGCCGAGGCTGCTCATCGAATAGGTCTGGTCCTCGGTGTCGGGCGCCTTGTGGGTCATCGTGGATTTGGCGAAGTAGAGGCCACCACCGGTGTAAATCGAAACCGCCTCGGCCTGGTAGAGATGATACTCGATTGCCGGCTGGATGGAGAGGACAGAGGAATTCCGCTCCTGGTCGCCATCATCGGTCTCGGTGGTCAAACCCTGGGAGGCATAGCAGAGGCCGACGCGCAAGGCGATGCCGTCGGAGAGGAAGGTCTTGAATCCCAGACCTTGGTAATGGGTCATCTCAACGCCATCCTCCGAATCCCATACCAGCATGCCGGCCGGAGCGCCGCCGACACCAAAGTCGCCGAGTCCGTTGATAGTGAAGAGCAGCGCCTTGTCGCCAGCCTGCGTTTTGGGCTGCAGCTTGTCAGCACCGGCAACCGGACTCAGGAGCAGCAGCAGCGAGAACGTGAGCAAAAGCAACACCATTTTTTTCATTACAACCTCCTTGCAATTAGGTGAACGGGTCTCTTGCCTCGCTGGATGGTGCCTTGCCGTTTGCGCTGCCGGCGAAATCGGCCGGTGGCATGCTGCTGCGAAGGGCTGCACAACTATTCAATCGTCAGGATCACATCGATACGGCGGTTTTGCGCTCGTCCTTCTTCGGTGTCATTACTGGCCACCGGACGGCTCTCGCCATACCCTACCGCATCGATCTGATCCTCGGCGAGTACCATGTTGGAGAGAATATACAGGCGCACCGCCTCGGCCCGTTTGGACGACAGGCTCTCATTGTAACGCTCGTCGCCGGAGGAATCGGTGTGCCCCTCGATGACGATTTTCGCTTCGGGATATTCACGGATGGCGCGCTGCACCCGCGACAGCAGCCCGAAATAGCCGGGTTGAATCACGGCCTTGCCTACCGGGAAGGAGAGGCTTTGCAGGCGGATGATTAGATGGTTGCCTTCCAGCAAAACTTTGGCCTCCTCCGGCAAGAACATCTGCCGGATCTTGGCAAGGCGGGCTTCCTTTTCCTCCTTCAGCTTCAGTTCCGCCTGCTTGCGGGTGAGTTCCTCCTGCAAGGCGGTTTGCTTTTGCTGCGCCAGAGCGCTGTTGCTCTCGCTTCTGGCGGTCAGCTCCTCAATTTGTTTTTTCGACTGCGCCAGCGCCGCCGCATGCGCCTGCTGTTCCTTTTCCAGTTGTTCCTGTTTTTCCTGCAGATCGCGGCCAAGTTGCTGTTTATCCTCCCGCAGGCTCTTGACCGATGCGGCCATGGTGGCGAGAATTTCGGACACCGGCTGGTCAAAAGGCGCATCGTACCCCAGCTCTTTGGTCACTTTAGCGAGGCCCTCTTCGTAGAGCAGGATCAGATCCTCACCTGCTAGATTGCGGGTTTGCAGCAGATCCGTGATACGCAGGGCGTGCTGTGCTTCATAAATGGCCTTTTCGGCCTTGCTGGTAGCTTCGGAGACGGCATAACGGTTACTGTTGAGGATTTCATCCGCCAACGTCAACAGTTCCTTGGCCCGGGCGCAGGTTTTAGGCGCATACTTGTCCGCTTTCGCTTTGAGAGCGGCGGCTATCGCCGCATGCGCCGGCGTCATGATACTCTTTTTAATGGCATTGAGCTCGCTTTCGCGGAATTTCGCCTTGGCCCGGTTGGCTTTTTCACGGCAGAGTTGCGTATCGGCACTCTCCTGAGCGGCACCGGCGGCGCGCAGCAGCTCTTCGGCGGCATTGAAATCCTCGAGGGCGAACTCAGGAGCACGCGCATTCAGGGCGTCCTCCCGCGCCTTGAGCACCTCTTCGAAGATGGCCTTGCCTGTCCACAGGGTATTGTCCATCTGTTTGAAGGCGGTCTCGACTTCGGTCAGCCGTTTGCGAACCTCGGCGGTTTCCTTGCCTTTTTTAAAGTCCTCCTTGGCCCGGGCGTAATTCTCGACCGCCGTGGCATAGTGATTGGGGCTGAGAAGATCGGCCTGGCTGTTTTTATACGCCTTGAGCTGCTTGTCCTTCTCACCGAAAAGCACATCGTAGAGTTCGGCTTTCTGGGGAAAGACTGTAGCCGCGGCGAAGGCGATCAGGATAAACAGGAGTGGCAGTCGCAGGGGGCCGCTCCATGAGCGTAAACAGGATGTCCTCATGACGCTTTTCCTTAAAAGGATGGAGGAGAAAAGTCAACAGGATATGGACGGTATGTGTTGAAATATAAGTCCGTGCGATGAAAAAAGCAAGCAGTATGGCCCAAAGCCGTCAAATTTATTGGGAAGGGTTGTCCGTGTGCGGCTTGCGGCGGCAGAAATAAAAAAAGCCCGGAGAGGATCCGGGCCTGACGGTTATTCGTAGCGCAAGGCGATGATGGGATCGAGCAGGGAAGCCTTGCGGGCCGGATAGAGGCCGAAGAAGAGTCCGACGGCGGATGCGAATCCAAAGCTGAGCAGAATGGAAGCCGGTGAGATCAGGGTATTCCAGTGTGCCAGGGCCGAAAGCAGGTAAGAGATCAACACGCCGAGAATGATGCCGATCGTGCCGCCGGCCAAACTCAGGGTCACCGATTCCACGAGAAATTGCATCATGATATCGCGGCGTCGGGCGCCGATGGCCTTGCGAATACCGATCTCGCGCGTCCGTTCGGTGACGGAGACCAGCATGATGTTCATGATGCCGATGCCACCCACTACCAGGGAGACCCCGGCGATGGCAGCCAGGAGGAAACCGAAGGTCTTGTTGGTCTCTTGCATCGTGCTGATGATGTCGGACTGGTTGCGGATGGAAAAATCATTGTCCTGGTCGCGGTTGAGGCGGTGCTGGCGGCGCAGTATCTTCTCGACCTCGATAAGGGCTGCATCGACATGGGTTTCATCGAGAACCTTGACGGTGATACCGGTAAGGTAATCTGCTCCAAAAACGCGGCGCTGCGCTGTAGTGACCGGGATGAGGATCTGATCGTCCTGATTCATCCATCCCTGCTGCCCCTTGGTCTCGAGCAATCCAAGGACGACGAAATTCTCCTGGGCGATGCGGATGGTCTGGCCGACCGGGGAGGCTGCGCCGAAGAGATTCTTCTGCACTTCGGTGCCGATCACAGCCACGCGCTCGGTGTTATCCATCTCGTCCTGGGTGAAAAAGCGGCCGCTCGTGACTTTGACGTTGCGGACGGCGCCGTATTCCGGCACCGTGCCGACAATGGAGGTATTCCAGTTTTTATTGCCGAACTGGGCTTGCGCATTGCGGCTGTATTCGGGCAGCACAGCGGAAAGATAGCGGCCACTCGCTTTCAGGGCGGCGACATCCTCTTCTTTCAGAGTGATCATGCTGCCGGAGCCGAAGTGAATGTGACCCTGACGGGAAGAGCCAGGCCGGATAAAGAGCAGGTTGGAACCCAAGGCCTGAACGCGGTCGGCGATCGCCTTTTGCGCCCCGGAGCCAAGCCCCACCATGGCGATGACGGCAGCGACTCCGATGATGATTCCCAGCATGGTCAGGGCCGCGCGCATCTTGTTTGCTGCCAAAGAACTGAGGGCGATTTTAAAGCTCTCGCCGAATTCCATATAGATACTTTTTTTCACGGTATTCCTCTAAGCTCCAGTGAATACTAAGGGTTAATTGCTGCGAAAGCCGCTGCGCTGACTTTCCATCGCGGTCATCCTTTGGCGCATTTGCGCGCTCGCCTCGGTGGCGCGGGAGTAGAAGGTATAGACCACTTCATCGTTTTCGTTCAGACCCGCCAGGACCTCGGTCTGGTCGAGGTTACTGACGCCGGTCCGCACCATTTTGATGCCGTACTCATTCCCTTGCTTGACCAGCACACCGCGGCGAAGATCCTGCTCTTCATCATTTCCCACCGGCGTCTGCGGCCGCTCTCCGGCAACGCCAGGCGTTCCAGCGCCCGGACGACCGGCAGTGGCGAAGCTGCCAGCAGCGGGAGGTCTGCCGGCGCCCGGGCGCTCACCGCCGGCCATCATGGGACCACCAGCCATCGCGCCGCGCTTGCCTGCTTCCTCCGGATGCGTCAGCAGACGCAACTTGCCCAGTTCCTGCTGCAGCTCCTTACGGGTCATCAGCGCTTCATTGGGCACAAGCAGCACATTCTTCTTGTCGGCCACAAGAATCTCCACCGAGGTATTCATGCCGGCCTTGAGTCTGCTTTGCGGATTTTCAACCTCGATGGTGACCTCGAAGGTGGTCACATTAGAGACTACTTTGCCCTGTGCGGCAATCCGGATGACCTTGCCGTTGAATACCTTGTCCGGATAGGCGTCGGCCACCACGGTCGCGCTCATTCCGGGCTGAATGACGCCGATATCCACTTCATCAACATCCGCCTTGACATAGACGCGGTTCATATTGGCCACGGTGGCGATCAACGTACCGCCCGATACAGAGGAAATCCCAGAGGCGATGATCTGGCCGACCTCGACATCCTTGGTCAGCACGACGCCATCGATGGGGGAGCGGACGATGGTCTCTTTCAACCGGATGTCTGCATTGTCGAGATTGATTTTAGCGCGGACGACCTGGGCCTGGGCATCGACCAAAGCCAGTTTGGCGGCATCGAAATCGGCCGCAGAAAGCAGCCCTTTTTTATACAGTTCCGATTTGCGGTCAAAGTCGCTCTGTTTCTGGGCCACCGTCGCCTCGGCGACTTGCAAATCCGCTTTTGCGGTATTGTAGGAATTTTGCGTGTCTTTCTGGTCGAGCAGGGCGATCAGATCACCGCGCTGCACCGGGTCCGATTCCTCAACTTTCATCTCTTCAATCTGGCCGCTCGCCTTGCTCTTGATCTCGACCTTGTTGATCGGCTCGACAATGCCGCTCGCCGAAACCTCGACGCGGAGATCTCCGCGCGTGACCTTGTCTGTTTGAAGCAGAGTGGATTGTGCTGCAGCCGGCACGGCTTTGCTGCTGCGGGTGAAAAACCAGACGGCCAGAAGGGCCACTAGAACAAGGAGTGCGATAATCCATTTTTTCATTTGTATCTGTGCTCCATGAAAACCAAACATGATTCGGGTTAATTAGGCTTGAGGTCAATTGTCCGCGGGTTGATGCCGGCGGAATTTTTCGTCTTCTTTGCGGTTGAATTCGATAAATCTCTGCTGCTGTTTGGGTGAAAGCACCTTGCTGAACTCTCTGCGGAACTGATCCCGGATCCGGCCGAAGGCCGCTTCATTGCATTGACGCAAGGAATCGTGCTGTGTCCGGATGTACTTCAACTGAGCCTTGAGGCTTTCAATCTGACTGGCATTGAGTGACAACTCCCGGGTGAATCGCTCGATGATGGTGGCGTTAAATTGTTCTGGAGAAAGCCGCCCGCGATGCGTCCGTCTGAAATCCGGCGCCTTGAAGACGGCAAAGCAAAGGAGGAATCCCAGAATAAATGCCGCAATGAGGCTGGCGATGGCTTTGGTTTTACCGGTCATGGTCGCTCTCCTGAAGTGGTTCTCCTGGCTGATTCAGCACGAAACGCAGGGCGTCTTCATCGTTGGCGAGGGCGGTCCAGCTGCCATTGCTCTCGTAGACCGCCGCGTAGGTTTTTGTTGCCTGCTCGTAGATGCTTTCCTGGCGCGCCGGCCACAACAACAGGAAGGTGATGAGCAGGAGCAGCGCAACGACAGCGGGCTGGAAAAGCCGTGGAATGGCCTCGAAGCCGTTCCAGAAGCTTGCCCGCCTTTGCAGCGCATCGTATCGGGCCATGATTCGCCGGGCCAGGTAGGGGGGAGGCGTGGGCTTGGGGAGACGCTGCAGGGCCTCCCGGAGTGGATGCATCGCAGCAACCGCTGCCGAACAGGCGGGACAACGCGCCAGATGGGCTGCAACACCACGCTCCTGTCTCCTGGGCAGGTTCCCCTCCACATAAAGCGTCAGCAGAGCGTGGGGATGTCTCTGGATCATGATGGCTCCTCCATAAAAGGCTGCAAAAGGGCGGCCAACTCCTTGCGTGCGCGGAAAAGACGCGATTTGACTGTGCCAGTAGGCCAGCCCAGGGCCTCTCCGATCTCGGTATAGCTCAGCTCCTGCAAATCCCGCATGACGACGACTGTACGCAAGGTGCGTGGCAAAAGCGCCAGGGCCTTGTGCAGCGCCTGAACCTGTTCGTTGTGTTCGGCCACCGCATCCGGTCCGGGATCGGCCGTGTAAAGGTGCATGTTCTCTTCATCGGACACATCGTGCTCGACCGGTTTGCGCACTTGATGGCGGCGGCGTTCGTCCCGGTAAAGATTGACAGCAATGCGAAAGAGCCAGGCCCGAAAAGGTGCACGAAACTGGTATTTTTTCAGAGCCTGTAACGCCCGCAAAAAGGTCTCCTGAGTCAAATCCTCCGCCAGGCTCCGGTTGCCGCATAGATAGAGCAGAAGGCTGTAGAGCTCACGCGTATGAATTGATACCAGCCGGGAGACCGCATCCCGGTCGCCATCCTGCGCGGCCCTGATCAACTCATACTGCTCATCAACGTAAGCCATTGGCATCCCGGGTATTGGATTCATTGATAATAACGGAACAAGGTGCAAAAAGTTCTTCATTCAGACGAAATTCGCCCGATAAGCTTGCTCACCGAAATAGAACACGCATTCGCCTTGTTTTCATTCATGATTGGGCGTCGCCCGGCATCTTTCGCGATCAGAGGCAATCCGCACTTTGCGCTTGACAATCACTGGCTACTTTATTAAGTTAAATAATATACAAGTTACATAATAAGGGCCGGTTTCGCCGGTCACGATTCCAGGGATGAAGACGGTTGCCGGAACGAATGGAACCCTGCCTTTTGTGATGCCTATCACCGGACCTGTTCGCACTGTAGTGTATACTATGCTATCTGATAACCCCTAGCATTGAGGAGGCTGAAATGAGAATCGAGCGTTTAATGATGCTGATCGCCCTGCTGCTGGTGGCAGCTGCTCTGCCCTGCCTCGCCCAGAGCGTCACTCAACAGGTCGGGACCGTTGGGAGCATCGATTGGAGCAATCAAATCCTGCGTTCCACCGGAGTAGGCGCTCCTAATCCAAACATGCCCGAAACTGCGCAACGCGCCGGCGCCCTGGAAGCAGCCAAGCGGGTCGCGCTGCGCAATCTGCTGGAGACCGTCCAAGGGATGACCCTGGACTCCGAGACGACTGTGCGCAACTTTATGACCGAAAATGACATCATCGTCACCAAGGTGAAGGGCATTCTCCGCAATTTTACCGTCGTTGAAACCAAGTACATGTCCACAGGCGATATCGAAGTCACCATTGAAATGCCCATCTCCGGTGCCCTGGCTGACGCCTTGTTACCGCAGGGCGGCGGCTTGACACTCGGCCCGGTCAGCACGGTCGGCCTCTGCCCGACCTGCGGCCAACCCTGGCCCGCCGGACGCCCGGTGCCCGCCGGCGTTGTCCTGCAGCAATCGCAGGGCACCACGACACCGGCACTCCAGAGCACCGGCGCTTATACCGGCCTGATCATCGATGCCAAGGGTCTCGGGCTGCGTCCAGCTATGGCCCCCAAAATCCTGGACGAGTCGGGCCAGGAAATTTACGGTTCCAAATACGTCAGCCGGGACTGGGCGGTCCAGATCGGCATGGTCGGCTATGACAAGGATCTCAACCAGGCAAGAAACAACGACCGGGTCACCGCCAATCCCCTGGTCGTCAAGGCGATCAAGGTCGCGGGCGAGAACAAGGCCGACGTGGTCGTTGCCAACGCTTCGGCTGCAGCTATCCGCAATGCGGCCGCATCCCAGAATTTTCTCGATAAATGCAAGGTCATGTTCATTGTCGACTGACCTGCTGTACCGGTCCAAGCGAAATGGAGAATAGCATGAAACCAAGCGTATCAATTCTGGCAGTTGTCGGCTTGATTCTGGCGTTTCTGGCCGTGGGCTGCGGCCCCAAGCCCATCAAGGAGGCATCGGTTCAGGATACCCCGGAAAAACATTACGACCGCGGCATGTATGAATTCGACCGCGGTAATTTGAACTCCGCGCAGTCCGAGTTCGAACGCGCCCTGGCCCTCAATCCCAATTTCGCCGAAGCTTTTGCTGGACAGGCCATCATTTTGGCTACCCAGGGGGATTATAAGAAGGCCTACGAGCTCGCCGATAAATCCATCTCCAAGAACGGCAAATCCATCGAACCCTACATCATCAAGGGCCGCATACTCAGTATGGAACGCAAGGGGGACGATTGGGTCGAAAAGGCCGTCAAGCAGTTTGACAAAGCACTCGAGATCAATCCCTCCTCCGCCAAAGCCCTCTTTTTCAAGGCCGAAGCCTACAAGGATGGCTTACAGTTCGGTGATGCCGTGAACACCTACAGCAAGGTCATCGCCCTCAAGGGCGACTATGCCGGTCAGGCGGACCGGGCCTGGGAACAGGTGCAGAAGATCCAGCGCGCCGCTCCCGGCACCAAGGTGGGTGCCAAAATCGCATTGATCGACGAAATCGATCGCGCCGATGTCGCTGTGCTTTTCATGGATGAATTAAAACTGATGGATCTCATCAGCAAGAAGCGTGTACCGACGTATGATACCGGATTCAAGGCACCTGAAGATCCCACCGCCATGAAAACCGCCGCCGCTGCATCCGAGGCAGCGGCGACCGATATCGATACCCATTGGGCCAAGAGTTGGATCACGGAAATTGTCAAAGCCAAAGGCATGGAACTCTTTCCCGACCATACCTTCCGCCCAGATGACAAGATCACCCGCGTGGATTACGCCATGTTGCTGCAAAATGTCCTGATCATGGCCACGGGAGATGAGAGTCTGGCGACCAAATATATCGGCCAGCCCTCGCGTTTCCCGGATGTCAATGCCAGCAACTATGCCTACAACGCCATCTGCCTCATGGTCGATCGCGGCATCATGAAAGCGGACAAAATGACCGGGGCCTTTGATGTCAAAGCCCATGTATCGGGCGCCGACGCTCTGCTGATCATTCGGGATTTTCAGAATGCTCTGCGCATGACTTTTTGATCGGCGCTTTACAGCTTTTGCGGGTACTTTAGGGTGAGCGGAAAAATCAACGCGTTCCCGCTCACCTTTATTGTTCGTATCCCGACCGGCTCATATTCCCACACCTTCCTCTGAGGAGCTTGCCTTGATGAGAAGCAGACTATTCTCTGTCGTGTACGCACTGGTACTCTGCTGCGGTGTTGCCCTGGCGCAAACGCCAGCGGGCGGTACCCAGGTGGAATCCACCGGACTGGGGGCCATTACCTACAACGACATCCCTGCGGCGCGCGACCGCGCCATGGACGATGCCAAACGCAAGGCGGTGGAGTTCGTCCTCGGCACTTTGATCGACTCCCGAACCCGAGTCGAAAACTATCAGGTCATGGAGGATCAGATTCTCTCCTGGACGCGTGGCTATGTGCGCAACTACAAGATCCTCAGCGAAGGCAAGACCGCGGAGGATATGTATGAGGTCAAAATGCTGGCTACCGTCGACCAGGCCAACATTTCCCGGGATGTCGAGGCGGTGCAGAACTTGCTGCAAAGTATGGGGAACCCCCGTGTCATGTTCCTCTTCGACGAGCAGAACATCGGCGAGGCCGTCGACCGGTACCACTTCTTTCAGGTCGACATGACCGCCACGGAAACCTCCCTGATGAACAAGTTCCTCGAGAAGAATTTTCAAGTCGTGGATCCCGGAACCGTCCGCCAGAACAAGGAGCGGGATGCAGTCGTGGCTGCGATCAACGGCGATTCCAAAGCCGCCGCAAGCATCGCTGCCGCGCTGGATGCGGAGGTGGTCATCACCGGAAAAGCCGTGGCCAAGGTGGCGAGCGGCGTGAATCTCGGCGGCATGAAATCCTGCCAGGCCAGTATCACCGCGCGGGTCATCGATGCCGATGTCGGCACCGTGATCGCCACCAGCAGCAAGTCGGCTGCCTATCCCCATATCGATGAAATGGTGGGAGGGACCAAGGCGATTGAAAAAGCGGCTAATCTGCTTGGTGATGAGCTGATCGCCCGCATCCTTGAAAAGTGGCGAAGCCGGGTCTACAGCGCCAATTCGGTCAAGCTGTTGGTAACCGGTCTGAATAACTACAACGAAGCCGCCAACTTCCGCGGCGCCCTCAGCTTCGCCGCGCGCGGCATCAAGGCGGTCACTCAACGCAACCTCGCCGGCAATACGGCTGAATATGAAGTCCAGATTCAGGGCAATGCCGATCAGCTCGCCCGCGAACTGGACCAACGGGTGTTGGCAAATTATTCGCTGGCGGTACAAAACGTCACCGCCAACAAGATCATGGTCAAGCTGGTCCATGCGGAGCCTTCGCCGGCTCCGGAGCAGCTCCCATCCGGCAATCCCCAACCCGAATAAACCGGTGGGACGATGGCGAAGCGGGTCATCTCAAGAGAGGAGTGGCGCATGCGCAGGATGAAAGCGGTCTGTGGGGGAGTTGCAACATTGCTGATGCTCATGATGCTGGCCGGCAACCTGCTGGGTCAAACGGCTCAGATGAAGAAACGTATCGCGGTGTTTTCCTTCGAGGACAAAACCAACCACCAATACCACTGGTGGAGCGGACAGCCGGTCGGCGAAGGGATGGCTGACATGTTGATCACCGAGCTGGTCAAAAGCGGCCGCTACCAAGTGCTCGAACGTACCGAGATCCAGAAGGTCATGAGCGAACAGGCCCTCGGCCAGTCCGGTGCCGTTACCCAGGAGAGCGCCGCCAAGGTCGGCCAGCTGCTGGGTGTCGAGCTCGCTGTCATCGGCGCTGTCACCGAATTTGGCTGGTCAGAAGGCAATATGGGCGGCAGCCTGGCCAAAAAAGGGCTGGGCCTTGGTGTAAAGACAACCTCCGCCACCGTGGCCGTCGATGTCCGCCTGGTGAACACGTCGACGGGGGAGATCCTCGCAGCGGAGAATGTGCGCAAATCAGAATCGAAAAAGGGCCTATCGCTCAACACCAATGCCTTTGATTTCGACAATCGCGACAAGTTCGATGAATCGATCGTGGGCAAGGCCACCCGCCAGGCCATCGACGAGATCGTCCAAAAGATCGATGAGAACATGGCCAACGTCAAATGGCAGGCCAAGGTGATCAAAGCCGATGCCCAGGTCTTCATCAATGCCGGCGCAGCATCGGGCATCGAAAATGGCCAGCAGCTGCTGGTTTTCCGCGCTGGCGAAGAGCTGGTCGATCCCGACACCGGCGCCTCACTGGGTTCGGAAGAGACTCAGATAGGCGTGATCGAGGTGGTCAACAACAACGTTGGCAACGGCAAAGCCTCGATTTGCAAGATCATCAGTGGCAACGGCTTCCAGCGCAACGATATCGTGCGCATGAAATAGCAACCCACCGTCTGCGGCGGTAATCGGCCTCGACTCCGGTCTTCCGCCGCAGCGGCAACGATTCCATCGAAGGGGAAGACCCATGGTTGGTTCCTGCAAACACCCTTTCAACGGCTGGATGACCGCACTGCTGCTGCTCCTGATGGTGCTGCCGGTTCTGGCCGAAAAAGTCGGCACCATCACCTTTCTGCTCGGGGCAGCGGATGACATCCGGATCCAGTCAGCGGCGACCTCCACCTGGACTCCCGCCAAGCTCAAGGGCAGCGTCATGGACGGCGACCTTATCCAGACGCGGATCGAATCACGCTGTGAAATCACCATGCTGGACGGGACGATCATCCGCATCGGTGAGAACAGCAGTTTCCACTTTGTCGACGTAAACCTCAAGACCCGGGTGCGCACCTTGAGGGCGGAGATGCCGGAAGGCAATGCCTGGATCAATGCGGCCAGCGCCAAGCCGGGTAAAAAGGACTTTCAGCTCAAAGCCCCAACGGCCGTTTGCGCCATTCGCGGCACCATCTATCGCGTCGCGGCCGACAGCGTAACCACCTGCAAGGTCTATGACGGCAAGGTGGAGGTGGGCCCGGTCTCGGCCTGGTCGGTAAAAATGCCTCGTCAGCAGCAGAGCGGTCCCCCGCAAGAGGTATCCGGACCGAAGCAGATTCCCGGCCCCTTCGAAGTCAGCCTGGAACAATGGCAGCAAATTGTCCGCGGCCAGCAGATTGTTGTCCGCAAGGATGGCAAATTTGCCAAATCACCCATCGATGAAAAGAGCGATGCCGCCGACGACTGGGTGAAATGGAACAAACAACTGGATGCCAAGGCCAGACCGTAAACGCATGAATCCGAATCAGCCTAAATACGACGTTTTCGAGATCCTCTTCATCGTCTTCGTGGTCATGTTGCTGGCCATGTTCTTCTGGACCATGCGCGTCGCCTTGATTCCACCCTTGCTGGCGATCATTCTCGCAGCGATCCTCGCTCCGCTGTACAACAACCCGATCGCCCGCCGACTGCTGATCCTGGTGGTCGTTGTTTTCGCTCTCTGGTTCATTCGCGATACCCTGGATATTTTGACCCCCTTCATGATCGCCTTTGGACTGGCCTATCTCTTCGATCCGCTGGTGACCCGTCTGGAGCGCCGGAATGTACCCCGCCTCCTCAGTGTCAGCATTATCGTCATTCTCAGCGTTGGTGCCTTCGTGCTTGTGCTGATCCTCTCAATTCCTAGAATCATCAACGAAATCGGAAACCTCGTCTCTTTCTTCATGGGCCTGCCGCCTAGGATAAGCACCTGGATCAACGAGGATGGCGCGGCGATTTTTGGCCGGACCCAGGAGGATATTGCCAAGATCCAGGAAATCCTCAACCGCGAGGTATCAGGGCGTCTGGCGCGGATGTCCGATACGCTCATCCAGAAGGGGGTTCACTTCACCCAAACCCTGCCATCCATCATGCCCAAGGTCCTCTACCTGGTGCTGACGCCCTTTCTCTTCTTTTATATCCTTAAGGATTTTCACAAGGTGCGGCGCTGGATCCTCGAACTGCTCCCGATCGAGACCAGCTGGGTGGTCCGGGAATATGTGGAAAAAGTGGACTCGATCATCGCCGGATTCTTCCGTGGCCAGTTCATCGTCTGTGTTATTGTGGGGGTGCTGACCACCACGATTCTGCTGCTGCTGCGCGTCGAGTACGCCCTGCTGATCGGCATTATGGCGGGTGCGCTGAATATCGTGCCGTATGTCGGCCTTGCGATCACCCTCTTTGTCGGCATTCTGACCGCCATCGCCAGCCCGGGACCGATGGTGACCTGCCTGAAAATCATCCTTGCGGTGGAAAGCGTGCGCATTCTGGAAAATTCGGTGCTCTCGCCGCGTATCGTCGGCAACCGAGTCGGCTTGCACCCGGTCTGGGTTATCTTTTCTATCCTGATCTTCGCCCACTTTCTCGGCTTTGTCGGATTGATCCTCGCCGTCCCGCTGGCTGCTTCGCTCAAGATTTTCATCTCTGTGGGCATCCATTCCTACCGGCGTAAAATTTGGCGCCGAACACGCAATGAAAATTAGCGTTGTCCATGACAGTTCTCCGGCAGCACGCCTCGGCTTGCTGCCCGGGGATGAACTGCTCCGCATCGATAACCATGAAATCCGGGATCCCATCGATTTTCAGTTTTACTCGGCGGAGGAGGAATATAGCCTGGTGCTCCGTCGCGGCACCCGGGAGTGGCGCGTTGAGGTCAGCCCGGAGGAGAGCGGTTGGCTCGGCCTTGAATTTGCCAACATGGAGTACCGCTGCTGCGGCAATCGCTGTGTTTTCTGCTTTGTCGACCAGAACCCGAGCGGATTACGGGATGCTCTCTATTTCAAGGATGAGGATTTCCGGCTCTCTTTTCTCTATGGCAATTATGTCACCCTGACCAATGTCACCGGCGACCACCTGGCGCGTATCGTCGAGCAGAGACTCTCCCCGTTGTACATTTCGGTGCACAGCACCGAAGACGACGTGCGCAGGAAAATGCTGGGCCTGCGCGGCAATGACCGCCTGATGGAAAAAATCGCCTTGCTCGCGGAGGGTGGGATCGAACTGCACGCCCAGATCGTGTTGTGTCCGGGCTGGAATGATGGCCTCCATCTGGAGCGAACCCTGACAGATCTGGCCCGATTCTCTCCTGCGGTGCGCTCCGTGGCCATCGTTCCCCTCGGTCTCACCGGACATCGTGTTGGTCTGACGCCGCTGCAACCGGTCACGCCAGCTGATGCGGCGGCGGTGCTGGATCAGGAGAAAGCCTGGGAACGCCGTTTCCGCGCCAAACAAGGGAGTGCGTTTGTCTATCTGGCGGACGAATTCTATCTACTCAGCGGCCGGCCTCTGCCGAGGGCTGCGCGCTACGATGACTTTTTCCAGATCGAGAACGGTGTCGGCATGACCCGGCATTTCCTCGACCGTTTTCAGCGCCAGAGAGGGCGCTTCCCGAAAGCGGTCAGACCGGTACGGGTGGTCATCGCGACCGGGCAGCTGGTCGCTCCGACCCTCGCCCGCGAGGTGCTCCCGGTTCTTCGGAAAGTTGCAGGACTGGAGGTGGATCTGGTGCCGGTGGTCAACCGGTTCTTCGGTGGTGGCGTGACTGTTTCCGGCCTGTTGACCGGTAGGGATATTCTGGAGCAGGTTCGCGACCGGATGCCCGCCGACCTCCTGCTGATACCGCCCAACTGCCGCAACGCTGACGGCTTGTTTCTCGATGATTGGGATGGTGGCCAACTCTCCCGCGAACTCGATGTGCCGCTCTTCGCTCCGGCGGAAAATTTTAGCGAACTGTTTGCCTATCTGAAGAAATCATGAAAAAAAGACCCGTTGTTGCCCTCGTCGGCCGCCCAAATGTCGGTAAATCCACACTCTTCAACCGCATCATCCGCCGGCGCGAAGCCATCGTTGATGATCAGCCGGGCGTCACCCGTGACCGCAAGTATCAGCCTGCGGAGTGGGCCGGCGTGGCTTTCGATCTGATTGACACCGGTGGCTACGTCGCCAGCAGCAAGGATATTTTTGAGGAGGCGATCCGCGAGCAGGTCCACTATGCCGTCGAGGAGGCCGACGTCATCCTTTTCGTCACCGATGTGACCACCGGGATCACCGCGCAGGATGAGGAGATCGCTCACCTGCTGCAGCGGGATCACGCCCGGGTGATCGTGACTGTCAACAAGGTGGACAACGAGATTCGCGAAGCCGATCTGGGTGAATTTTACCGCCTCGGGCTTGGCGATCCCATCCCCGTCTCCGCCATGGCCGGCCGCAACATGGGCGACTTTCTCGACGCCCTCATCGCCCTTCTGCCCAGAAAAGAGACGCCGCGCGATGAGGAGCACGGACAGTCTGTCCGCATCGCCATCCTAGGCCGGCCCAACGTTGGTAAATCCTCCTATGTCAACGCCATCCTCGGCGTCGACAAGCAGATCGTCACCCCCATTCCCGGCACCACCCGTGATGCGATCGACACCCAATTCCGCTACAAGGAACGGACCCTCATCCTCATCGATACCGCTGGCTTGCGCAAGCGCGCCCGAGTCCATGAGAACATCGAGTATTTCAGCACGGTGCGCAGCTATCAAGCCCTCGAACGCTGCGATATCGCCCTGGTCCTCGTCGATGCCACCCAGGCGATCGCCGATCAGGATCAGAAGATCCTCCAAGCGGCCAATGACGCGGGCAAAGGGATCGTCCTCGGAATTAACAAGTGGGATGCCGTGGAAAAAGAGTCCCAGACGGCGCGCAAGTTCGAAGCGGACATCCGTGATGCGATCAAAGACCTCGCCTATATCCCGATGATGTTTATCTCCGCGCTCGAAAAACAGCGCATCTTTAAAGTGCTGGATCTGGCGCTGGCGGTCTACGATGAATGTCAAAAAATGATCCCAACCCCGGAACTCAACCGTTTTCTCCAAGCTGCCGTCGAGAAGAACCACCCTGCAGCATACGGAACCAAGTGGGTCAAATTGAACTACATCACCCAAACCAAAGCCAATCCCCCGGTCTTTGTTATTTTCACCAACGAACCGCGCGGCATCAAGCAGAATTACCGCAATTATCTCGAAAACCAGCTCCGCGCCCAGTTTGGCTTCATGGGCGTGCCAATCCGGCTGGCATTCCGACTGAAGAACTGACCCCTTTCATGAGACGAACTGTAACGCTATTCATGCTGGTCCTGCTCTCGGCCGGCGCTGCTCGCTCCGCGGAGCAACTGCAGGATCGGTTGCAGCAGGATCTTCAGGCCGGCCGCATCACCCGAGCCCAGAGCCTCGCCTGTCAGCTCATCGCTGCCGAGGACCCGCAGCTCCTGCCGCCGCTCTACCAAGCGTACGGCAGGGAGAGTCTGGGGTGTCCGACTCTGATCGCCGCCGAAGCGAGGGCGCTGCTGCCGGATCTGGCCGCTGCAGAACAGGCGCTGTTGATTCCGCTGCTGAGCCGCCCCTCTGCCGACCGTTTGCCGCTTTCCATGGTCACGGCGGAGGGTCATTTCCGGATTCACTATACCCTTTCCGGGAGTGATTCATCCACCACGGCCTTCGTCGAAGAGGCGGGAAGGGCTTTCGAGTTCGTGTACACCCTGCTCACGACCGGCATGGGCTTTAATGCTCCGCCCGCGGATGAGGGGATCGACGGGCCAGAACTGGATATTTACATGATGCGCTTTTCCGCCTATGGCGAAACCCGCTTTGAGAATCCCGTTGCCGGCTCGGCGGGCTTGCGCTACTACAGTTATATCGTCATCGACAGCAGATTCAAGGGGGGTAGCTACGCGACCCAGGGGATCGATGCCCTGCATGTCACCGCCGCTCACGAGTTTTTCCACATGCTGCAGGGAGGCTACCGCTATTTTCCCTCCACCACCATGGATTCCCGCTTTCTCTTTGAAGCCTCATCCACTTGGTTTGAAGATGTCGCTTACCCAGAGGTCAATGATTACCTGCAGTATGTACGCAGCCTTTATCTCGCGCCGAATCGGCCGTTTCATGTTTATTCCTCGGCCACCTATGGACTTGGCATCTATATCCAGATGCTCCAGCAACAATATAGCACTCGGATCGTCCGCTCGATCTGGAACGGCTTGCGCGAGCGGGAGCCCCTCGACGCCCTCGATGGTGCCTTGCAAGCGTCCGGCAGTGACCTCGGAAGATCCCTGGCGAGCTTCAGCATCTGGAATGCCTACACCGCCAGCCATGCCGACACGGCGCACTATTTCAAAGATGGTCTCCTCTTCCCGGAGATCACACCGCTGCAGTCGCTGGTGCTAAGCGATCCCCTCATCATCAGCAACGCCGCTTCTGAACTGGAGACGCAGTATTACACCATCTCGATTCCCGGTGGCGGCCGCTATACCATTCGCCCCTCCATGGCCAACCCTTCGCATTGGATCTACACCCTGGTCGTGTTTGATCCAGGCGTTGCATCGCGCAGCTACACGATCGCCGGTAATACGCCACTGACCTTCGGACCGGTCGGCATGAACACCGAACTCCGGCTGACGGTGATCAATACCCAGTGGCCAGTCGCCGGCAGGGGCCAGACGGATGCCGACTATACGTATGAAATCTCGCCACCTGCAGCTACCACCGAGATGGAGGCTGGCATCGTTCGGACGCTGCCCTCACCGTTCAAACCGGTCCAGGATGGGAGGCTGCAAATCCAGTTCTATACGCCGTCACCGGTAGAGGAAGCCACGCTGTATATTTTCACCGAACGAGGCGCGGTGATCCACGCCCAAACCATGCGCAATTTGCCGCGCGGCATGAACTGCCATTTTTGGGACGGCCGCGATGCAATCGGTCATCCCGCTGCAGGGGGTATTTACCTCTGCGCCATTACGGGAATTGGCCCTTTCAAGCCACACAAATTCGCGTTGCTGCGGTGATCGTTCTGGATAAAATCCAGACAAATTCGCTTGACAATACCGTATTTTATTAATAACTTTTAATGCCTAAACAATGCCAAATAAGCAGTTAAGGGCCATGGCGGACACCAGCTTGTAGCATAATGATACAGGCTTGCACGGAAAAACGCCAGCCGCTTGCTGCGACGGTCCATCCTGTAATCCGGCATCCCAGATGGAATATAGGCCGAAAATGACGTAATAATAACAATTAGATACAACTGTTTTTCCCGATCAGCCCCCGGCAGTCGTGTGTTTGTTTCATCAATGGGCCTGTATTTGGTACAATTATTGCAAGTTTGTTGGGGCGTGGTGGGCAACCTGGCTTTCGCATCGGAGACCTAACTAGACTCGGAACTTGATGACCCTGAACACCTTCCTCGCGGTGAGCAGAGGGGAGAACGTATGAAACGCCGTTACTATTCTGCCGTTGTACTGGCTTTGCTGATTTCAGCTGCCTTGGCTCCGGGCCAAGAGAAAGGCTCTGCCCAACCCAAAAACAGCAAGATCGGCCTCGGCTTCAATGTTGGTCTGCAAAAACCCTATTGCGATGTACTGCACACTGGAGCAGGCCTGGCTGGTGAGTTCATGATGCGCTATCTCCTCGGCAATTATTTCGATTTTTCGCTTGCCTTCGGCTATGGCACCCTGAACGACGGATTCAGCTATAATACTTTCGTCACCGATGTCCTCTCGGGCGATATCAAGGCCAATATCCACTTGAGCCGCCCCGGCTCCACCAATCCCTATCTCTTCATCGGCGCTGGTTTTACCAATTCTTCCTACACCCGTAACAAGCCCTGGGCGATCGGCTCCCAGGAGTTCAGCGACAAGCGCACCTCGGCAGGCGCTTTCATCTATGGCGGCGGCGTGGAATTTATGATCACCCCGCAAGTCGCCCTCAATACCTTCATGGACTACCGCTTTAGCAACAGCGATGCCCTCGATGGCGCCGAACTCGGCAAATACAAGGATGGCTACCTTAACGCCCGTGTCGGACTGACCTATTACCTCAGCCCGCGTTCCGGCAAGACCAAAGTAGAACGCGAAGATCTCCTCGCCCTACAGCAGGGCAAATCCAACTCGGGCACGGAACGATCAGGCGGCGACAGTAGCATGAACATGTTCGAGGCCAAACTGGATAAAATGGAGTCCGGAGACGCCGAACTGAGCATGGAGCAATATGTACGGCTTAAATCCAGGGTTGACGAACTCAATCAGCTGATCACCATCAAGGAGACCGAGCTCGATGAGCTGCGCTCCACCCTCGATTTTAAAAATCAACGCATCGCCGACCTCGAAACAACGCTGCAGAGGTCCACACCGATAGGGGATACGCTCAGCGGCGGGTTTTCTTATAACTATGAGGAAGCCCTGCGGGCCTTTTACGCACGCGATTATAACAAGGCTGCCTCCATCTTCAGCAGCCTGTTGACCGGCTATCCCAACCACACTCTTGCCAGCAATTGCCAATACTGGATTGGAGAATGCTTTTTCGCCCTCCGCGATTATCAGCAAGCTTCCGCTGCCTTCCAGGCAATCTTTAATTATCAGAACACCACCAAGAAGGATGACGCGACTCTGATGCTAGGACGCTGCTTCTTTGCACTCAACGACAAAACCAACGCTCGGGATTATTTCCAGGCCGTGATCGACAAATACCCCGGCAGCGAATATATCGAAAAAGCCCGGCAATGGCTGAGACGACTCTAACAAAAAAAGGCTGCGTATGCAGCCTTTTTTTTGTCGTTACCGTCCGTTGACTACAGCTATTTCTTGCTGTACTCCTCAACGAAAGCCTTGATCTCTTCGATATGGGCCAGAATCAAGCGCGCTTTGGACAACCCGAACGAAAAGGGAAAACGCTCGTCGGGGTTGAGGGTCAGGATGGGATTCCCTTTGAATTCTCCCACCACCGGTTTGTTGAGTTGATCTTCCTGTTGCATCATGAATACTCCTTTTTAAACTGCCATTATTTCTGTTTCATGTCATAGACGCCATCCCAGTCTTCCGGGGCAGGCGTTTCGAGAAAATTCAGACAGCGAACGGTATAAAGCCGGGATGGGCCGTCGTCGGGGAATTGGCGCAAAATCCGGCGGAAGGAAATCAGCGCCTCGCTCCAGCGACGCAACCGGTATGCCTCCAGCGCCTCGGTGTAGAGATCTATCAGGTAATCCTGCTCGAGCTGCGGAAGCGCATCCATACTGCGCAATTCAAAGATGCGGATGGGCTGGGTGCGCCCCACCAGCCGCACCTTATCGAGTTCGCGGACCAGCGCGGAGGTGGCGACCTGTTCGTAGGTGCTTTCTGAAATGATGATCCCGGTTTCGTACTCCTTGTTGGCCCCTTCGAGGCGGGAAGCCAGGTTGACCTGGTCGCCGATGACGGTATAATCGAACAACTGCCGCGATCCGAGGTTGCCCACGATCATCTTTCCGGTGTTGATGCCGATCCCGATACGGAACCCGCCGAACGTCTCGTCCGCCCAGCCCTTCCGTAGCTCACGCAGCCTCTGCTGCATCTCCACCGCAGTCCGGCAGGCCCGCTCGGCATGATCCGCAAAGGCGTAGGGCGCCCCATAGACGGCCATGATAGCGTCCCCGACGAACTTGTCCAGTGTGCCATCGTACTTGAAGATGACCTCCACCATCTCGCTCAAATACTCGGAGAGCCGCGTCGCCACCGCTTCAGGTTCGTGGGCCTCGCTGAAGCGTGTAAAATTGCGGATATCGGAGAAGAGCACGCTCAACTCCTTGCGTTCGCCGCCGAAACTGGGCAGCTCGCCGGAACTGAGCATCTTCTCGACTACCGTAGGCGCCACATATTGCTGAAAGGTCTGGCGGATGTATTTTTTCTCACGCTGTTCAACGGCGACCTGGTAGGACATTTGTCCAACCACAGCGAGCGCCAGGGAAATGAGCGGCGCCGTTATGGGAAGGATCAGGTGAAGACGGGTAAAGCAGAAAAGGACCGCACCGGCGAAGAGGAGGGCAATCCCGAGCACGACCGCCAGAACGCGGATCCCCTGAACCCAGCGCGCGACAAAACCGCAGCTGAAGGCGAGCAGGAGGGAGAGCAGAAGGGTGAACCACTCCGGCAGGGCACGGATAAAATCGCCGCGGAGGAGGGTGCTCAGGGCATTGGCATGCAGCTCGACACCAGGCATCTTTTGCTTTACGCCCTCCCACTCGAAATAGGGGGTGAGTTTATTATCCTGCAATTCCTCGGCTGCCGCCCCAACAAAGACAATTTTGTCGCGAAACGTCCCCCACTCCAGATATTGGGAAAAAATGTCGGTATCCTCGTCCCCCTCCAATGTGAAAGCCGAATCATCCAGAACGCTGGCCAGTGAATAGGTGCGGAAGGTACGTGCGGGGCCGCGGAAATTAATCCACATCGTATTGCTGCGGCTGCGCGGAATCGTTTTGCCGCCAATGCGGAAAGGCGCCGAACCGTAAGCCGGGGCATCGTTTCCCGCTTCACCTGCCAGAACCCGGGCAGCTTCTACGGCCAGGGTATACCAGGTCTGGTTGCCGGTCGTCTGAAAAAGGATATAGCGGCGAATGAAGCCGTCCGTATCCTCGACCACATTCACCAGCCCTACCGAAGCGCCACTTCGTATGAGCGGATCGACCGGCTTGAGGACGTGCTGGTTGTCGACTACCCGGCTGCCAATGTCGAGGACCACCTTGCCGGCGAGCACAACCTTGCCGCTGCGCTGGACTGCAGCCGCCAGCGCCAGGTCCTCCCCCGGCCGTTCCACGCTGGTCTCGGTGAATTCGATATCAAAGACGATCAACCGGGCGCCAGCAGCCATCAGATGGTCCACCATGGTGACATAATAGCTGCGAGGATAGGGCAGCTTAGCGGGAAGACTGGCAAGCGTTTGATCATCGATGGTCACCAGGACGATCGAGGTGTCCGGGGGCGTTACCTTGCCACGCAGGTTGAAGAGGGTGTTGACCGCCTTGTACTGCAGGTTTTCGACCATCGTCAGCGAGTTCAGAATGAAGCCCAGGATGATCGAAAGCAGCGTGACCAGAGCGGCCGCGCGCCAGTGTTCTTTGGCCCGCTGCCGGTTCATACGCGGCCGCTCCCGGCTGCTCTTTCCCTAGAAATACCGGTCATACCGTACCCGGAAGAAGTGCTCCGTTTGGTCTTGGCTGGATACGGCGGGTGTATCATGGAACCAGAACTGACCTTCACCCTGCAGCGTGCTGCCTGCGGCGAGATTCCAGCGCAGACCGAATCGCAGCTGGTCGCGCCTGGTACTCGCATCGGAAGCTGCTGCGACTTCCTGACGGAAGGAGACCTGCCGCCATTCGGCAAATGTACTGAGTCGGTCCTGCAGCCAGCGGTACTCGCCGCTGACTGCCAGGGTCACATACTTCATGGTCATGAACGCCGCACCCTCGCTGCGATTGCTGCTGTAACTGAGGAGGCTGGAAAAAGGAACCGGAAAGCGACTCGTAAGGGATACCAGCACTACCCGGTTGTACAGGCCGGAGGAGGCGAGCCGGGCGGCCCGATCTTTCTCATATTCATCGATGTTGCGGCTGCTGATATAGCTGACGCCGAGCTGATGGTTGGCCTGCAATAGTTGGAAGGGCTGGGTGGCCTGGAGGATCAAGTCGCGGAACCATATCTTTTCGCGATCGTCCCGGGTGATCAGGGTGTCCATCACCGAGCTGACCGCGATCCGCTCGGTGGAGGTCTCGCGCATGTGATTGTCGCGGAGCTGATCACGCAAGTTGACGCTGAGTTGGGGATAGGGATCCCCGGGGAAAAAAGCGAGGCCGCCCTTGAGGGTGCGCAGATCAGTCCGGGGATTACCGTTCAATTTGCTAAAGTTGTCCGCACTGGTTTCAAGGCCGAGATCGAGATAGAGTTTGTTCTGCAGGAGCCGGAAACGGTCCTGCGCATAAAAGCCGCGCAGATCCTTGCGAAGCCAAGGATTGGCGAGCGAGGTATACTGACCGCCGATCGAACGGTAGCCGAGGTTGACCGCATGCCCCCACTGATTGATCTGCAGGTTAAGAAACCAAGCCAGCGAACTTTGCGAAAGGGGATCCAGGGGGACCGTGCTGTCATTGATGATGAGAAGATCCGCCACATCGGCGGGGTTCAGGGGCAGCTCTGAATCGGTATTCAGCGCTCTCTGCAACTCCTCCGCTGTGGCAGGACCTGTGGAGATATCCTGCGTAAGAACGCTTAACGCGGCCGCACTGGTAAGCAACACTCGGCTGCTAAAAAGGGCGAGCTTGACATCGGGTCCGATGACCAGATTGTCCTGGGGATGAATTCCCGCTTGGATGGAGGTGGTATCGTCGCGTATCTTCGCCAGGGTCATCCCAAGCTGAAAGACCCGCCCGTCGCCCAGGCTAGGACGAATCCCGAGGATGGATTGGCGGTAAACGCCGTAGACACTAGGCGTTAGGAGGCCGGCCGGGTTCCGGATAAAACGGGTTTTCACCGCTCTCTGAGTCTGGCCATAGACGAGATCGATGTTGAGCAAGCCGAGATGCACATAGCCGGAAGCGCCGCGGATCCGCCTCCCCGCAAGAATCAGCTCGTGCAGGCGCGGATAGGAATCGCCTAAATTGACCCCGATCAGGCGGCTGGCAATGGAAAAGCCGAAACGATCGCGCGGCTGATAGTGCCGGCTTTCGAGTGAGGTGAGATAGAGTGTGGCGCGATAGGTAAAGCTACTGAGCTTGCCGGAAAAATCGGCTCCCGCCATGGCGATGCCATTTCTGTTGCCGGCGAAATCCTCCTGGAGCCCCTCCATCCAGGCATGTCCCTGAAAGGAGGGACGCAGCCTGGGTGCTCCCGCTTCCATGCTAGACTCGATCGCAAACCGGATCTGCAGCGGGGGCAGGGCCCTTCCGCTGCTCTCTTTGGCCCTGACCATAGCCGTGTGCGGGCCGGGTGACAGCGATGCGGCCGTATAGGAAACCAGCATCTCGCTGATTTCCGCTGACGAGGTGACATCGCGACCATCCAGCGTGAGACGGACACTTTGCGGATTGAGTCGGCTGCTTTCAGAGTAGTAGGAGACGGCGATGATCACTTCGCCCGGTGCATAGCGCCCTCCCTGATCGGGGGATAGAAGAATCAGGGTGTCCGCTGCAGAGGCCGCAGTGGCTGGCGCAGGGGTATGGGCCGGAGGCTGCTGCGGCTCTTTTCGGTCCGCTGGAAGTGCCGTTGCGGGAGGCACCCCTGCAGGCTTACTGATGGCGACCACATGGGGATTATTATAGGGATTGACTGCGGGCCAGGTGATTATGTTCTGATTGTCGAGCAGGACAGAGATAAAATAGTTCAGGGTACTACCGCGCACCAGCCGTCCGGGAATAACACCCTGCCAGCCGGGAGGTTGGCTGACCAGATCAATAGAACGGTAGGCAGTTTCGGCCTCCAGCCGGAAATAGGCTCTAGCCATCACCACCCGGCCGATATAACCGGTCAGGCTGAATTGCACCGGCACATCCTCTCCCGCCCGCACCGATTCAGGGGGCACATGATGAATGAGCGGTTGGGCGGAGAGGGAAAAGGCTCCCAGGAGAAGCATCAGGAGCGCAGCCCGCCCGCTGCACAACTCCGGGTGCAATGCTGTTCGCTTCATGGCTGCCGCGTCCCGCGTTATTTGTACCTGATTTTCAGATGTTTGATGGTGCCTGCTTCATTGCGGTACTCCAGATCAAGTTCCTGGATCCGGTCACCGGCAGCCCAATCGTCGAAGGTTGTCGTCGGCTCCACCCGCGGTGAGCTTCCCTTGAGCGCCCGGCCTGTCTCACCCTTCTTAACCAGGACTGATCCCATCTCATTGAAGAATTCTACCAGACCCTCGAGACCGATGATGACCGTCTCACCCTGCTCATCGATCAGGGTGTAAAATTCAGTCCCCTTGACGGCAGCAACCCCGGAGGGGGTTTCGACCTGATACCCGCCGCGGCCTGGAATCACCTTGCTCCACATCTGCCCCATTTCCATGATGATCCGTTTGTGCAGGCCTTTCTCGGTCTTGCTGGTGACAATTTTTACCTCCGAGGCGGCGTGGATCTTCATCATCGTTTTGTCATCGAGAAAGACGATCGCCACCAGGGCTTCCGCACCGGTCCGGATCCTGTCCTGGTCATGCAACCGCGCCCCCTTTTGGAGCGGCGCCCAATCCGCTGTGCCGCTTTTCACCCGGGCTTCACCCGTGACTTTGAGGACAAAGGCAATCTCGGGCTCCGCATCTGCATGCAATGGCAGGGAGAGGAATCCGTAGAACAACGCCGGGATGAACCGCGATATTCCGGTATTCCGCATGATGAACTCCTTAATAAGGTTATTCCACCCGGGTTTCGATGATCTTGTATTCGCCGGTGGAGAGTTTCAGCAGGATCTCCTGTAATTCTTCCCGGGTTATCCAGCGGCCATTCAGCCAGAATCGCCCGGTTAGGGTATAACCGTCCAGCTCGCCGCCCCGGGCTGTATAGGCGGAGAGGGGCTCGCCGGCGGCCGGGCGCAAGGTGCTCAGGAGGCCGGCAAGGCTCACTTCGGCAGCCGTTGCTGAGGATCCCCCGTCCTGGATGGTAAAGGCCCAGATTTCGCTCGTCAGGCCGATCTCTTCGCCGGGAGCGGCGGCCAGTCCGGTGACCTGCCAGTAATAGGTCTTTCCCGGTTCAAGAGGCCAGGCATCGGCGCTCGGGTAGAGATAGCTCGTCGTGGCGATGAATTCGGATCCATCGGCAGAGCGGCTGCCGCTGCGCGCCGGATCGAGGGTCAAGTTGCGCTGGAAGCGGATGCGGTCCTGGATGATTTCAGCCGGGCTGGCCGCATCATGGACATCCGCCAGTTTTTCCGCGATCGTCAAACGGAACCGCTCGAGATTGGAGCTCCAGCGGAACATCGGGAAGAGAGAAGGGGAGAGTCCCGGAATTCCGCGTCCAGCCGGCGCCCCCGGACCGATCAAATCCAGGCTGGAGGGATTGGAGACATCTATTTCGATATAGGAATCGGAGGAAGGAAAGCTGCCGCCGCCGCAGGGCTGGATCTGAAAGGTGAACCGGTAGATTCCTGAAGGCAGCTTGCCGGTGGACAAGACCCGGTCGCGCACGGTTTCGCCGCCGCTTTCAATGGCGTAATCGTTGAGCGAGAACTGTCGGGCTTGCGAAAAGAGGTTGACGTTGGTGACGCGGATGACCTGCCCGGCGGACAGGGGAAAAGGATCGGTGGTCCCGCTGGCGAGGGGCTCCAGCAGAGCGCCGCTTCTCTTGTCGATGCGCAGATGAAGGCAGCAGCTTTGTGCGCTAGCTGAGGTGTTGGTCATGGTCACGCTGAAAAATTCGGCGGTAGTCCGGCTGCGGCCGGTAAAGTTAAAATCGCTGAGGAAAAAGAGGCGCAAATCCCGTTGCAGAACCTGGGCTTGGATGACGACCTGGGATCGAACCGGAGCTGCGACCAGCAGCCCCATCATGCCCAATATGGACAATTTCCGTCCAATCATGGCTCCTCCTGCTAAAAGGGTATGCTCAAATTTGCTTTATTGCAAATAAAATGCCAATGCCACGTGGCCTATTTTCGCTGTTATTATGGGGATTAGAGGACGCTTTCCCCGGCCGGCGGGGGCAGGAATGTGCAGGAATGGCCTGGTGTATCATCGCGGGACAATCGCAGGGCCTTTCCGGAATGGGCTTGCATTTTTGAACCTAAATGCATACATTACTTAACAGTTTGCAGCCCGATTTTATTTACGATCACCCCTGCGCCATGAGACTAGACCATCAGACCATCCTCCTGACCGGCGCCTCCAGCGGCATCGGCATTGAACTGGCCCGCCAGCTGGGCCACCGCGGTTGTCGGCTGATCCTCGTCGCGCGGCGCAGCGACCAGCTGCGGCAGCTGGCGGCGGAGCTTCCAGGGGGAATGGACCGGCACCGGTTTTCGTCCTGCGATCTCGCCAATCCTCAGGCCGTCACGGCCCTCTGCGCGCAGCTCCAGGATTCCGGAATGACGCCGGATGGACTGATTCTCAACGCTGGCGTCAGCGGCGGATTTGCGGTGACGGATATGGATCCGGTCCGCATGCGCCGCGAATTCGAAATCAACTTCTGGGGCGCGGTCCAGTTCATCACCGCCTTCCTGCCCCGCTTGCTGGCGCAACAAAAGGGCTTCATTGCCGTCACCTCCAGCCTCGCCAGCTATCGGGGCATGCCCGGCGCTGCAACCTATTCAGCCTCCAAAGCCGCTTTAAACCGTTTCATCGAGAGCGTGCGCATCGACTGCCAGGGCCACGGGGTGTATCTGGCGGTCATTTCACCCGGTTTTGTCCGGACCCCGATGACCGAAAACAGTGGGTACTACAAACCCTTTATGATCGAAGCCCCCAGCGCCGCCCGCATCATCCTGAACGGCCTGGAACAAGAAAAATATGAAATCCGGTTCCCATGGCCCATGGTCCTCCTCGCGCAGCTCGGGCGGCTGCTGCCGGAGCGACTCTATCTGCGCTTGATGAAAAACCGGCGAAAGCCGCAAATAACCGCGGATCGCGCGCTTGACAAGGTGGAAAACCCGCAATGAAGTGGATGCCCTTCACAGTCATGGTTCTGATCCTGAGCCTCGTCCTGCTCGGGTGCCGAAGCGATGATACCCGCGATCCGAATCTCGGCAAGCTGGTCGTCGCCGCCAGCATCTTTCCCCTCGCCGATTTCGTCCGCCAGGTGGGCGGCAACAACGTGGAGGTGGTGACGATCGTGAACGGCGCCGCCAATCCGCATACCTTCGAGTTGACGCCAGAAACAGTCCGCCGCACCAGCCGGGCGCGTTTGCTGGTACTCAACGGCATGGGACTGGAGTTCTGGTCGAACAAGTTGATTGATGCGATCGGCAAGAAACAATTCACAGTTGTTGAGACTGCAGCAGGAATACGCCCGCTGACGGAAGAACACGCAGGACACGAACATCCCGGCGGCAATCCCCACGTCTGGCTCTCTCCGCCGCTGGCCATGCGCCAGGTCCAGGCCATCAGCGATGCTCTCATCGCGATCGATGCCGCCAACGCCTCCCTCTATCGCCGCAACTGTCAGAACTACCTCGACTCCTTGCGCAGCCTCGACAACGCAATCACCCTTGAAGTCGCCAGTTGGATGCAGCGCTCCTTCATCTGCTTTCATGCCTCGTGGAATTACTTCGCCGACAACTATAAACTTACTCAAGCGGCGGTGATCGAAAAAAGACCCGGATTCGAACCCACCCCCCAGGAAATGGTTCAGATTATCGAAACCGCCCGGAAACTCGGCCTCACCGCCCTCTTCGCCGAAAGACAATTTCCCACAAAAAGCAGCGAAACCATCGCCAGGGAATGCGGCGCCCGCGTGATACTCCTCGATCCGCTCGGTGAGGACCGCCCCGGATTTGGCTATATCCAGCTCATGCGGCAAAACGTGGCCCGCATGGCCGAGGTTATGAAATGAGCCCCCAATGAACCCTATCGTCATTGCCTGCGAAAATCTCTCGGTGGCCTATCAGGACAAGCTGGCACTCGAGAACATCACCTTCAGCATCCGCCGCGGCGAATTCTGGGGCATTCTTGGCCCGAACGGCTCCGGTAAGACCACTCTACTGCGGACGATGCTCGGGCTCATCGAGCCGATCAGCGGCGCCATCACACTTTTCGGGCGCAGGCCCGGGCAACTCGGCGCCTTGCGCGACCGGATTGGCTATGTACCGCAGTATGCTCAGATCGATTTCAATTTTCCCTTGCGGGTGCGCGATATGGTCATGCTCGGACGCAGCCACAAGATCGGCCTCGGCACACGACCCAGAACACAAGACTGGCGTGCCGTCGATCAGGCCCTGGAACGCGTCGAAATGAGCGATCTCGCCCAACGCCAGATCGGACGGCTGAGCGGCGGTCAGCGGCAACGGGCCTTGATCGCCCGGGCTCTGGCCCTAGAGCCGGAGCTTCTCCTCCTCGACGAACCTACCGCTGCCCTCGATGTCGGAGCAACCGAGGGTTTTTACGAGTGGGTCCATCATATGCACCAGCAGATGCAAATAACCCTGATCCTGGTCTCCCATGATGTCGGCGTGGTTTCACGCTATGTTTCAGCCGTGGCCTGCCTCAACCGCCGTCTGGTCGCCCATGGCCGGCCCCAGGAAGTGCTCGGCAGTGAAACCCTCGAAGACATGTACGGCTGCGATGCGATGTTCTTCCAGCATGGCCAGGTCCCTCACATGGTTGTGCCGACGCCGGCCCACGGCCCGAGCCACCCGCATCCCTGAGATAGGCACTATGGAGATACTCTCTTATCCCTTCATGCAGCGTGCTTTGATCTCGGCCGCCCTGATTGGCACCGTATGTGCCGTAATCGGCGTGTATGTCGTTCTGCGCAGCATGGCCTTCATCGGCGCAGGGATCGCCCATGCCTCCTTTGGCGGTGTCGCCCTCGGTCTGGTGCTCGGCATCAATCCCTTCTTTACGACCATCTTCTTTTGCTTGGGTGCCGCCTGGGGCATCGCGTTCCTCGGCGAAGAACGCAAGGTGCGTGAGGACAGTGCGGTCGGCATCTTCTTCGCATCGACCATGGCCTTTGGGGTTCTCCTCATCGGCTTGATGAAGGGCTACCAAGCAGACCTTTTCGGCTATCTCTTCGGCAATATCCTCGCCGTCAGTCGGTTTGATCTCCACTCTAGTATTGTCATCGCGCTGCTGGTCCTCGGCGCGGTCTGGTATTTCTTCAAGGAATTCCTCCTGCTTACCTTCGATCCGGAAATGGCCAAAGTGACGGGGTTGAAGGTCAAGGGACTCAATCTGCTGATGATGAGCCTGATCGCCATCACCATCGTCCTCTCCATCAAAAGCGTGGGCATTGTCCTGGTTTCCGCACTGATAGTGACACCTGCGGCTTCCGGCCTGCTTTTAAGCGACGATTTCAAGAAAGTGATGGGCCTCTCCATCCTCATCGGGGTCGGTTCGACCTGGTTTGGCCTCTTCCTCTCGGTGTGGTTCAACCTCGCCTCGGGCGCCACCATCGTGATGGTGACGACAGGCATCTTTTTCATCTGCTACTTTCTCAGCCCGGAACGGCGCAAACTTGGACGCAACATCGACCAACTGCGCACGCGCATGCAAAACCAATAAAAAAGGCCCTGTCGAATTGGCAGGGCCCGCAAGCTCCATACAGTGGCGGTTATCGGGTATTTTGCAGTACCGTCCGCACGCGGCTCGCCACCGCGCGGAAGTCAATCTTGCCGCTACCCATCTTGGGCATCTCCTCCAGCACGATAAAATCCTTCGGCAAGGCAATAGCCGGCAGTTCTTTGGCCATCTTTTTAAGGAGGTCCCGCGCTTCCACCGGAGCTGTTACGGCTGCAACAATGCGCGCGCCCTTGAGCGAATCGGGGATCTCGACCACGCAGCAGGAAATTCCCGGCGGCAGATGATGTTCGAGAACGCTTTCGGTGCGCACCAGCGAAACCATTTCACCGCCGATCTTGACGAAGCGCTTCAATCGTCCACGATGCCAGAGGAAGCCGTCCTCATCCATGATCCCCATATCACCCGTGTCGTACCAGCCATCCTTGATGCGCAGCGAGGTCTCTTCGAGGTCGTCGAAATAGCCCTTCATGACGAGCTCTCCTTTGACCAGGATCTTGCCCTCCTGATTGGGTGGCAGGGGCTCACCGGTTTCCAAGTCGGCAATACGGACCTGAACGCTGGGCAGCGGGCGGCCGATGCTCCCGGGCTTGTTCGCCTCGAGGGTATTAACAGAGATCCCCGGACTGGTTTCGGTGGTGCCGTATGCCTCCATCAGCTCGATGCCGTGCTTGTTACGATAACCCTCGCGCAGCCAATCCGGGGTCTTGTCCGCACCGGGTAGGACCAGTCGGAGGGAGGCGAAATCGCCGGGTTCGGACTCGCGCAAATACCCGGCGAAAAAGATCGGCGTTCCGGCAATAAGCGTGGGTTGTTCCTCACGGATGATTTTGGGAATCGTTTTATATTCCAGGGGATTGGCCACTGTGATGTTGGTCATACCAGTCACCAAAGGCAACCAGAAATTGGCATTATGACCAAAGACATGAAACAGCGGCAGCACCCCCATGAAACGGTCTTTTTCGGAGAGCTGAAATACCTGGATCAGGTCAGTGATGTTGCAGCTGAAATTCCTGTGGGTGAGTTGGACGCCCTTGGGGTCCTTTTCGCTGCCGCTGGTGAAAAGAATCACCACGGTATCGTCCTCCTTCGCCGAAGGGAGGGTGGCGATCAGCAAGGCGGCCGGAAGTTTGGAGCGCAGTGCCGCCTTGAGCTTGGCTCTGACGCTGATCCCGGCGAGGATATCTTCGACGAAAATCATCCCCGGCACCACCCGGCAGTTGATTTTTTCGAGTAGCGCCTTGGAGGTGATGATGGTTGAAAAGCCACACTTGGTTTGGGCGTATTCGCAATTTTCGGCCGCCCCGGTAGAGTAGTTGATCATCACCGGAACCTTACCGGCCATGACCGTGCCGAGGGTGGCGAGGATCGATCCCGAAGAGGTTGGGATCATCACACCGATAAATCCCTCGCGGAAGCGTTTGAGATAGTCGGCGAAGATCAAGCTGGCGATGAGGGTTTTGTCGTAACTCAGGCGCCGCTCCAAGGTGCGGTCGATGATTGCGGGCTTGCTGCCCAGCCGCTTGGCGGTGCGGATGAATGCATGGTGAAGGATCATGAGTCAACCTTTCGGAAAGAGGCCAATAATGAATGATATTCATATTATACGATTTTCCGGCTGAAAGTGCAACAATAAAATGAATGGAATTCATAACCGTTGCGGCGGAACCCGTCATAGGCCGGAGCCGAAGGTGGCACCTTCAAGGCGAGGACGTGCGGCGTCCTAAAATACTATTTGGCATGTGACAATTATTATCCGTATCTTGTAGCGTTGAGTACGGCAGATTGGATCAGAGTAGAGGAAGGCCATGCTGCGCTGTTATCACATTTTGAACGAAAAGATCCAGGCCTGCCCCCGGGAGGATGCACAGATTTTCATCTATGTCAGTCCAGATGAAACGGAGAAGAAATTTCTTACCTCCGAACTTAAACTCGACGAGCATACCCTCAATTCAACCCTCGATCCCGACGAATTGTCGCGCCTTGAATTCGAACCTGAACATATTGCCATGATCTACAAGCGGCCGCGCAATTATATCGTCGAAGATCGCTTCCTTTTCCGGGTTACCTCCATGGGTATTTTTTTCTTCAGCGACAAGATCATCCTGGTCTCGAATGAGGATCTGCCCATGTTTGACGACAAGAAATTCGCCAAGGTGGTCAGCCTCAAGGATGTGATGCTCAAGATGCTCTATCGTTCCATCTACCACTTTCTCGAGCATCTCAAGATCATCGACATGATCACCAACGAGCTTGAAGAGAAGATCAATCTTTCGATGCAGAACAAATATCTCATCAGTCTCTTTTCCCTGGAAAAATCGCTGGTTTATTACCTCAACGCCATCACCTCGAACTCCATCCTCCTGCAGCGCCTCAAAAACAACGCGGGCAAGATCGGTTTCATCCAGGAGGAGGAGGAACTGCTCGATGATATCATGATCGAGAACTCGCAGTGCTATCGTCAGGCCGAGATTTTTTCCAACATTCTTTCCAGCATGGCCGATGCGCGCGCATCGATCGTGAGCAATAATCTTAACGTCCTAATGAAGACTCTCAACATCATCACTATCGGCATCATGGTGCCGACCCTAGTCGTCAGTGCCTTTTCCATGAACGTCCGCATCCCCTTGCAGCAAGCGCCGAACGCGTTCTGGCTGGTTCTTGGCATCGCCTTCGTCTCCGTCGTCGTCTTCTATGTCTTCTGGCGCCTGAAAAAATGGTGATGGTGAATCCTTTTTATTTTGCAGCATCCAATTATAAAGCGTTAATGCAATCGAGAGCGGCCTATGAAGTGCGAAACGATCTTGAAACAGGTGTGCAATGAACTTGCAGAGGATATCGATTCTGAGGTTTGCGACCGGCTGCGCCGCCACCTGCAGACCTGTCCGGAATGCTCCCGTCAGATCACGGCCATGCGCACCGCCATCCACCTCTACCAGGGTCTCGGGGAGCAGGAGGTGCCCGCTCCGATTCACAACCGCCTTGCCGCAGTGCTCAACCTTACGGCAGGCATCCGCGATGAAAAGGTGATTTTTTAGACACTTTTTGCTTGACAAACGCTCCAAAAATGTGTATACTAAGGGTGAAACTAATTTCACCCTTTTTTATGGAGGGGTATGGAAAAGCTGTCGCGCAAACAGGAAAAGGCGCTGGCGCTGATTGTCAAACGCTCGCGCGAGCAGGGCTATCCGCCGACCCTGGCGGAGCTGACCGAGGAGCTGGGTGCCGCCTCCAAAAACACCGCGGTCAAGTATCTGCGGATTCTCGCCCGCAAAGGATATATCGTCTGGGACCGTAACAAGGCGCGCGGCATCCAGGTGGCCGCGGAGTTCGCGGGCGAAGAGAGCGGGGTCCCCCTGATCGGCTCGATCGCCGCCGGCACCCCCATGTTGGCCGAGGCCAATATCGAACGCCATGTGGCGGTACCGCGGTTTCTCCTGCATGCCACGGGCCCCCATTTTCTGCTGCGCGTCGCCGGCGAGAGCATGATCAACGCCGGCATCTTGCCCGGCGATCTGGTGCTGGTGCAGGCCCGGGCGCAGGCCAATGTCGGCGATGTGGTGGTGGCCCTGATCGGCAACGAAGCCACCGTCAAGCGTCTGGCGCAGCGCGCGGACCGCTATTTCCTGCATGCCGAGAATCCCGCCCACGCCGATATCTATCCGGAGGGGGAGTGGAGTGTGCAGGGCAAAGTGGTCGCCCTGATCCGCGAAACGGTGGTATAACCCGGAGCAGTGACGATGGCGCGCACCATCCTGCATATCGATGTCAGCGATTTCCCCGTGGCCGTGGAGCGGGTGCTCGAACCGCGCCTGCACGGCCGCCCGGTCGCCGTGGCGGTCCAGACCGCAACGCGCTCTCTGATCGCCGCCCTTTCGCGCGAGGCGGCCGGCTGCGGCGTCGCGCGCGGCATGCCCCTCGCCCAGGCGCGCAAATACTGCCCCGACCTGACTGTACTGCCGCCCAACGCGGAACTCTACCGCCGCGCGACCGACGCCCTCCTCAACCTGCTCGGGCACTTTTCGCCCGTCATCGAGCCGCTGCGCTTCGGCCATGCCTACCTCGACCTCACTGGCTCGGCGCGCCTCTTCGGCGGCGCGGTCGACGCCGCGGCCCGCGCCCAGCGCGCGATCCGGGAGCGGCTGCGCCTCGTGGCCGTCGCCGGGGTCGCCAGCAACAAGCTGGTCAGCAAGGTGGCCTCCGACCTGCTGAACCGGCAGCATCCGACCCAGGCCCTCTGCGACGTCCGCCACGGCGACGAGGCGCGCTTTCTCTCGCCGCTGCCGGTCACCTGCCTGCCCGGTCTGCCGCTCAAGGTGCGGGAACAGCTCAGCGAACTCAATGTCTGCCGCATTCACGATCTCGCCGGCATCCAGGCCGAACACCTGCAGATGCTCTTCGGCCGCTTCGGACTGCTGCTCTTCCAGCGCGCCCGCGGCATCGACGAGCGCCCGGTGCAGCCGCCGCGGCGCTGCCCGGAGATCGTCGAACCCCTCGAACTGGCGCAGGATTGCAACGATTTTAACGAGATCCGGCGCCTGACCTTCGCCCTCCTCGCCCGTGCCTGCCGCCGCCTGCGCCAGGGGGAACTCCACGCCCGCCGGCTCGCCCTCGAGATCCGCTTCTCGGATTACCGCGAGACGGCCGCCCGGGTGGCGGTGCCGCCAGCGCACAGTGAGGAGGCGCTCCTCGCCGCCGCCGCAGCCGCCCTCGATCGGGCGCTGACCCGGCGCGTGCGCCTGCGCAAGATCACCTTGCGCCTGGAGGGGCTCGCTCCCGCCAACCCCCAGCTCGAACTCTTCACCTCCACCGCGGCGCCCCGGCGCGCGGCCCTCGAACACGCCGTGGATCGCATCCGCGACCGCTATGGCGAGAACGTCATTCGCTTCGGCCGCACCGCCGCCTGGCCAGCGTCCGCTGCGACGGCCGGCGCGCAAAAAAAACGAATCCGCCGACGGTGGTGAAAACTCTTGGATTAACCGCGGTAAATGCGTATACTTCGCCTGAGGCCTGAATGGGGGACTGAACCGTACCATCCAACCCGGAGCGCCCATGTGTCCTGAATCCTGTCAAGTTATCCAGTTCTCCAACCGCAGCGCCCAAGACCGGCGCCTGCTGAAAAAATTCGTCGAGTTTCACTGGCATCACTACCGCGACAATCCCCAGTTTGTGCCCCTGCTCGACTATGAGTACCTCGGCTTCAAATTGCTCGGCATCACCGGCTTTTTCGAGCCCACCAACCTCTTCTTCCGGCACGGCGAAATGACTTTTTTCCTGGCCCTGCGCGGTGATACCGTGGTCGGCCGCTGCAATGCCTTTGTCAACCACAACCACAATGCACACTGGCACGACAAGGTCGGCTTTTTCGGCCAGTTCGAAAGTATCGACGATCCCGCGGTCACAGCGGCCCTCCTCGATGCCGCCGCGGCCTGGCTGAAGGGCAAGGGCATGGAAGCGATGCGCGGCCCGCAGAATCTGCCGATCAATGAGGCCACCCCCGGCCTGCTCGTCGCCGGATTCGAGACCCGCCCCGTCGTCTATTACCAGTATAATATGCCCTATTACGAAAAACTGCTACTGGGGTACGGGATGCAGGTGGTCAAACGGGTCAAATCCTGGGAGGTGCCGGTCAACCGCCCGATGGAGGAAAAACTGGAACGGGTCGGCAAAAAGGTGATCGACCACTTCGGCGTGACCCTCGAAACCTGGGACCAGCGCCCGCTGGCCGAACGCAAGGCAGAGATGCTCGAGGTCTATAACGACGCCTGGAACGATAACTGGGGCTTTGTCCCCTTCACCCGCGAGGAGTTCTACAAGAACGTCGACGACATGCAGCTGATCATGGAGAAGGGACTATTCCTTTTCGTCTATATTAAGGGCGAGCTGGCCGCCTTTTTTGGTGGCGTACCTAACATCTTTGAGCGCATGGCCGTCCAACCAGGACGAAAAGGCAGCGAACTGCTCCGCGCCGCTAGGATGATCCTGACCCGCAACAAGATCAAGGGATTCCGGCTCGGCTATATGGGGGTGAAAAAGAAGTTCCGCCGCCTCGGAATCGACGGCGTCATGCTCTGGCAGCAAAAGCTCTACTCCCAGAAAAAGGGCTATGAGTACTGCGACTTCGGCTGGGTTCTGGAGGACAACGTGCTCGTCATCCGCGTCGGTGAGGCCATGGAGGGTGCCCACCTCTCTAAAACCTACGCCATCATGGAAAAGCCCCTGATCTGAGCACGCGTTTTTTGCGTATGGACTATGTCCCGCTGCATCTCCATTCCCACTATTCGCTCTGCCGCGGCGCTAACACGATCCCCGAGATCTGCGCCGCGGCCGTGCGGCTGGGATTTTCCCATCTGGCCCTGACCGATACCAACGGTCTCTACGGCCTGGGCTTCTTTCTCGACGAGGCCCGGCAGCAGCATCTGCAGCCGCTGGTCGGCGCCCATCTCCAGAGTTCAGGGGCCAATGCCATTGTTCTGGCAAAAAACCTGCACGGCTATCACACCCTCTGCCGGCTGATCACCGCGATCCACTGCGAGGAGAGAGCCCGCCTTGACCAGCTGCTCGGACCGCCCGATCCCGATATCGTCATCCTGATCCCTGAAGTCCCCCTGCTGCAAACCCTGCTCGCCGGCGGCGCCCGGGAGAACCTTTATGCCGAGTTGGTTCCGTACGCCGGTCGCGAGCCGCTCCTGCGCTTCGCCCGCCAGCACCATATCCCGGTCGCCGCAAGCTGCGCCGCCTGGTTCCTCAACGACGCGGATTACCCCGTTCATCGGCTGCTGCGCGCCATCGATCTTAACACCACCCTGGAACGGATTCCCGCGGCAGAAGCCGCCTCACCGCACGCCCGGCTGCTCTCCCCCCGCGAAATGGAAGTGCGGTTCCCCGACGCCCCGGAAGCCCTTGAAAACACCCGTGAAATTGCCCGACAGTGCACCTTCGATCTCGATTTCGGGCGCTTCATCTTTCCCGCCTTCACCGGCCCCAACGGCGAGGAGGCACAGGCGTGGCTGCGGGAGCAGGTGACGGCCGGGGCGCGCTGGCGCTATGGCGAGATCACTCCGGCTGTGGCGCAGCGGATGGACTATGAGCTCGATCTGATCAACACCAAGGGATTCGCCCCCTATTTTCTGGTGGTCGCCGACGCGGTGCACCAGGCGCCGCGCACCTGCGGCCGGGGTTCGGCAGCCTCCAGCCTGGTCAGCTATTGCCTCGGCATCACCCATGTCGATCCCATTCGCTACGATCTGTTCTTCGAGCGTTTCCTAAACCCCGGCCGCAGCGATCCGCCCGATATTGATGTCGACTTTCCCTGGGATGAGCGCGATGACATCCTCGACTACCTCTTTCGCACTTGGGGGCAAAGCTGTGTGGCGATGATCGCCAATCACAACTGCTTCAAGGCTCGGTCGGCGGTGCGCGAGATCGCCAAAGTCTATGGCCTTCCGGATGCCGAGATCGGGGCGGTCACCAAAAAGATGACCAGCTACTGGCAACCCGGCAGCATCGAAACCATGATCCACACCCATCCCGTTTTTCGGGGCACTGAACTGCAGGCGCCATGGCCTGAGATCCTCAGGCTGGCCGAGCGCATCCGCGGCTTCCCCCGACATCTCTCCGTCCACTGCGGCGGGGTTGTCATCGCTCCGGACGGCCTTGACCGCTATGTCCCCCTGCAGCCGGCGAAAAAGATCCTCCAGCGCTCCGACGCAGCGAAGGCGGGAGATCGTGGCCTGCCGCATGATGTCAGCCGCGTGATGGTTGTGCAATGGGAGAAGGATCAGGCCGAAGAGATGGGGCTGGTCAAAATGGACATCCTCGGCAACCGCTCGCTGGCGGTCATCCGCGACGCCCGCGCTGCCATCCGCGAAAATTATGGTCTTGAGATCGATTTTCGCCGCATCAATCCCCTCGAGGACCCGGCTACACAGGATTTGCTGGCGCGGGGCGATACCATCGGCGTCTTTTATGTCGAATCGCCCGCCATGCGCCAGCTGCAACGCAAGACCGGCAAGGGCGATTTTGAACACCTGGTCATCCACAGCTCAATCATCCGTCCGGCCGCTGCGATCTACATCAACGAATACGTCCGGCGCCTCAATGGCGGCTGCTGGCAGCCCCTCCATCCGCGGCTGGAGTCGTTGCTCAAGGAGACCTATGGCATCATGGTCTACCAGGAGGATGTCTCCAAGGTCGCCATCGCCTTAGCCGATTTTGATGCCTCCGCGGCCGACGGGCTGCGCAAGGTGATCGGCAAGAAGCATAAGCAGCGGCAGCTGGCCGAATATCAGGAGCGGTTCTATGCCGGGGCAGCCCGGCACGGCGCCACACCGGAGGTGTGCGACCAGATCTGGGCGATGATCTTAAGCTTTGCCGAATACAGCTTTTGCAAACCTCATTCGGCCTCCTTCGCGCTGGTCTCCTTCCAGTCCGCCTGGCTGCGCGCTCACTATCCGGCGGAATTCATCGCAGCGGTGATCAGCAATCAGGGCGGCTATTACTCCACTTTCGCTTATATCTCCGAAGCGCGACGCATGGGATTGGAGATTCTGCCCCCGGATATCAACCAGAGCAGCGCCGTGTATACCGGAAAGGGGCGCCAGGTGCGCGTCGGGCTGATGCAGCTCAAGTCGCTCACACGCGAGGGGAGGGAGGCTCTGTTGGCCGAACGCGCTCGCCGGGGCCCCTTCGAGAGCCTGGCCGATTTCCTCAAACGGACGGCCATTACACCAGCCGATGCCGCTCTGCTCATCAAGGCGGGCTGCTTTGATGGCCTCGAGGCGGGAAAAAGCCGTCCGCAGCTGCTCTGGCAGCTCCGCCAGTTTTCCATCCGCCGGTCCGAAAAACCTCAGGCAACCCTCTCTCTCTTCGAGAATGAACCCTTCGAGACAGCGCATTTGCCGCAGCCCCCGCACTATTCAGCCCGTGATGTGCTGCGCATGGAGGAGGAGATTCTCGGATTCCTGCTCTCGGCTCATCCGCTTGAGCTTTATCGGGCGCGTATGGCGTGCATTCGCCACGTGCGCGGCTGCGATCTGGAGAAGTATGTCGGCGAACGGGTGACCACCATCGGCTGGCTGATAACCGCCAAACTGGCGACGACAAAGAACCGGGAATTGATGGAATTCCTCAGCTTTGAGGATACGACCGCTATCTACGAAACAACCTTTTTCCCAAGGGCCTACGAACAGTTCGCCCATCGCATGACCGCCAAACGACCCTTTGTGCTCTATGGCAAAGTAGATGAACAATTCGGCGCCGTCTCCCTGATTGTGGAAAAGGTCACGTTTTTATAACTTTATTCTGGCTATTTCAGCTCTTTTATTCTATATTAGTTGCTAGGAGAAGCCATTTGCCGCGGGATTGCCCGGGGAAGAGGAAGAGAAGTGGAACAGGAGAATGATTACATCTGGCGGATGCCGAAGATCGAGCTGCATGTTCATCTTGAGGGATCCATCCAACCGGCGACCGCTATTGCCCTGATGCAGCGCAATCGAGCGCGGTATGTACCGAAGAGCAGTGCCGAGGTCGAACGCCTCTACCGCTTCGAGGACCTCAGCCAGTTCGTCACCGCCATGCGAACCGTATCAAACCATCTGCAGCAGCCGGGTGATTTGCAGAGGATCGTTCGTGAGCTGCTGCAGACCCTGATCAATCAGAACGTTCTTTATGTCGAGTTTGATTGCGCCTTGCAGAAGTATCTCGACCTCGGTTTTGACTTGGCCGAGACGGTGGATCTGATCGATCTCTGTACGCGGCAAGTCGCACCGCAGATCCAGGCCCGCATGATCGTCAATTTGCAGCGCTCCCATGGAGACGAAAAAACCGCGGCGCTGGTGGAACAGGTGGCCCGCCTCGACCATCCCCTGATCGCCGGCGTCGGCCTTTCGGGGGATGAATCGCTCTTCCCGCAGTCAGGATTTATTCGGACCTTCGCCATCGCGACCGAGGCATGCTTGCACCGCACGGTCCATGCCGGCGAGGCGCGCGGCCCGGAGAGCGTTCGTGATGCCCTTGACTTGCTCCAGGCGGAACGGATCGACCATGGCACCCGCGCCATGGAGGACCCGGCGCTGGTCGAACGCCTTCGGGCAGAAAAGATCCCTCTCACCCAGTGCCTCAGCAGCAATCTGCGACTCAACGTGGTCCCCGGAATTGCACAGCATCCCTTCCCCTGTTTTCTGCGCCAGGGGCTCCTGGTCGCTCTGCATACCGACGACCCCGAGGTCTTTCAGGTGACCCTTACCGATGAGTACCGTCTCGCACAAAAGAGTTTTGATTTGACGACTGCGGAGCTGCGTAAGATTGTCCTGAATGGCGTGGAAGGGGCGTTTCTGCCCGCGGAGAAAAAAGAAGCCTTGCGGCGTCAGATCGAATCGGCCTGGGAAGCCGTTGAGCCTGACGCCTGAACCCTGCCTTAGTCAACCGATACCAGACCCCCGGTAATATCTTCGGCTGCCGCTTCAAGATCGGCGGGCCGGCCCAGATCGCGCCAATACCATTCATCCATCCTCAGACCGATGATGCGCGCCCCTGCCGCCGCAGCCTCCAGATAGTGATCGATGCTGGAGAAGGCGTGGGTAGGAGCGTTCAGGAAGAGCCGGGGCTCGATGACCTGGATGCCATTGAAAGCGAAATAGTGGAGTTGGCCGCGGGGGGTGCAGATCAGCTCCTGATTATGCCGCTCCGCACTGGCCCGGCCGCAGAGTCGCGCCTGATCATCGAATACCAAGTACCGTTCGGTCTTCCGCTGCTGGATCGCCAGGGTCGCCTCCGGCTCGAGACGGCGATGCGCGTCGTAAAACGATCGCAGCGGGAGGGTGGAGAGGACATCGACGTTATGGACCAGGATGGGCTGATCGCTGCCGAGCAGCGGAATCATCCCTGCAATGCCGCCGCCGGTGCCGAGGATTTCACTCTCCTCTTCGAGATAGATCTGCGCGCCGGGATAGGGGTGCCCGGCGAGCCATTCGCGCACCTGCTCGGCAAAATGATGCGCGTTGACCGCGATCCGGTCAAAACCGGCCGCCATCAGCCGCCGCAGGCTGATCTCGAGCAGGGGGTGATCCGCCAGCGGGACTAGGGCCTTGGGCCGATTTTGGGTGAGGGGATGCAGACGTGTGCCGAAGCCCGCCGCCAGAATCATCGCGTTCATGAAAAATCCGGTTTATCCAGATGGATGACTTGTACGTGATACCCCGCCGCTCGCAAACGCGCCGCGACGCCTATGGCGCAGAAAACTGAACGATGCTGGCCGCCGGTGCAGCCAAAGCTGACCATCAGCCGCTCGAATCCCCGCGCCGTATAGCTGGCGGCGCTGATCTCAATCAGAGCCGCAGCATGGTCGATAAAACGGCCCACGTCCGGCTGCGCCTCCAGATAGCGCTGCACTTCGGCGTCTTCGCCGGTCAAACACATAAAATCCGGATGACGACCAGGATTGGGGAGACCCCGGCAATCGAAAACGAATCCGCCGCCGTGACCGCCGGGATCAGGTGGAATCCCGGATACATGGTAACCGAAGCTGTAAATCGTGATCGTCAACCTTTTAGCCATGGGCCGTCCATCCAAGAGGTCAGAATTGCCGCAGCGCCGGCTCGGCAACGAGGTCGAGGAGGATTCGCTGCAGTATGGGCAGCTCTTCCAGAATCTCCGCCTTTTCCAGCAGGATTTCAATATTGGCCAGGGCAAAGGGCACCGATTTTAAAAAGTTCTTCTTCCCCTTGACTGAGGCCAGATAGCCGTACGCCCCTAAAGCCTGCAGGACGCGCACGAGCACAAAACTGTAAAAATAGCGCCGGAACCGCTCCTCATCTACCGGCTCGACCTCGCGCAACACGCCAAGATAATGGTCAAGCAGCGCCTCCCGAACGGGCTGCGGGATGTTGGCCTTGGCATCGAAGAGGAGGGAGGCGACATCGTACTCCAGGGCCCCTCGGCGGCCGGATTGATAGTCGATGAAATGGGGCTCATTGTCCAGGATCATGACATTGCGCGACTGAAAATCTCGGTAGAGAAAATAATCCGTGGGCTCTTCAAGCAGATGATCAGCTAGGCGTACAAAATCCCGGCCCAGGGCCTGGGAATCCAGCGGCTGACGGTAAAAGTTGACGAGGAACCGATGCTGAAAGTAGCGGAGATCCCACAGCATCGATTCACGGCCGAACCGGGCGTGCTGGTAACAATAGCTGTAATCGAGCGTGCGGCCTGCGGTGATCTGAAAGTGCGGCAGCCAGGAGAGCACTTTCTGATACATGGCGACAATGGCAGGACTGAATCCCTCGCGCTCGCGGATCGGCTGCATCCATTCAAAAAGAGTAAAAAATCCCAGATCCTGCTCCAGGTAGATCCCGTTCTCCAACTCCAGGGCGTAAATCGCCGGCACCGGAAGATGAAAACGGGCGAAGTGGGCACTGAAAGAACAAAAAGCCTCATTCTCGGGACGATTGTCGCCGGCGACGCCGATGACCGAACGATAGACGTTCTGCATGCGATAGATGCGCCGCTCGGAACCGTCCCCCTTGAGAGGGTTGATGCGGTCCGGAATTTCAGAATAGCACTTCCGGAAGAGCTTTTCCAGTAATAGGGTTTCCAAGAATCGGTCCCGGGCAATATAAGATGCGGCTCGTGTTTGAGGCAAAACATAAACAAAATTAAGATAAAATACAATTTGAATTCTCTGCGAGCGATGCATCCTTTGCATAACGGTTAAAAAGTTGTATATTGGAGCATCCAAACTGTGGATAAAAGGCTTGCATCGCCCTGACTCTGACCATAAGAGAGAGCTGCCCATGTCATCGCGCACCCTGCTAGTAATTCTTCTCGGCCTGACTGCACCCTTGACGGCGCAGACCATCAGCGGCAAGATCACCGACCGCAAGGATGGCACCCCTCTGGCCAAGGCCCTGGTCACGCTCGAGCCCCTGGAGAGTGGCACCATCGACAGTGTACGCACCGGCGCTGATGGGACTTGGAGCCTGCTGATCACGAGCATCGAGCAAAATGACGTCTCCCATCTGCCCCGGCAGGCGCAGCTCCACGCCAACTATCCCAACCCGTTCAACCCCTCCACCACGATTTCCTTCTCTCTGCCGCGGAGCGGTACAGTCCGGCTGGAGGTCTACGACGCGCTCGGGCGGCTGGTGGACGCGCGCACCGCGTCTCTCGACGCCGGCGCGCACCGCATCCCATGGTCCGCGCGTGGTGCGGCCGGCCTCTACTTTTACCTCCTACACTTCGAAAATCAGACTCTGCGCGGCAAGATGGTGCAACTGGACGGCGGCGGTGGGGGCGGGCTGGGTTCCTTTGCCGCGGGCGGGGGGGAAGTGCAATCCGCCGGCGAGATGGCCGAAATCGCGAAGAGCGGGATCTATCGCCTTACCTTCAGCAGCTTCGGCTACTGCCCCGATACCCTGGAGACGGGACTGAGCGGCAGCGAGTACATACCGCGGACACTCGAGCACATTCACGATCACACTCTGGTAGCCGACCTCCATAATGATATTCTCGAACGCATGATCGGCGACGCCTCCTACCACCTTGTTGACCGTCACAGCTGGTGGCAAACCGATCTTCCGCGGATGCGAGAGGGAGGCATCGATCTGCAGGTGCTGGCCGTCTGGGTCGATCCCGATGCATACCCCACCCATCCTTTCAATGTCGCCCTCGACATGTTCGACCGGCTCGAAAGTGAAGTCTCCATGACTGCCGGGGGTTTGCAGCCTGTGCTCCGCGCTGAGGAGATCGGTGCAGCCACCCAGGCCGTCGACTATATCATCGGCGTCGAGGGTGGTCATGTGATCGAGGATGATCTCAACAAACTGTATGACCTTTATCACCGCGGGATGCGGATTTTCACCTTCACCTGGAATAACAGCACCCGTTGGGCCGCTTCTTGCGATGACCTTAACAAATATACGGTGGGGCTCTCTGATTTCGGCCGTAGGGTCGTCCGGGCTTGCGATTCCCTGGGGATATTGATTGACGTGGCCCATGCCGGTCCCAAAACCATCGAGGATATCCTGGCTACCACCCGCAATCCCATTATCGACAGCCATACCGGGACCGCCGGACTGCGCGCTCACAAACGCAATCTCAGCGATGACCAGATCCGGGCTATTGCCGCCGGGGGCGGGGTGATCGGCGTGATCTTTTATCCCCCCTTCATCGCCGCTTCCGGAAGACCAGCGACCATTGCCACCGTGATCGCTCATATTGATTACATCGTTCATCTGGTCGGCATCGACTATGTAGCGCTGGGCTCTGATTTCGACGGCGTCAGCGATTCGCTGCCCGCCGGTTTGCGTTCCACCGCCGATCTGTCCAACCTTACGGTGGAACTGCTCAAACACGGCTATAATCGTGTGGAGGTCGAGAAGATCCTCGGGGGTAATTTCCTCCGCGTCTGCAAACAGGTCTGGCGTTGAAAAGGAGCAGGCCACCATTTTGCACAATTTCGCTTGCGTTTTCAAACCTTTGATAGTACATTAAGCCCAGAGAGTGTATCGGGAAGGCGCCGCTGCCGTCCGGACCCAGCGGCTACCCTGACCGATGAAATCGATTAAATGCTGGACGCAGAACCCAGGAGTCCATGTGGCATCCTTGACTGATATCTTCGCACCGTTCTCAGGAATGAGCCTGATCGAATGGTTTGAGGACCTCACCCAACTCTGGCATGAGACCGGCCCCATTCCGCCGGATGACCGCCTTTCTCCCAAGGGGATGACCCAGGCCCTTCACTATCACAACTACTGGCTCTGGCACCAGGAAGACGAAGCGCGGCGGACGGACGTCGCTGACAAGGCCATCGCTGCTGCCAAACGCGCCATCGACCTGCATAACCAGCAGCGCAACGACGGCATCGAAACCATTGACCTCTGGATCGACAACGTTCTCAACGCGGCCGGAATCAATCCGGGCGGGGATGTGGAACTCAATTCCGAAACCCCCGGCAGCATGATCGACCGGCTCTCCATTCTCTCCCTTAAAATCTTTCACATGGATGAACAGGCACAGCGCGAAGATCTCTCGCCTGATCTCAAGGAGCTGTGCGAGATCCGCGGCAATGTATTGCGCGAACAGCGCCAGGATCTGGCGGTAGCTCTGGACAAACTCTTCCTCGAATTGCGCCAGGTGCGCAAACGCCACAAGGTCTACCGCCAGTACAAAATGTACAACGATCCGCGCTTCAATCCCGCGATTTATCTGAACCGAAAGGAGGAAGCCTATTAGCCGCTGCCGCATCCAGAATATTGTATTCCATCGATCCTTCGTCCCAGCCGGGACGAAGGATTTTTGTTTGGGTACGGCGGGAAATGGAACCCCGGGCCGGCAGATTCGTTAGAGAAAGAAGAGCAGACGGGTATTTTCGTCCGGTGTGGGAGGGAGCATTGTGAACGTGCGTACTATCAAAAATTGTACCGAATTTGTTTGATATTTTAATTTTATTTTGTACATTATATCTATTTTAAAAAGAAATGGCAATTCGGCTCCATATTGATGATACAATGTGATATCAGGCATGGCGGAATGCGCCATGCCCGGAAGGAGGTTGGTATTATATGAACAAGATCGGAACATTGAGCGCTGTGGACGCTCTGAAAATGGCGATTCAGTGCGAGATGGATATAAAGATGTATTACGAGAGAGCGGCAGCCTTGATTAAAAACGACGACGCTATCGCCATTCTTCTGGGCCTGGCCGCAAAAGAAGAGAGCCACCGCGTACAGCTCATTCGTAAATACAGTGCCATCTGCGGCAAGAAGATCCTCTATCTCAATCTTGGCAAGAAACACAAGCTGGGCACCCTGATCCCCTGCAGCGACGATCCGAACGAGGTCATCCGCAACGCCAAGAAAAATGAGAGCGAGATCCGCAACTTTTTCGTGACGGTTTCGCGCCGAATGTACGAAAGTGATATGCGCCAGCTCTTCCGCGACCTCGCCCTCGAAGAGGAACAGCACATCGTCCTGCTCGAATCATCGTTTTGCGAGCCGCTGAATCTCGAACAGCCCCTGGCACAAAATGCGGAAGAAGCGATCTATCGCGAAGTGGCTTCTGCCAAAAATGTGAATTCCACCTGGTGAGGACGCGGCTCTCCTCTGGACGCTACGGAGTTGCATCCATCAGAACCGCCTTGCGATCCTTGCCGATCGGAGGCGGTTTTTTTTCGGCTGGCGGCCTTATTTCAGGTTGCATAAGATTCGGTTCTTGATTAACACGGTTTAATTTGCTATTTTTAGGCGGCAGCAAGCCCCTGGAGAGCGGGCCAATCCGCTGCAGGATCTTTGTGAGGAGTGTTATGAAACCTATCTATATGGACCATCACGCTACCACCCCCCTCGAGCCGGAGGTCCTTGAGGCGATGATGCCGTATCTCACCACGGAATTCGGCAATCCCTCGAGCAGTACCCATGATTTCGGCCGCCGCGCCCGCGCGGCCGTTGAAAACGCTCGGGAAGAGGTCGCGGCGATGATCTCTGCCGAACGCAGCGACGAGATCATCTTCACCAGCGGCGCCACCGAATCGGACAACCTCGTCCTCAAGGGCCTGGCACTGCAGCGACCGGAACGCTCCGGCCATATCATAACCCTGGCCATTGAACACAAGGCCATACTCGATACCGCTCAATTTTTACAGGAACAGGGATTTGATGTCTCTCTAGCGCCCGTCGACCGCTACGGCGTCGTCGATCTGGCCGCACTGGAGCAGCTGATCCGGTCGGATACTTTCCTCATCTCCATCCAGGCGGCCAACAGCGAGATCGGCACCACCCAGCCGCTGGCCGCCATCGGCGCTATCGCACGCTCTCGCGGCATCCTTTTTCATACAGACGCGGTTCAAGCGCTTGGCAAGATCGATATCCAGGTGGTCCGCGACCAGATCGATCTGCTGTCGATCTCCGGTCACAAGATCTATGGCCCCAAAGGAGTGGGTGCCCTCTATATCCGCAAGGGGATTCGGCTCCAACCCCTCTTCCATGGCGGCGGACACGAGTCCGGCATGCGCTCCGGTACCCTCAACGTCCCCGGCATCGTCGGCCTAGGCCGCGCCGCTCTGATGGCTCGACGCGATATGACCGCCGAGAGCGCCCGGCTGATAGAATTGCGCGAGATGCTCCGTAAAGGCATCGAAAGCCGCATCGATCGAGTCGTGCTCAACGGCCATCCCACTCAGCGTCTGCCCAACAACCTGAACTACAGCTTCTCGTTCGTCGAAGGCGAGTCCTTGATGCTGGCCTGCCGCGGGATCGCCCTTTCGTCCGGTTCCGCCTGCACCTCGACCTCCCTGCAGTCCTCCTATGTCCTGCGGGCGCTGAATGTCCCAGAGACCCTGGCGCACTGCTCCATCCGTTTCGGCCTCGGCCGCAGCAATACCCGCGAACATATAGAGATTTTACTCGATTTGCTCGAAACCCACGTCAGGCGCCTCCGTGAAATGTCGCCCCTCTATGATATGGCCAAGGAGGGCATCGACATCGAAAATTTCGCCTGGGGTGCGCACGATCATCACAACCATTGAGGAATCTGAATGGATGCCTGGGATGAATATACCGAAGCGGTGATGGATCATTACGAACACCCTCGCAATGTCGGGATGATTGAAGACGCCGACGGCGTCGGCATCGTCGGCAATCCGGCCTGTGGTGACGTCATGAAACTCACTCTGCGCATCGAGAATGGTCATATCACCGATGCCAAATTCAAGACCTTTGGCTGCGGCGCCGCGATTGCCACCAGTTCCATGGTCACCGAACTGGTCAAGGGCAAAAGTCTCGACGAAGCCCTGCAGATCTCCAATAAGGCGGTAGCCAAGGCCCTCGGCGGCTTGCCGAAAATCAAGATGCATTGTAGTGTCCTTGCCGAAGATGCCCTCAAGGCAGCGATCGACGACTATCGGAAACGTTCAAAAAACAAACGTGATCAGGAGCCACAAAATGGATGAATTGAAACTCTATCTGGTCTATCACCTCGGCCACAATCCTTGCTGGAATCTCCGGGTCGCCCGTTCACCGGAAGAGGCGCTCACCACCTGCTTTCATCACTCCGATGTCATCGGTGTCAACGATGTGGATGCCGGCAGCTGCAGGGTCGAGGAGATCAGACTTGAAGGATACAAAATCAAAATCGAGCGGGCTTGATCGGCCTTGAAATATTTTCTGCCTTTGTGGAGTTATTGAGCTAAAGAATTTGGGAGGATAGGATATGAAGCCTGTATTGATAAAGCCGGATATCTACTGGATCGGCGCTCTTCATCCCGATCTGCGTATCTTTGACATTATCATGCAGACCAAGAACGGCACCACCTACAACAGTTATTTGATCAAGGGGGAAAAGGTAGCGATCATCGATACGGTCAAGGACAAGTTCTCCCAGCCCTATCTCGAACATATCGCCGAACTGACCGATTATTCAGAGATAGCCTATATTGTGATCCAGCATAACGAGATGGACCACTCCGGCAGCCTGGCCGCCCTTCTCGACAAGGCTCCTCAAGCCGAGGTGATCTGCTCGAAACCGGCCGCCCGATACGTCCAGAATGTCCTCAATCGGCCGGTTCGCATCCGTACGGTCGAAAACGGCGAGACCATTGACCTCGGCGGCAAACAATTGCAGTTTTTCCCCGCCCCCTTCATCCATTGGCCCGACACCATGATCACGCTGCAGCCTGAAGCAGAGATTCTCTTTACCTGCGATCTCTTCGGAGCCCATTTTTGCGACAGCCACCTCTTCAATGACGAGATTACCCGCGACAGCTGGAGTGACTTTGCGCACTACTTCGGCACCATTATGCGGCCCTTTAAAAAGATGGTGCGTAACAGCCTGAATAAAATCAACGAGCTCCAGTTCACCATGATCGCTCCCAGCCATGGACCCATCCTGCGCCAGGATCTGTCAAAATACCTTGCCGCCTATGAGAAATGGTCTGAACCGCTGCCTGTGAATGAGCCGCGCCAGTTGCTGATCTACTATGCCAGCGCGTATGGCAATACCGAGAGGATGGCGGCTGAGATCGCCCGCGGCGCCAAGGATGCAGGAGTCAGCGTCAAGGTCTATGATGCCATGGAAATTGACCTGGCAGCACATCTGGATCGCATCGAAGCGGCCGATGCCCTTGCCGTCGGGAGCCCCACCGTGAACGGTGACGCGGTCAAGCCGGTCTGGGATCTGCTCAACAGCCTGGTTACGCTCGATCTCAAAGGCAAAATCGGCGCCAGCTTCGGTTCCATGGGCTGGAGCGGCGAGGCGGTCTCCTTTCTCGATCAGCGCCTCACCAGCCTTAAATTCAAGGTGATCCAGCCCGGCCTTAAAGCCACCTTGGTGCCGGGCCCAGAAGAACTGCAACAATGCTATGATTTCGGTGCTGGGCTGGCCCGAGCCATGCAAGCTTGAACCATTTCGCATCTCAACCCTAGTAAGAAAAGGTTGTCTCTGATGGAAAAATTTGATCTGGTGGTAATCGGTTCCGGCCCGGGTGGCTATGTCGCCGCTATCCGCGCCGCCCAACTGGGCTTGAAGACCGCGGTCGTCGAAAAAGCCGAACTGGGCGGCATCTGCCTCAATTGGGGCTGCATTCCGACCAAAGCCCTACTCCATAGTGCCACCTTGCTGAACCATATCCGGCATGCAGCCGATTTTGGCATCCTGGCCGCCGACCCTGAGGTCGACTTTTCCCGAGTTATCAAACACAGTCGGAGTGTAGCATCGCGTCTTTCCAAGGGAATCGAATTTCTCTTCCGCAAGAACAAGATTGCTGTGCTCGCTGGCACCGCCCTGATCACGGCCCCCGGCAAAATCAAGGTGACGGCTGCAGACCAGAGCGAGCAGACCATCGAGACCAAAGACATGATTATCGCCACCGGCGCACGTGCGCGTGCCATTCCAGGGGTGACCTTCGACGGCGAGCAGATCATCAGCAGCCGCGAGGCCATGGTCCTTGACAAACTGCCCACGAGTCTGATCATCATCGGCGCTGGAGCGATCGGTGTCGAGTTTGCCTATTTCTTCGCCACGCTGGGAACCAAGGTGACCCTGGTGGAGATGCTCCCGCATATCCTGCCCATCGAGGATGCGGAAGCGGTGGAAGTCGTCGCCAAAGCCTTTAAAAAGATGGGCATTACGATCCTCACCGGGACCCGGGTGGAACAAGTCGAAAAGGGGGGAGCCAGCGTTCGCATCCACACCAGCGGCGGCGCCGGCAACCAGATCCTCGAGGGCGAAAAAGCCCTGGTCGCCATCGGCGTACAGGGTAACGTTGAGAATCTCGGCCTCGAAGCCCTTGGCGTCAAGATCGACCGCGGCCATATTGTCGTCGATAAGAAGAACTATCGCACCCATGTCAACGGTATCTACGCCATCGGTGACGTGATCGGACCGCCCTGGCTGGCCCATGTCGCCTCGGCGGAGGGCATCGCCGCTGCGGAAGGCATTGCCGGCCATCCGGTTACCCCGGTCGATTATGAGAACATCCCCGGCTGCACCTACTGTCAGCCCCAGGTGGCCAGTGTCGGCCTGACCGAAGAAAAAGCGCGCGAGCAGGGCCTCGACATCAAGATCGGCCGTTTTCCTATCCGCGCCAACGGTAAATCGATGGCTATGGGAGAAACCGAAGGTTTCGCGAAGCTGATCTTTGACGCCCGATACGGCGAGCTCATCGGTGCCCACCTGGTCGGCGCCGAGGCCACCGAACTCCTCGCCGAACTGAATCTGGGCAAGACCCTTGAAACGACGGCCGATGAGATCATGCATACCATGCATGCTCATCCCACTATCTCCGAAATTATCAAGGAAGCGGCGGAAGACGCCTATGGCCATGCAATTCATATCTAACTGAGACGGCAGTTGCGCGCGCCTGGGGATAGGCCCTGCGGCGTGTCCACGACTGCTGCAGGGATGCCCTACCGTGAGCCATGGCAGGACTTTTTCCAGCACGGATCTTTTAAAAAGCTATCGCTTGATGCTCACCAGCCGTATGCTGGATGAAAAGATGCTCATCCTGCTGCGGCAGAGTAAAAGCTTTTTTCACATCGGCGCGGCCGGACATGAGGCCGCCCAGATCGGTGCGGGCCTTGTTCTCAGACCCGGGGTGGATTGGGCGTTTCCTTACTACCGCGACCTCGCCTTCATGCTCTCCTGGGGAACAACCCCCAAAGAAATCCTGCTTAACTTTCTCGCCAAGGCGGAAGATCCCTCTTCTGCGGGCCGGCAAATGCCCCAACATTACGGGCACAAGCGGCTGCGCATCGTCTCCCAATCTAGTCCGACCGGCACCCAGTTTCTCCAGGCGGTCGGCGTGGCTATGGGCTGTAAAAAGAGCGGCACCGATGAGCTGGTCTACGTCTCCTCCGGTGAGGGGACGACCAGTCAGGGCGACTTTTACGAGGCCATCAACTGGGCGACGCGCGATAAATTGCCGGTGCTCTTTTTCATCGAAGATAATGCCTTTGCCATCTCCGTGCCGAGCTCCGTGCAGGCGGCCGGAACATCGGTCTATGAAATGGCCCTGGGCTACAAGAGCATGCACCGTCATCTAGTCGACGGACTCGATCTCCTCAAGGTGGCTGAAACCGTCGCTCACTGCGCCGAACTCGCCCGCCGCGGCAAAGGGCCGAGTTTGATCGTCGCACGCACCATCCGCCTCTTCTCCCATTCCTCCTCTGATGATCAGCGCAAGTACCGTGATCAGAGGGAGCTCGCCGCCTCGGCAGCCGCAGATCCGATCCTCAGACTGGCCAAACTGTTGATCGAGCGCAGCATCGCTTCCGAAGAGCAGCTGGACGCCCTGCTCGCCGAGGTTCGGGACGCGGTGGAGGAGGCAGCCGCTGCCGCAGAAGCAGCGGCCGACCCCGATCCAGCCCACGTGCTTGAACACCTATATGCCTCCTCGCGTATTGAGACCGTCATAGCGCCGGAACCGGCCGGCGTCGGCGCTCCGGTTGTGATGGTGGACGCTCTCAATCACGCCCTGGCCGAAGCGCTGGAGGCCAATCCCGCGATGCTGATCTATGGTCAGGATGTCGCCGATCCCAAGGGCGGCGTTTTCACGGTTACTAAGGGACTTTCCAGCCGCTTTGGTCCGGATCGTGTCTTCAATTCCCCGCTCGCGGAGTCGAGCATAATCGGAACCGCGATCGGCCTGGCGGTGCGTGGCTTCAAGCCGGTGGTCGAGATCCAGTTCGGCGATTACATCTGGACTGCCATGATGCAGCTTCGCAATGAGGTGGCAACCCTGCGCTGGCGTTCGGCCGGCCAATTTGCGTGCTCTGTCGTTATCCGCGTCCCTGTGGGCGGCTACATTCACGGCGGCTTGTGCCACAGCCAGAACATCGAGGGGTTTTTCGCGCACCTTCCTGGCCTCTGTATTTGCTACCCCAGCAATGCCGCGGACGCCAAAGGGCTGCTCAAGGAGGCCATCCGCTGCGAAGATCCGGTCCTTTTTCTGGAGCATAAGGGGCTTTACCGCCAAAGTTATGCGATCGCTCCCGAACCGGATTCAGACTATTGCCTTCCCTTTGGCGTCGCCAAAAAGCTTCGGGAGGGCCGTCACGCCACCATTGTCACCTGGGGAATGCTGGTTCACAAGGCGCTGAAGGCCGCTGAGCGACTGGCAAGGGAAGGAATCGAACTGGAAATCCTCGATCTGCGCACCATTCTGCCTCTCGACCTTGAGGCGATCATCGCATCGCTCGCCAGGACCGGCCGCCTCCTTGTCCTCCATGAGGATACCCTGACGGCCGGCTTTGGGGCCGAAATCGCTGCCCGCGTTGCAGATGCCGCCTTTGAGCATCTCGATGCGCCGGTGCGACGTCTCGCAGCTCTCGATTCGCCCATTCCGTACGCCAGCGGCCTTGAGGAGGCCGTGTTGCCGCAGTTGGAAGGGATCATTCATTCTGTACGAGCCCTGGTCGCTTATTGAAGGAAGGAATTCCCTATGTCATCAAATGATGTGAATATAACCAACGATATTAAAGTAAAGCTTTACACTTTGATGCTCAAGACGCGGCTTACGGAAGAACGCATCATCACTCTGTACCGACAGGGGCGCATTGTCGGTGGTGTTTATACGGGCCGCGGTGTCGAGGGCACCACGGTCGGAGCCGGATTGGCCCTTGAGCCGGAGGACTGGCTCTTTCCCATTCACCGTGATCTCGGCGCTCATCTGGCCAAGGGGCAAAGTGTCCTTAATATCCTGCTGCAGTACCTAGGCCGGGGCAACAGCCTCTCAAAAGGCAAGGATAGCGGCATCCATTGCAGCGACACCCGCCTCAATATCGTCGGAAATGTCAGCCATCTCGGTCATATGATCCCGGTCGCTGTTGGCACGGCCATCGGCATGCGCATGCAGGGTAAGGCCGTCGTCACTCTCAATTTTATCGGCGAGGGCGGCTCCAATATCGGCGATTTTCACGAAGGGCTCAATTTTGCGGCGGTGCAAAAGGCACCCTTTGTCCTGATCATCGAAAACAATCAGTACGCCTATTCAACGCCGACCCATAAGGGCTTCTCCGCTAAACATCTTTCCGACCGCGCCATCGGTTACGGCATTCCGGGATTTCATATCGACGGCACCGACGCCCTGCAGGTCTATGCCACCGTCAAGGCCGCAGTCGAACGCGCTCGCGCCGGCAAGGGGCCCAGTCTCATCGAGTGTCTGAGCTTCCGCATGGTGGGCCACTCCGCCCACGACGATGCCTTTTATGTCGACAAGAAGCAGATGAGGGAGTACGAAAAGAAGGATCCCATCGCCCGGCTGGAACACCTCCTGATCAAGGAGGGGGTGCTCGATGCCCCTGCGCTCGCCGCCATTCATGAGCAACTCGGACAGGAGATCGAAAAAGCCACCCAAAGCGCGCTCGACAGCCCCTTGCCCGAGGCCCACTGGGCCGCAGAAGGCCTCTACGCCGAATAACTGGAGAAAATCCCCATGGCCGAAATCACCTATTTGCAAGCCATCACCGATGCCCTGCGCGAAGAGATGCAGCGCGATCCCCGCGTTTTCCTGCTCGGCGAAGATATCGGTATTTACGGCGGTGCCTTCAAGGTCACTAAAGGGTTGATCGATACGTTTGGTGAAGAACGGGTGATGGATACGCCGATCTCAGAGGCAGCGATCATCGGGGTGGCCGTGGGTGCCGCCCTCGCCGGCATGCGCCCGATTGCCGAAATGCAGTTCGCCGACTTTATCACCTCCGGCTTCAGCCAACTGGTCACCAACGCTGCAACCCTGCACTACCGCTACGGTACCGCGGTGCCGATGGTCGTGCGCGCCCCCTCCGGCGGCGGCATTCATGGCGGCGCCTTTCATTCCAAAAATCCTGAAGCCTGGTTTGTCCACCAGCCCGGCCTCAAGGTCGTGGCGCCGGCCACCGCGTATGATGCCAAAGGACTGTTGAAGAGTGCAGTGCGCGACGATAATCCTGTCCTCTATTTCGAGAACAAGTTCCTGTACCGGCGCATCAAGGAGGAGATCGACCCCGCCACGGAGGTCCTGGTCCCGCTCGGAGAAGCGAGAACCGTTCGCCAGGGAAGTGCAGCAGTGATCATCACCTACGGAGCCATGCTTCATGCTGCTCTTGAAGCCGCTGATGGACTGGCCGCTGAAGGAATCGAGGTGACCATCCTCGATCTGCGCTCCCTGCAACCCCTGGACATCGAGGCGATCCTCGAGAGCGTCAGGCGCACCAACCGGGTCGTCATCGTTCATGAAGCCAACCTCACCGGCGGAATCGGGGGCGAGATCGCCGCCCTGATCTCGGAGTACGCCTTCGAGGAACTGGACGCCCCCATCAAACGCGTCGCAGGTCTCGATACCCCGACCCCCTACGCGCCGGTGATGGAGGAGTACTGGCGACCGAACGCCGCCAAGATCGCCCGGGCGGTGCACGATGTGGTGCGCTTTTAACTGCGAGGAGAATCATCATGACCGAAGTTGAAAAGGAAAAACTCAATTCGATGCGGGAGATCCTCCTGACCGCCATTCATCGCGAGGAAGAGGCCTATACCTTCTATATCAGCGCCCGGCAGTGCGCCCGTACCCCGACCGAGGAAGAGATGTTCAACCGGCTCGCCGCCCAGGAGATGCAGCATAAACGCGCTCTCGAAATCCAGCTGGAAGAGATCAACAACCAACTGGAAATGGACCGCGCCCTGTCTTATGATATCAGCTGAAGCAGGCTCGAGCGAAAGGACCAGACATGAAAATAGAGATGGTCATGCCCCAGATGGGGGAGAGCATCGTCGAAGGCACCATCGTCAAATGGCGCAAACGGCCCGGCGAATGGGTGCAAAAGGATGAGATGATCCTGGAGATCAGCACCGACAAGGTCGATTCGGAAATCCCCGCGCCCGCCAGCGGCCTCCTCGTCGAGATTCTCGCCGAAGAAGGCAAAACCGTAGCGGTCAACGTCCCAATCGCGCGCATCTCGATGGATGAAGCCGAATCCGTAGGCGTTGTGCCGACAGCTATCGCCGGCATAGCTGCACCGCAGCAGACGGCCGCAGCAATTGCGCCCGCTGCGATGCCTGACGCCGGGACCTCCGCAGTACCTCCGCTGCCCGCTGCCAACGGGAATGCCGGCTGGACCAATTCCGGTGTCCGACGCTTTCTCTCTCCGGTCGTGAAAAAGATCGCCCGCGAACAGGGCCTCACCGTCTCCGAAGTGGAGCGGATTCAGGGACGCGGCGAAAACCAGCGGATCACCAAACAGGACATCCTGGACTATCTCGCTCGACGCGGCGGTGCCCCGGCCCCGGCTGCAGCGGCGCCTGCGCCGCTGCCGATCTCACCTGCGCCCCGCCCAGCGGCCGGGATGCCCGCAGCGCCCGTATCCAAACCCGCCGCCGCTGTCGGGCTCCCCGAGGGCGATCAGGAGATCATCCCCATGGACCATGTGCGCAAGCGTATCGCCGAACACATGATCGTCAGCAAACACACCTCCGCCCATGTCACCTCCGTCGCCGAGGTGGATGTTACCCCGCTGGTGCAATATCGCGAGCGCGTCAAAGTCGCCTTTGAAGAGCGGGAGAGCGTTCCGTTGACCTACACCGCCTTTTTCATCGATGCCGCAGCTAGAGCCCTCAAGGAGTTTCCCTTCATCAACGCGTCGATGGACCAGGAAAGGATTTTTTTGAAGAAATCGATCCATATCGGTATCGCCGTCGGCCTCGAGGACAAGCTCATCGTCCCGGTCATCCGTCATGCCGACCGGCTCAATCTCTCGGGCATCGCCCGCGCGGTGTCTGACCTGGCAAACCGGGCCCGGAGTCGCCAGCTTAAACCGGATGAGGTGCAGGGTGGAACTTTTTCGATCACCAACATTGGCACCTTCGGCAACCTTTGGGGCACGCCGATTATCAATCAGCCGCAGGTGGCCATCCTCGGCACCGGGGCGATCAAAAAACGTCCTGTGGTCATCAACGAAGCCATCGCCATTCGCTCGATGATGTATCTCAGCCTGACTTATGACCACCGGCTCATCGACGGACTCTATGCCGGCCGATTTTTGCAGCGAATCGTACAAATACTTGAAACTGCCAAATATGATTAGTTGTTAGGAAAGGCAGGTGTATCGTTGGAACCTATGCAAGAAATCCCCTTGCTCGACCATGGTTTCGTCCGACTCCTCGATTTCATGGGCGGGGATATGGCCGTGGTTGAGGCGGCTCGCGTCTCCTTTGGCAAGGGGGCGACCGATCCCGAGCGCGATCATAAGTTGCTCGACTTTTTGCTCGCCAACCGCCATGAAACGCCCTTCGAGCATTCGGTCTTCAAGTTTCACATCAAGTGCCCAATTTTTGTGGCCCGGCAGTGGTTTCGCCACCGCATTGCCAGCTATAATGAGATCTCGGGCCGCTATGCCAAGATGAAAGAGGAGTTTTGCCTTCCGGCGCGCCTGCGCACCCAGAAAGCCCGCAATTACCGCTATGACCTCCTCGCGGAGGAAGAGAATACCGAGCTGCAGGGCAAGATTTCGGCCCTCTACCAGCAAGCTTATGCGCTCTATCAGGAACTGCTGGAGCGCGGCGTCGCTCGGGAACACGCACGGATCGTCTTGCCGCTCTCCCTCTATACCGAGTTCTACTGGACAGTCAATAGCCGTGCCTTGATGAACTTTCTCTCCCTGCGCACCGACACCCACGCTCAGGAGGAGATCCGTATTTACGCCGATGCCATCTCGGATATCTTTGCGCAGAAAATGCCCTGGACTCGCGATGCCTTCCTAAAATACCAGGTTGCGGGCGAAAAATGGAGCGAATGAGCGCGACCCCTCACGGGCGCTCGAACTTTTTTACTTCCTTTATCCAAATTTATTCTTAAATTATCTAATGTCATCAACGAAAGAACTCCGCAGGCCTCACTGGCTCAAGGTAGACCTCGCCGGCAAGGGCTCGTTTTATCAGGTCAAGGAACTGGTCGCCGGCCACCAGCTACATACCGTCTGCCAGAGCGCCCGCTGCCCTAACATCGGCGAATGCTGGGGACGAAAGACCGCGACCTTTATGATCCTCGGCGATATCTGTTCGCGCAACTGCGGCTTTTGCGCGGTTCTCCACGGCCGGCTGCAGCCCCCGGATCCCGATGAGCCGGCTCGCGTCGCTGCGGCGGTCCAGGAACTGGGATTGCGCTATGCCGTGGTCACCTCGGTCACCCGCGATGACCTTCCGGATGGAGGCGCAGCCCATTTTGCCGCGACCATCTCCGCCATCCGCGCCCGTTCACCGCGGTGCCAGGTCGAGGTCCTAATCCCCGACCTCGGCGGCTCCATCTCAGCCCTGGCCGCGATTCTGGCCGCCCAACCCGACGTCCTCAGTCATAACCTCGAAACCGTTCAGGCGCTCTACCCGCGCGTCCGGCCGCAAGCCGACTATCGGCGCTCCCTGACGTTGCTCGCTGCGGCACGAAAGGCGGGGAGTCTCACCAAATCGGGACTGATGCTGGGCCTTGGCGAAACCCGCGCCCAACTCCAGGCCGCCCTCGCCGACCTCCGCGCCGTCGACTGCCAGCTTCTCACGCTCGGGCAGTATCTGCCGCCCTCCCGTCACCATTTGCCGGTCGATCGCTTCATAGAACCCGGTGAGTTTGCGGAGTGGCAAGAGACGGCAATCAGGATGGGCTTTATACATGTTGAATCGGCACCGCTGGTCCGCAGTTCCTATCGTGCAGACAGGCAATCAACCCACGCTTAACCTCAAAGGTAGATTCATGGCGGTTTTACCGGTAATTAAATATGGCCACCCGACCCTGCGCACGACGGCCAGACGCATCCAGCCCGGCGAGCTCAGTGAAACCTTTATCGCCGATATGATCGAGACCATGGAGGCGCTCGACGGTGTCGGCCTTGCAGCCACTCAGGTCAATGTCGACAAGCAACTGCTGGTCGCAAAGGATATAGACCATAAAAAACTATACGTGCTGGCCAATCCGGAGGTCATCGCTTACAGCGAAAAGATGGAGAAGGATATCGAGGGCTGCCTCAGTCTCCCCGGTCTGCAGGGACAAGTTCCCCGCTATATCCGGATCATCGTCAAGGCCGAAACCCCTGAAGGTCATACGGTTGAAATCGAGGCGCGGGGTCATTTTGCCCGCGTGCTGCAGCATGAAATCGATCACCTCCACGGCATCCTCTATATTGACCGGACGCTGCCCGGTTCCCTGGAGTGGATAGTCGACACCGGAAGCGAAAGTTACAGCACCACCGCGGCCACCCTCGAGGAGATCCAGCAGACCTATCGCAAGCGGTATCACGAAGGGGCCAGCAAACTGCAATTTGCAGCCCTGAGGGCCTGAAATCACGAACGGCATTGAACAGAGCCACTGCGGTGTCCAAAGGCTGGCAACCCCGGTCGCCTCGGCAGAAAAGACTTGAAAATCTCGCAGCGATTGGGTACTTTTTACCGCTTGCAGGAAAAAATGCTGAGCAAGAGGCCGGAGAGAGGGTGCTGGAATAAACAGACGAAGGCCTGAACAAGCAGAAGCCACTAGGAGAAGAAATGGAGCAGAAGGAAAGGGCCTTCATCGGCCTGGATCTGGGCGGGACTTTTTTAAAATATGCCCTGGGCACCGAGGATGGGACGATTCGTGCAAAGGGCAAACTGCCCAGTAACGCCCAGGAATCCAAGGAAGCGGTCTTTGCCGTAATGTTCACCGCGGTGGAAGAACTCCTCGAGGTAGCGACTAAACAGGGACTTGAAATAGCCGGGATCGGTGTCGGCAGTCCCGGAGCGATTGACTACAATACTGGACGGGTGCTTGGCAATACGCCGAACCTGCCCAAGTGGCCCAATGCCGATATCCGCGGCAATCTGCAGGGGCGCTTTGGCATACCAGTGTGGGCGGATAACGATGCCAATGTTGCCATTCTTGCAGAAGCCCGCTATGGTGCTGCCAAGGAGTATATCAACGTCATCGGACTGACCCTCGGTACCGGCATCGGCGGCGGCATTGTCATCGATGATCAGCTCTTCCGTGGTGCGCGTTTCTCTGGAGCGGAATTGGGCCACATGAGTATCAACTTTGAGGGGCCGCTCTGTGGCTGCGGTAATCCGGGATGTCTAGAGGTCTACGCCTCCGCGCCGGCGATGGTGCGCAATTATGCCGGAAAACTCAAGTCGCGTAATCTGCCGGTTCCCGAAGGCCTGAGTACTGAAGTGATCTTTGCAAACGCCAAAACCGGGGAAGAGGCCGCCAACGAGACCATCGATGAGACCTGTTTTTACCTCGGATGCGGTATTGGCAATATCGTCAATATTTTCAATCCGGATGTCGTTGTCATCGGCGGCGGGGTTGCCGACGCAGGAGATGAGTTCATCGCCCGCATCTGGAAAAGCGTGCAAGGCCATGCCCTGGCGGCGTCCCTGGAGGGAGTCCGCCTGGTGCGCGCCCAAATGGGCAACGACGCCGGCGTCGTCGGCGCGCTGGCGCTCGCCGCGGATGCGGTCAAAGCCGCCAGGAGATAAGCGATGCCGATAATCGAACCCCAGCGTCTATCGCTGGCCCAGCTGCCCACCCCGATCCAACCCTTGAAGCGCTGGAGCGCCGATCTCGGCGGGCCGGCCCTCTGGATCAAGCGCGATGACTTGACCGGCATGGATCTCAGCGGCAACAAGATCCGCAAACTCGAATACGTAGCCAGGGCCGCTCTCGATGCCCGCGCTGATGTGCTCATTACCTGCGGCGCCGTCCAATCCAATCATGCACGCGCCACGGCGGTTACGGCAGCCCGGCTGGGACTGCGGTCACACCTGCTCCTGCGTGGAGCACAGCCGGATACGCTGGCTGGAAACTTTTTTCTCGACCGGGTGGTCGGAGCTGCAGTCACCTATATCTCCCCTGAAGCCTATCGCGACCGCCGCCAGGAAATCATGGAGGAGATCGCCGCCGGCTACGCGCAGAAAAACCAGCGTGCCTATATCATCCCAGAGGGTGCTTCCGATGGGCTGGGCGCCTTTGGCTATGCAGAGGCGGTGCGCGAAATCCGGCAGCAATCCGCTCACCTGGGGATTCACTTTGACGCCATGGTCTGCGCTGTGGGCTCGGGGGGAACACTCGCAGGACTGATCCTTGGCAAGGAACGCGAATCCTGGGAGACCGAGGTCATCGGCATCAATATCTGCGACGATGCGGCCTATTTTACCGCCCGTATCCTTGAGATCCTGGACGAGGTGCGGCGGAAGTATCATCCAGAGCTAAAGGCGGATGCCAAAAGTATACATCTAATCGATGGTTATGCCGGAGAAGGTTATGGCAAATCCCGCCCGGAAGAACTGGAAACACTCATCCGTCTGGCGCAGCGGGAAGGGGTAATCCTCGACCCGGTCTATACCGGCAAGGCGATGCATGGATTGGTGCAGGAGATCGCCAAGGGCCATTTGAGGGAAATGAGGAACATCCTCTTCCTGCATAGTGGCGGTCTTTTCGGCCTGCTGGGCGTGTCGGAATCGCTGCGCCCGTTGCTGGAGAAGTCCAGGGGCTAAGGAAGAGATTGCATCGTTGATGACGAAAAGCCCTTTGTGCAGTACGATGAACAAAGGGTTTTTTATCGGCCGGGTGCGGAACGCTCAAATAATGCGGATGGAAAATTGTCTTGCAATTTCTCCATATTTTCACAACATTATGCATATAGCGGTGCTAAACGGGAGCTGTAACTGTGTTTGAATCGAGAGGCCCTGAGAGCTATGCCCATCCCTGATCCTCAAACCATGGCCCAGGGTGGCGAACGCGGCGGTGATTTCCTGGTCTGGTTCGAGATTCATCCCACCGTCTCCATCGTCGCCTTCGCGTTGGGAGTGATGATCTTCGTCATCGCCTATTTCGCCGGCGGCCGGGAAAATTTCGCCAAACTATGGTCGAGCATCGTCATTTCCCTGGTGATCAGCGTGCTCTCCATGCCGATTTTTATCAAATTCGGCCATTTCTTCGGCTTGCTCCGGTCCAAGATCGGCGAAATCTTCGTCCTCTTCCTCTTCATGATCTTCATCTCGGCCCTCGCCGGTCACCTCTACGAGATCGTTACCGTCTCCGCCCGGGAAGCCCGTCCTGATTGAGTTCTTGACGCAGGCCATCTTCCGCCGCCTTTTCTGTTGCATTTCGATGATTTCATCCTTATATTATCAAGTTTTAATCAACTCGGAATTTTGGATCATAAACCAACTGGACGTCCAATGCTCAAACCGCGAAAAAAGATCACCAAGAAACAGCTTAAGGAAGACAAGCTGGTCACTTTTTATTTCCAGGCCCAGGAATGGCTTGAACAGAACGGTAAGATTTTGATGATGGCGGTCGGCGCCGTGGTTCTAGTCGCAGCCGGCGTGGCCTATTACTCCTACTCCCAGATCAGGGCAGAAAGGAGCGCCAGTGTCGATCTGGCGCGCGCTACCCGCACCCTCGAGGCCCAGGATTACCAGAATGCCATCAGCCAGCTGAGCCCGATCGTCGACAGCTACGGCGGCACCACCAGCGGTAAAATGGCACGGCTCTATCTGGCCAACGCCTTCTTTCAGACCAAGGAATATGCCAACGCCCGCAAACATTATGAGAAATTCGCGGGCAGCTTTAAAGGGGATGACTATTTTCGCGCAGCGGCTATCGGCGGCGTCGCAGCCTGCCTCGAAGAGGAGAAAAACCTTGGCGAAGCGGCAGCCGCTTACCTCAAGGCGGCCGACTCATACAAATCAGTACTCACCCCCTCGATGCTGCTCAATGCCGGACGCTGCTATCAGCAGGCCGGCAATACGGCCCAGGCCCGTAAGGTGCTCAATCGTCTTCTCGATGAGTATCCCAAGGCGACTGAAAAGGATGATGCCCTGATGCTCCTTAGCATGCTCGGGAACTGATTTTCTCGCGAATTTTCTTGCATAGTTTGTTATTTTTTTATATATTATCACTCTGAAGTGGGTCCATTTTGGCCCACTTTTTTATTGTTACGGAATCACAGCATGATAGAAATAAATGATTTAAAAGCAATTATCGAAGCGATACTGACCGAGATGGCAATCGACCTGGTCGATCTCGAAGTCCACGGACGCAAGGGCAATCTGGTCATTCGCATCTATGCCGATGAGGCTGGTGGCATTTCCCTGGCGCGTTGCACCAGTGCCAGCCGCGCTATCTCCGCCCGGCTCGACCAAATTAATCTCATCCCGGGGCAGTATACCCTCGAACTCTCCTCGCCCGGCACCGATCGTCCGCTCAAGACAGAAAAAGATTTCATCCGGCACCAAGGACGAAAAGTAGCGGTGACTTACCATCAAGGCGCGGAACAGCGTTCCGCCACGGGGATCATTCTGCAAGTCACCGCAGGGATCCTGCATCTCCAGACGGGTGGGGAGGAACTTGTTATCCCCCTGGCCGACCTGATTCTGGCAAAAGTTGTCGTCGAATTCAAATGATCTCTATTGGAAAAAAGCTATGAAAAACGAGATTGTCGAAGCCTTTTCCCTGCTTGTCAAAGAGAAAAACATTGACAAGGAGGTCCTTTCCCGGATCTTGCAGGAGATTTTCCTGGGCCTGCTGAAGAAAAAATACGGCCCGAATGGCAATTACTCCATCTTTGTCAACATGGAGAAGGGCGAGATTGAAATCTACCAGAGCAAAAACGTGGTCACCGAGGTTACCGACGATGTGACCGAAATCGCTCTCGAGGAAGCGCAGAAGAGCGCGCCAGACATGGAAGAGGGGGATGAATTCCTTGAAATCATCGATCCTTCGACGTTCGGCCGCCGCCTGATCATTTCCGCCAAGCAGAATCTCAATCAGCGCATCAAAGAGATCGAAAAAGAGGTGGTTTACGAAGAATACAAGAACCGGGTTGGTGAAATCATCATAGGCGAGATCCGCCAGGTCAACCGCGATGAAATTTTCATGACCGTCGACAACCGCACCGAGGTGATCCTGCCCAAGAACGAGCAGATCAAGGATGAACGGCATCACCGTGGCGGTACCCTGCGCGCCGTGATCAAGGAGGTGCGCAAGAGCAACCGTGGACCGGAGATCGTCGTCAGCCGCGCCGACGATATGTTCATCACCCGGCTCTTTGAGAACGAAGTACCCGAAATTGACGAGGGCATCATCGAGGTCCGCGGCATCGCCCGTGAGGCCGGCGAGCGCACCAAAATCGCCGTCTACTCCCACGACAAGCGCATTGACGCCGTCGGCGCCTGTGTCGGCATGAAAGGCATGCGCATCCAGTCCATCGTCAAGGAACTCAACAACGAAAAGATCGATATCATCAACTGGAGCAGTGAACCCGAGATCTTTATCACCCGTGCGCTCAGCCCCGCCAAGCCCCTGCGCATCATCATCGACGAGGAGGAGAAGAAGGTCAGTGCCGTGCTCGACGACGAGCAGATCTCCCTGGCCATCGGCAAGGGCGGCGTCAACCGCCGCCTGGCTTCACGCCTGACCGGCTATGACATCCAGACGATGCGCGAGGAGGATTTCCGCAAACTGATGGAAGAACAGCGCGATCTGGACAAGGCGATCACCGATGTCACCAGCATCACCGAGAAACAGAAGAGCCTGTTGATCAGCGGCGGCTTTGGCTCGGTTCGCGATGTCCTCAACGCGGGCACCGAGGGCCTCACCCAGCTGCCGGGCATCGGCGTGAAAACGGCCGAGAAGATCCTCGAAGCACTCGAGGCCGAAACCCAATAATCGCGTCCACCAATGGAACCTGATGCCAGTGTGATCGCCATGTAGAATTAGGAGTGTCATTTGTCTGTGAAAAAGCGGGTATTCCAAGTCGCAAGAGAGTTCAACATCTCCAATGAAGCTCTTGTCGCCTTCCTCACCAAACTGAACCATGATGTGCGCAACCAGATGAGTCTGGTCTCGGACGAGGCCTATGCCGCCGTCGTGGAAAAGTTCGGCGAAAAAACAACTCAAATTGATGAAGAATATGAGTTTCGCCGCAGACTGCGCGAGAAAAAGGCGCAAGAGGAGGCTAAAAAGATCGAGGCCCAGAAAAACCTGGAACGGCGGCTGGCCGTTGCCCAGGAAATGGCCAAGGAGATGCCTGAACTGCGCAAGCGCCGTGAAACGGCCGCTGTCGAGGCAGCAGCCCGCCAGGAGGCTCAGGCTGCCGAAGACAAACGGGCTAGCGAAGCCGGCGCCAAGATCCCGCCGGTCAAAGCAAAAGCCGCAGGAGCTATCCCGGTAGAAGCCCCGCCCGAGCCTGTCAAGGCCAAGCCGCACAAGCGGCTGGTTGTCATCGAAATTCCGCCTGAGGAGACTTCGCGCCGGACGCGCGAAAAGGAGCGTCCCGCCGAAGAAACGGAAAAGCCAGCCGCACGCGCGCCGAAAGAGGGTGCCCCCGCCAAGGAGAGCATTCCGGTCGAACGCCTCGCCGAGATCGAAGCCGAAGAGGGCCGCCACAAGAAGAAGCGGAAACGGAAACGGAAGAAGAAAGGGGCTGAAGCGCCCGCCGAACCGGCTGCGGTTACGCCGGCGGAGGCCGAGCATAAGCGCAAGCGACCGAAAAAGAAGAAAAAGATCACATTCAACGAGGCCGAGATCCAGGAGACCATCCGCCAGACCATGGCAGCGATGGAGGAGCCGGGCAAAGGCAAGAAGAAAAAACGCCGCATCCAGCTGGATGACGAGACCGAGGTCGAGGAGACTCCGATCATCAAGGTCAGCGAATTCATGTCGGTCTCCGAACTGGCCCGCCTGATGGATGCGGATGCTTCCGAAATCATCAAAAAGTGTATGGAACTCGGCATGATGGTTTCGATCAACCAGCGCCTGGATATGGATACCATCACACTGCTCGCCGGGGAGTACGGCTATGAAGTGGCGCCCCTGGCGGAATTCGGCGAGGATCTGCTCGAGCAACTCGAAAAGGAAGAGGTAGATGAGGATGCCAAGCTGGTGCGCCGTCCGCCAGTAGTCACCATTATGGGGCATGTCGACCATGGCAAGACCTCGCTGCTCGATTATATCCGCAAGAGCAATATCATCGCCGGCGAGGCGGGTGGCATCACCCAGCACATCGGCGCCTACGAAGTCCTGACCGATGACGGCAAGCCGATCACCTTTCTCGATACGCCGGGTCATGAGGCCTTCACCGCCATGCGCGCGCGCGGGGCTCAGGCCACCGATATCGTCATCCTGGTCGTCGCCGCGGACGATAATGTCATGCCGCAGACCATAGAGGCCATCAGTCACGCCAAGGCGGCAAATGTTCCCATCGTGGTCGCGATTAACAAGATCGACAAACCCGGTGCCAATCCGGACAACATCCGCATGCAACTCTCCAAGCAGGATGTGTTGGTCGAACAATGGGGCGGAAAATACCAATGTGTTGAAATTTCCGCCAAAACCGGCCAGAATATCGAGCTGCTGCTGGACAATGTCCTGCTTGAGGCCGAAGTGCTTGACCTCAAGGCCAATCCCGAACGCCTGGCGCGCGGTGTCATCATCGAATCGGAGCTGGACCGCGGCAAGGGTGTTGTCGCCACGGTGCTGGTCCAGTCTGGAACCCTCAAAGTCGGCGATCCCTTTATCGCCGGCTCTTTCAGCGGCAAGGTGCGCTCGATGTTCGATGACCACGGCCGCAAAGTCAAGTCGGCTGGGCCCTCCAAACCGGTGGCTGTGCTCGGATTTGCCGGCATGCCTCAGGCGGGCGATTCCATGATCGTGCTCCAGTCCGAGCGCGACACCCGCGAAATCAGCCAGAAACGCCAGCAACTACAGCGTGAACATGAACGCTGGCGCAGCCATCCGCGCACCCTGGACGAAATCTCGCGCCAGATCCAGAAAGGCCAGGTCCGCCAGCTCTATGTGGTGCTTAAGGCGGACGTGGACGGCTCGATCGAGGCCATCACCGATACCCTGATCAGTCTCGGTACCGATGAAGTGGCGGTCGAGATCATTCATCGCGGCGTCGGCGCCATCTCGGAATCGGACGTCCTCCTGGCCTCGGCTTCCAGCGCCATCATCATCGGTTTCAACGTCCGCCCGACCTCTAAGGCCCGCGAACTGGCCGCCAAGGAGAACGTGGACATCCGTCTCTATGACGTTATCTATGATATTGTCAACGATATCAAGGCGGCCCTCGAGGGCTTCCTGGCGCCGGCCATATCCGAAGAACTGACGGCGACTGTCGAGATCCGTCAGGTTTTCAAGGTGCCAAAAGTTGGCAATATTGCCGGCTGTTATGTCACCTCAGGCAAGATCAGCCGTAGCGACCGCGTCAAGGTCTACCGCGACGACCGCCTCATTCACGATGGGCAACTGGCTTCGCTCAAGCGCTTCAAGGACGATGTGCGCGAGGTGGCCACCGGATTTGAGTGCGGCATCTCATTGGCCAATTATGACGATATCAAGGTGAATGACATCCTTGAAGCCTACAAGGTGGTCGAAACCAAGCGGACCCTGGAATAGGATGATGCCATGGCGATGCTGGTAGGCCTGTATCAGATCGAACTCTTCATCCCGGAAAGCGGATCGCTCAAGGGCAAACGATTTCTACTCAAGAGCCTTAAAACCCGGATCCGCAACAAGTTCAACGTCTCTGTGGCGGAGGTGGACGAGAACGAAAAATGGCAGCGCAGCACCCTGGGCATTGCCCTGGTTGCCAACGAACGCAAGTTTATCGACCAGGTGATGTCGGAAATCTTCCATCTGATCGAGACCGAGGGAGAGGTAGAGATCATAGGTCAGCAGATGGAGATCATCTAGAGTCATGAATAAATATAAACGTGCAGACCGGGTTGCGGCCCTGCTTCAGGAAGAGGTCAGCCGCTTTCTCCTCTTCGAGCTGAAAAAGGGCGATCTGGGCTTCATCACCATCACCCATGTCAAGATGTCCGATGATCTGCGCCATGCGCGGATCTTTTATAGCGTCCTGGGCGATCAGGCGCGCATCGAACATACCGCACAGCGGCTCGAGCAGTTGACCGGCATGATCCGCGGTGAGATGGGTCATCGTCTTGGACTTCGTTATGTGCCCGAGATCCAGTTCAGCTATGACGATTCCGCCCGCTATGCCGCCCATATCCAGGATGTGATTGAAAAGATACACCGGGAGGAGAAGTCATAGCCGCTTCCCGTCTTTCTGGAACGCACCGGGATGCCCGCTGCCCGGACCTCATTCTCAACCTGCGCAAACCGGTCGGCTGGTCCTCCTTTGATGTGGTTCGCCTGGTGAAAAAACTCGTTGCCGGCGGAAAAGTCGGTCATGCCGGGACGCTCGATCCCTTCGCGGAGGGGGTCCTGCTGGTCTGCACCGGAAGTGAAACCCGGAATATCAGCGTTCTTGTCGATGCGCCCAAGGAATACCGAGGACGGATGCGTCTCGGGGTCACGACCGACACCCTAGACATCAGCGGAGTGATAACGGAAGAGAAAAGGTGTGCTCCGCTGGATCGAGAGCAAGTCTGCGAAGCCGCCCGTCGTTTCGTCGGTGAAGTGGAACAGGTGCCGCCGAGCTTCTCGGCGATCCATATCGGCGGCCAGCGCCTTTACAAACTCGCCCGGGCCGGCGCGCCGCCGACGCCCGCAGCCCGGCGGGTGGTCATTCACAACCTCGAGGTGCTGGCGGTCGCGGATAATCGGATCGATTTTGTGGTCTCTTGTTCCAAGGGCACCTATATCCGTGCCCTCGCGCGTGATCTGGCCCTGGTACTCGGCACTGTAGGTTTTTTGTCGCATCTCACCCGGACGCGCATCGGTGCGTATCTGTTGCAGGATGCCCTGGAAGTAACCGCTTTGCCGCAGTATATTGAATCTGAACGGTGTAGATAGAGCAGTAATGCAAATCATCTGGAATATCCATACTTTTCCACCCTCCGACTCCAGTGTGGTCTCGCTGGGGACCTTCGATGGGGTTCATCGCGGCCATCAATCGATCCTCACCGAATTGAAGCGGCGCGCCGAACGGGCCCCTGCACACGCGACCATGATCACCTTTGAGCCGCATCCGCAGCTCGTCCTCCAGGATCCCACCCGGCCGCAGCAGGAGGTGCTGACCACCATCGAGGAGAAGATCGAGATCCTCAGCGGCCTCGGCCTCGACCGGCTCGTGATCGCCCATTTCTCGCCGGCCTTCGCTAGCATGGTGCCGGACCGCTTCGTTATCGATATCCTCCTCAACAAGCTGCACATGCGGGAGATCATCATCGGGCACGATCACGCCTTCGGCAAGGGACGCAGCGGCAATCTCGCCCTTCTGCAAAAACTCGGTGAGGACCATGGCTTTGCCGTGGATTCTTTGCCTCCCTTGAAATACGGCGAGGAGATCATCTCGAGCACCAGAATCCGCCAGGCCCTGCAGGAGGGCGATCTGGAGCTTGCCACCCAGATGCTGGGTCGCCCGTACAGCATCAACGGTCTGGTGATGCATGGAGCAGGGCGGGGAACCGGTCTGGGCTTTCCGACCATCAACCTCAAACCCTACTCTCAGTATAAACTGGTGCCGCGCCCCGGCATCTATGCCTCGCGCTCCCGCCTGGGCGGCCGGCGCTATGACTCGGTAACCTACATCGGCCAGCGGCCTACCTTCCCGGATGGGGAACGGGTCATCGAGACCTATATTATCGATTTCAATGCTCAGCTCTACGGGCAGGAGGTGAACGTCGAACTCATCGCCTATATCCGTGAGGATGCCAGATTCGCCACTGCGACGGCCCTGATCGAACAAATCAAACAAGATGTCGCTAAATCTATGGAACTTTTATCAAGCCATTAAAGTTACTAACCGGAGGTTTTTTAAATGCCACTGACCAAAGAAGTAAAAGAAGAGCTTGTGCTCAAGTACGGACAGCGTGCCGGCAATACGGGCAGCACCGAAGCCCAGATCGCCATGCTGACAGAGCGTATCAATCAGCTCACCAAACACTTTCACACGAATCCGAAGGATTTCCACTCCCGGCGCGGTTTGCTCAAGATGGTCGGCCGCCGGCGCCGTTTGCTCGACTACCTGAAATCCAACGATATCACGCTCTATCGTTCGCTGATTCAGGAACTCGGTATCCGCCGTTAGTGTCGGTGCGGCTGCCACTCCCCGATGCGCCCGGAGCATGGTCCAGGCCGGATTCAGACAAAGAGAAAGGAGGCTATGGCCAATGGTTGAAGTAAAACAAGTGACACGCTATTTCGGGCGGGTCATGGCTGTTGACAATGTCTCGTTTCAGGTTGGTAAGGGAGAGATCGTCGGCTTCCTCGGTCCCAACGCCGCTGGCAAGACGACCACCATGCGTATCCTGACAACCTACCTCCCCGCGACTTCCGGTACGGCGGTGGTGGCTGGTTTTGATGTCCATGAGCACTCCATGGAGGTTCGCCGCCGCATCGGCTATTTGCCCGAGAATCCGCCACTCTACATGGATATGCGGGTGACCGATTATCTCGAGTTCGTCGCCAAAATTAAGGGGATCGACGGGCGCGATCGCAAGCGGGCGATTGCTGAAACCATGGATAAAACCGGTATCAGCAGCGTCTCGGGACGGGTCATCAAGCAGCTGTCAAAGGGATACAAGCAGCGCGTCGGACTTGCGCAGGCTTTGGTCCATAATCCCGAAGTGCTCATCCTGGATGAGCCCACCGTCGGCCTCGATCCCAAACAAATCATCGAGGTGCGCGAACTCATCAAGGGCCTCGCCGGTACGCACACCATCATCCTCAGTACACATATTCTGCCCGAAGTCAGTATGACCTGCGAACGGGTGGTCATCATCGACAAGGGTAAAATCGTCGCCGAAGATACTCCGGAAAACCTGACCCGCAAACTGGCCGGGTCGCAGCGTTTCGCTTTGGCTTCCAGCGGACCCGCCGCTGAGGTGCAAAACCTGCTCGGTCGTCTTGAGGGGGTCCGCCAGGTGCGCGCTCTCGATCTGTCCGCGCCACAGGGCATCCGGCATTACCAGATCGAAAGCGGTGCCGAGGGCGATATCAGTCCCGCCATTGCCCGCGCCATCATCGAGAAGGGTTGGGATCTTTATGAACTGCGGCCCGAGGGGCTCAGTCTCGAGGATGTCTTCCTGCGCGTGACGACTACGGAGGAGGAGGTGGATCACAAATGAATAACTATCTCGCCATTCTCAATCGGGAGTGGAGATCCTATTTCAGCTCCCCGATCGCCTACGTGGTAATAGGCCTCTTTTTGCTCATTTCGGGCATCTTTTATTATTTGCTAGTGACCAATTTTGTCCAGATGTGTATGCAAGCGGACATGCAGGCGCAATACTACCGGATGGCCATGCCCAAGCTCAATGTCAATATGATGGCGGTCCGGCCGCTGCTGCACAATATGAGCCTGTTCGCTCTCTTTTTTCTGCCCCTGGTCACCATGCGGCTTTTCTCTGATGAGAAGAAGAGTGGTACGATCGAACTGCTGCTCACCTCGCCGGTGACCAACACCCAGTCCATTCTGGGCAAGTTCAGCGCCGCAGCCGGACTCTATCTGCTGATGCTGCTGCTCAGTGGTCTGTTCATCGCCGTCCTTTTTGTCCTGGGGAAACCCGAGCTGGGCCAGATCCTTACCGGCTACCTCGGGCTCTTTTTGCTCGGATTGTGCTACATCTCGTTCGGGCTCTTTTTCTCGACCCTCACCGATAACCAGATCATCGCGGCGGTGAGCACCGTTGCCTTCATCCTGGTCTTCTGGGCGATTGGCTGGATCTCGGACATGGCGAGCCCTGCCGTTGGCAAGGTTCTGGGGAATTTTTCCCTGATCGAGCATTTCGATGATTTTGCCAAAGGGGTCCTGGATACCAAACACCTCGTTTTTTATCTCAGCTTCGCCGCCATGGGCCTTTTCCTCTCCTATGTCTCTATTGAATCCGCAAAATGGAGGGGCCGATAATGAAAAAGATAGCCGTCTATAGCGGCTGGCTGGGTCTATTGATCCTCCTGGCCGGCCTGATCATCTACTCCCTGACCAGCCTGATGAACTGGATGGTCTATGCGCCGCTGATCCTGGGCGCTATTCTCTTGGTTGCATCGGCCGTGCTGCAGTTCGAAGAACTTAAAAAGGGCTTGACCAGCCGATCGGCCAAATATAGCAGCAACGCTGCCCTGATGATCGCTGTCATTCTCGGGCTTCTCGTCGTCGCCAATATTTTCGCCTCGAGGTTCTCCTGGCGCTGGGATACCACCGCTGCTAAACAGTTCAGCCTGGCAGAACAGACACGAACGCTGTTGAAAAACCTTAAACAGGATGTCAAGGTGACCGGCTTTTTTAAATCCGGTGAAGAGGGCATGGCCAAAGAACTCCTCACCGAGTACGCGCACTATTCCGATCACCTGAAATTTGAATTCAACGATCCGGACAAGAAGCCCGGACTCGCCAAAAAATACCAGGTCAAGGCCTATGGCACCCTTATCGTGGAAGGTAATGGCAAGGAAGAGCGGATCGAGAAGAGTGAAGAACAGCTGCTCACCAATGCCATCATCAAGGTGACGCGGGAAGGTAAAAAGAAGATCTATTTTACCAGCGGCCATGGCGAAAAGGATCCGGAAAAATCGGATCAAAACGGTCTGAATAAGGCCAAGACCGCTCTAGTTAATGAGAATTATGAAGTTGGCACGATCGTCCTGGCCCAAGAAAACAACCTGCCTGCCGATTGCAGCCTGCTGGTGATTGCCGGCCCCAAAAGCGATCTCTTCGGCAACGAAAAATCGCTGATTAGCGCCTATCTCAAGAAGGGCGGCAAACTGCTGGCACTACTTGATCCCGATTCGCCGGACTCTTATGCGGCTCTTCTCAGCGAATGGGGGTACAAGATCGGCCATGATGTCGTGGTGGATGCTTCGGGTTTCGGCCAGCTTTTCGGCGCCGGCCCAACCATGCCGATCGTCTCGCAGTATCCCGAGCATGCGATCACCAAGGATTTCAACTTGATGACTTTTTTTCCGGAAGCCCGTTCGATCAGCCGCGCTGATAATACGCCTGCCGGCCTGACCTGGCAAGAGGTTGCCAAAACCAGCCAGAGAAGCTGGGGTGAGACCTCCCCTCTGAGCGGCCTCAAAGAGATCACCTTTACTCCGGGCGCCGATTTACGCGGACCGGTGACTCTCTGTGCCGCCGCCGAGATGGCTGCGGCATCGGACGCCAGCGGCACAGCCGCCAAAACCCGGCTCGTCGTTTTCGGGGATTCCGATTTCGCAGGAAACAGTTACTTCAACACCCAGGGGAACGGCAATCTATTTCTCAATGCGGTGAGCTGGCTGGCCGGGGAAGAGGATCTGATCTCTGTGCGGGCGCGTGACCCCGAGGACCGGCGAATCACGATCACCCAGACGCAGTCCCGCGCCCTGCTCTATATCGGCGTAATCCTGCTGCCATTAGCTATCTTCGCCACCGGAATCGCCGTCTACCGTAAACGCAAATAACCATGGGCCATGGCTTCCCTGCATCGGGAAGCCATGGCCGGTTTGTATACCTTTGGATTTTTGGAGTCTTGAGGCTATGAGATTCAGAACAACGCTCATCCTCGCGCTCATTCTCACACTGGGCATCCTTGGCGTTGTTTATATGAACAAAAAGGACACGTCCGATCAGGCTGAAAAGAGTGCGAACGAAAAAATAATCAACTACTCCGGCGACGAAATCACCGCCATCGGGATCTGGCCCGCCGGGTTCCAGGCCGCTCGCGATAGTAGCGGATGGTCGATGCAGGCACCCCTGCGCATCCGGGGCGACAAGAACGCCTGGAATGCCATCGCCTCGATGTTCAGCTGGGCGAAAAAAGAACGCATCGTTTCGTCAAGCCCGACCGATTATCCCGCTTTCGGCCTGCTGCCGCCCCGCGCCATCCTGGTGCTGCAGTCCAAAGGCAAAATCGATACCCTCTATATCGGCGACGATGCCGCGATCGGCTCCCTGGTCTATGCCCGGAAAGCCGGTTACCCGGAAGTCTTTCTCGGCACCAGCAGCTTGTGGTCTAATCTCAATAAATCGCTGATGGACCTGCGCGACAAGAGCGTCCTCGATTTTGAACAGAACACTATCAGCACCATGGAAATTAAAAGCGGCCAGGAGATGTTTAATCTCAATAAAGAGGGCAGCGACTGGAAGATCACATTCCCCGGCACCTATCCGGCCGATCGCAACAAGATCTCCGCTTTACTCAATTCGCTACAGTACCAGAAAGCGGCGCGCTTTGTCGAGGAGAATCCGCGGAGCCTTGGCGTGTACGGTCTCGATAAGCCCCTGATGCAGTATACACTCGGCCGCTCAACCGCATCGGGTCCACTTGCACTGGCCATCGGCAAGGCCGAAGGCCATGAATTCTATGCCCGAGATATTTCACGGCCCGCTGTCTTTATAGTCGATTCCAGCTTTGTGAAAAGCCTCAAGGTAACCCTGAATGACCTGCGTGACAAACAGCTTCTACGCTTCCCTGTCTCCGCCGCAGACGGACTTGAACTGAGTATCGGGGATACCACCTTCGTCTGCCAGAAGGACACGGCGGGCCGTTGGACCCTGACCAGGCCAGCGGAGAAGCGGCTTCGGGACTGGAAAATAACCGGACTGGTGAGTGATCTCGCCAACGCTACGGCGGAACGTTTCGTCAGCGACAACGCGACAGCGCTTAAGCCCTTCGGCCTTGATAAACCGCGCATCCGCTGCCGTGTGACCCAAAAGGGCGCGCTGCTCGGGGAACTGCTTCTCGGCCAGGACAAGGATACCACTACGCTCTATGCCAAGACCGGTACAGGGCCTGCACTCTATCTGGTCAAGCGCACCCTATTCGAAAAGTTTAACGTCAAATCGACGGATCTGGTCGATTCCAACCCCGCTGGATCCGCCGCTAAAGAACCATAGCAATAAAGCAAGACGCAGCCGGTTTGTTCCACGCGGCTAAGGGCCGCGAGGAATGAATCGGCTGCGATGACGCAGGGCTTGGACTCTGCATTACTCACAAGAATCAGGTTGATATCACTCTATCATGAATGTGCGCAGTGCGCTTGCCTGCAAAAGACATTCTCCTCGCATCTTCATCCTCGGGGAAACGGCCTGGTCACAATGGAGGAACAATGGTAGTTAGAAAACAAACCGATTTTGAAGGTCAGCAGCTGATCATGGAAACTGGCAAGTTGGCCAAGCAGGCCAATGGCGCCTGCTGGGTCCAGCTGGGTGACACGGTCGTGCTAGCCGCTGTCGTCGCCGATAAGAAAGCCTCGGAGGAACGCGATTTCTTTCCGCTCACCGTCGATTATCGCGAAAAGGCCTATGCCGCTGGCAAAATCCCCGGCGGATTTTTTAAACGCGAAGGCAAGCCGACTGACGGCGAGGTACTCAGCGCCCGTCTGATCGACCGCAGCATCCGTCCGCTCTTCGCCAAGAGCTTCCGCAATGAAGTGCAGGTCTATGTCTGGGTGCTTTCAGCCGACAAGATCAACGACGCCGACGTCCTCGGCATCACCGCCGCCTCCCTGGCACTAGGCGTCTCCGATATCCCCTTTCAGACGCCCATCGCCGGCGTCCGCATCGGCAGGGTGGAGGGCCGTTTCATTGCCAACCCCACCTTCGAGCAGCAAGAGGAGAGCGATATCGACCTGGTCCTCTCCGCCTCCGAGGACTCCATCGTCATGGTCGAAGGCGAAGCGCGCGAGATCTCCGAAGAGGATATGATCGCCGCCCTGGAGTATGGCCATGACGCTATCCGCCGGATCCTCGCCCTTGAATCCCAGGTGGTCGCCGAAGCCGGCAAAACCAAGATGACTCTTCCCGAGCCCGAGGAAATTCCCGGACTCGTCGAGGCCGTCACGGCTTACAAGGAAGAACTCGCCCGTGCCCTCCGCGTGAAGGAGAAAGAAGCGCGCCGCGAAGGACTCGCTGCACTAAGCGAAAAGCTCCAGGCCGATCTGGCGGAGAGTTTCCCGGAGAAGAGCGTCAAGATCGCCGAGCTCTTTCATGATCTCGAAAAAAGCCTCATGCGTGAGATGGTGCTCCAGGATAAGAGCCGCCTCGACGGTCGCGGACTCAGCGACATCCGCGACATCTCCATCGAGGTCGGACTGCTGCCGCGCACCCATGGTTCAGCACTCTTTACCCGCGGCCAGACCCAGGCCCTCGCCTCGGTCACCCTCGGCACCAAGGTCGACGAGCAGCGCATCGAGGAGCTCGAAGGCGAATTCCGCAAGACCTATATGCTCCACTATAACTTCCCGAGCTTTTGCACCGGCGAGGTCAAGCCGAATCGCGGTGTCAGCCGTCGTGAAGTCGGCCATGGCAATCTCGCCGAAAGGGCGATCAAGCAAGTGATGCCGACGGAGAAACTCTTTCCCTATACCGTCCGCATCGTCTCCGATGTACTCGAGTCCAATGGCTCCTCTTCGATGGCCACCGTGTGCGCCGGCTCCCTTGCCTGTATGGATGCCGGGGTGCCCATCAAGAGCCCCGTGGCCGGCATCGCCATGGGTCTGATCAAGGAGGGCGATCAGGTCGCCGTGTTGACCGATATCCTCGGCGATGAGGACCATATGGGTGACATGGATTTCAAGGTTGCCGGCACGCGGGAGGGCATCACCGCCTTCCAGATGGATATCAAGATCAAAGGCATCTCGACGGCCGTCATGCGCGAAGCCCTGCAGCGGGCGCAGGCAGGACGCATTTTCATCCTTGACAAGATGACAGCGGTTATCGACAAACCGCGCGCCGAACTCTCCAACTATGCGCCGCGTATCGTCACGATCAAGATTCCGGTTGATTCGATCGGTTTGGTCATCGGACCCGGCGGCAAGAATATCCGGGAGATCGTCGAGCGCACCGAGACCACCATCGATATAAATGATGATGGTACAGTGACGATCGCCGCCGTCGATCCTGCCGCCTGCGAGAAAGCCTCCAGCATTATCAAGGCAATGACCGCCGAGGTCGAGGTCGGCACGGTTTATACCGGCAAGGTTAAAAAGATCGCCAAGTTCGGTGCCTTTGTGGAAGTGCTGCCTGGTCGGGAGGGACTGCTCCACGTCTCCGAGATTGAACATCGCCGTGTCGAACGCGTCGAAGATGTGCTCAAGGTCGGCGATGAGGTTCAGGTCAAGGTGATGAAGATCGATGGTGATGGCAAGATCGATCTCAGCCGCAAGGTTCTCCTGGAACGGCCGGCTGGCGCCCCGGAGAACAACCGGCCGCCGCACGGCAACCGCTAGGCAAAAGCCTACAGCGGCGCCCTCCGCTGTACTGCCATTCCCGGCATCCGCACCCGCTGCGGATGCCGGTCTTTTTTTATGCCGTTACTACACCGATTCGCTTTTACGCATCTTCACAGGATCCCCATGCCGATTCTCGCTTATCATATGGTGGAGCCCCGCTTCGATTTGGCCATCACTCGGGTCACGCCGCCGCAGTTTGCCCGTCAGATCCGGACCCTGCTGCAGGCCGGCTATGCGATCATGCCGTTGCGGACGTATCTGCAGTCTGTGGACAGCCAGGAAAAGCGCGTTGCGCTGACCTTTGACGATGCCTATGCTTCCGTGTACAAACATGCCTGGCCGGTGCTTGCCGCACACCGGCTCAGCGCGACTCTGTTCGTGCCGGCCGGTTATGTGGGTAAAATGGACGATTGGGATGTTAACCTGTGTGGGCTCTCTTTCCCGCACATGACTCAGGATCAGATTTGCGAGCTTGCGGGTGCGGGCTGGGAGATCGGCTCTCATTCGCTGTATCACCGTGATCTGACGCGGATGGGAGCAGAGCAACGGTTGGAGGAGTTGGAAGGTTCAAAACGCCTGCTGGAGGCGATGACGGGCACGACGATCGATGCCATCAGTTATCCCTTCGGGAACACCAATGCAGCGGTCGTGGACTGCTGTAAGCGGGCGGGATACCGCTCCGGCGTGGTCATGGGCCGGTTTAATATAGCGCTTGAAGTGAATTATGTTTTGCCTCGATTGGGTGTCTACTTGTACGATTCGCCATTGCTCTTTGAAAAGAAAGTATTTGGAAAACACGAAAAATTGTTTAACTTTATACAGCGTGGCATTGATTTCTGTTCCGATGGTACTGTTCTGGTCAAACAGGGGTTTAGAAAACCAAGAAAAAGTGCTTGATTATTGGAACAATTATCCCTATTTTATACATCTGATGAGCAGGCTCAGCCTCAGGTCACGCCCAAGATGGAAGAGAAAGCGATTAAGAGGCTTTACTATTCCATTGCCGAGGTGAGTCGCATCACCGGTCTCAAACCGTATGTGTTGCGGTACTGGGAGACCGAGTTTCGCGAGCTTCGGCCTGCTAAAAACCGCGCCGGCAACCGTATCTACCGCAAGAATGATATCAGGTTGCTATTTGTCATCAAACGCCTTCTTTATTACGAAAAATATACGATTGAAGGTGCGCGGCAGAAATTAGCGCAGATCAAGCGCAGCAATGACGCCCAGCTCAATCTTTCGCTTTATGAAGCCAAAAGCCAGGATGTGATCGAGGAGCTGCGACATGGTCTTAGAGAGCTGGCGAAACTGTTGGACGATTTACATCGGGGCGTAGCGCAGTCCGGTTAGCGCACTTGACTGGGGGTCAAGGGGTCGCAGGTTCGAATCCCGCCGCCCCGACCAAGAAGATGCAAAAAGGGTTATCCTGTTTCACGGATAGCCCTTTTTTGTTGCTTAGGAACGATCAGCGGGGCGTGACCGACAAAAATCCTGATTTGTGATCCAGAGCCACAATCTCAGGCCTGAAATCGGGGTCGATGCGAATTATGGATTGACATTCTGTTCTAATTTGGCTATCTTGCCATCAGAATCGGAACGTACGCGAATGGTACTTCTCTTTTCCTCTGGATTTCATCCGATTTACTCACCTGAGCTCTTGATCGAAACAGACTGACACCTGCGGGATGGGATTGCTTCCGTGATTCCTGCTGGAGGCCTAGTTTGAAGGTTGTTCACATTGCATTTCACATCCATGGGGAAAAACATGAAAAGTATTCTGCATGTGGCCACTCTTTGCGCAGTGACGCTCGTTTACGGGCTCCTGGCTGCCTTTACTGCTGCTGAAGCGGCGGATCCGGTTTTGTTTTTTTCCGATCTGGATTGGGGTCCCAAATCGGGATGGGAGGGTTCTTCGGTGCGTGGGGCGGCGGTGACGATCTGGGGCCGGAATTTTGGAGCAACCCGCGGCAGCAGTTACGTTACTGTAAATGGCGCCCAGGCCACTGACTATGCGGAATGGGGCGCTGCCGGGCCCGCCAGGGGACTGGAGCGCATTACCTTCTGGCTCAACAGTTCTTGTCAGGATGGTGACGGTCAGATCACGGTGACTGTCGGGGGGGTTCCTTCCAATCCGCTGCCTTTCAAGGTGATGTCCGGCGTGATCTATTTTATCGCCCCATCGGGAAATAACAGCAACGACGGGCTTTATGCGACCTCGCATGGTGGAAGTAAGGGGCCTTTTCGCGACCTGTATATGTTCAACCCCGGCACCCTCTCCAACGGCAAGAATCCATCCGGAGACGGCCAATATATAGTCTATGTGCGCTCCGGCCAATATAGCCGCCTGGATGTTGACGAAGCCTTTGTCGCGCTGCGTGGGCCATACGGGGGTGAAACGAAACGTAAGGCCCTGGTTGGGTATCCTGCTGAAACACCGGTGCTCAATACCTCATCGGCGACCAGGGGAGTGATCTGGGAGGCTGCATATAGTCCGTATGGACGCATCAATTATTTTACCTTCGCAAAATTACGGGTGGAAGGCGGGACGTCTGCTTTTGGGGTCTGGGGTGACTATACGCGAGTGGTCGGGAATTATATGAAGGATATGTTGGCGGAGGCGTGGACGGGCGTCGTGATGGTTGACAATTCGCAAAATACCGTGGTGTTTGGCAATATGTTTGAACATTGCGGCTACGACAGCTACAAGCACAACATCTATGTCAAGACCCATCCGGATTATGTAAGTGGCGACAAGAGCGTGGATGAATGCAATATCGGCTGGAACGAATTTGCGGATGCCACCGCCGGATCGGACGCTAGAGGCGGTGTCATTTTTATCTCACGGGCGAGTGGCACCAACGGCAAATATACCCGAAATGTGCAGATTCATGATTGCTTCTTCCGTGGTGGCAATATGGATTTCATTTATATTGGCGACAATGTGGATATTGGCGATGTATTTATTTATAACAATATCTTGCGAGGGGGGAGCAGCATCAACGGAGGAATGACCTTTTACGCAGGGACCAACAACGTCTACCTCTATAATAATACGTTTTATCAAATCGGACTGCCAAATCAGGCGATGGTCTGGGGCACGGAGTTGGCGCATGCCTATTTCAGAAACAACATCTGGTACAGCTCAGCTGGGCAGGCTTTCTGTAATCTGGAAAGCTGGCGGGGGGCGACTTTCAGCTTCGACCATGACCTGTTCTATGATCCCGACGGAGCAACCTCCCTGCCAACGGGTGACAATATTACCACCGTCAGCGCTCTGCGCGGTGATCCGAAACTGGCCAATCCCGCCGGTAATGATTTTCACATCCTGACTGGCAGCCCCGCCATCGATAGCGGAATCGCCACGGTCAGTTCGCTCGTCTCCAGGGATTATGACGGCAGCAGACGTCCGCAAGGCTCCGCCTTCGATATCGGCGCCTTAGAATATAGCACCATAACCTCTGTCCAGCTTTTCTCAATTACACCGGTTGCGCTGGACTTTGGCAATCTGGAGGCTGATAAAACTCTGCTCATCAGTAACCTCAGTGGCAGCCCGCTGAGTTGGACTGCCCAGACGGATCAGCCCTGGCTCAGTGTCGCACCGTCACAAGGAACAGCCTTATCCGAGCCGGTTGTCCTGAATGTAGCAGTGGATCGCAGAACGCTGGCTGCTGGCGCCTATTCGGGCCACGTAACCCTCACGGCCGTGAGTACTTCTACCACGGTTCCGGTCCTTATGAGCTGCACCCCCGATACGGTTCCACCCGCCCGGCCGCAGGGCGTACGGGTCATTTTTGACTCAGGGTCATCGCAAGAACGCCTTGACCTGGAAAGGAAAAACACCCGGTAATGGATCCGAACGCACTGAAGACAGGAGATCTGGAGAAAAGACGGGTCGCTCTGACCTCGGTTTTAGCAGCTGTTTTTCTGACGGGATTCAAGCTTTTTATCGGTCTCGAGACGGGCAGCCTGGGCATTCTCGCCGAGGCCGCTCACTCCGCACTTGATCTGATCGCTGCCGTGATCACCCTGCTGGCGGTGCGCATATCAGGCCGGCCTGCAGATCGCGAACACACCTACGGACATGGCAAGGTCGAGAATCTCTCCGCGTTGGCTGAAACCTTGCTGCTTCTTCTCACCTGTGTCTGGATCATATATGAATCGGTCAATCGTCTGTTCTTCAAGACTGCTGCCGTAGAGGTCAATGCCTGGGCTTTTATCGTGGTTATCCTCGCGATCGTGATCGATTATGGCCGTTCGCGTGCTCTTGCCCGTGCTGCGAAGAAACACAACAGCCAGGCGCTCGAGGCCGATGCGCTGCATTTTGCGACCGACATCTGGTCCTCGCTAGTGGTGTTGGGTGGACTGGTCATGGTCCTGATCGCCGAACAGACCGGCCTACCTTGGCTGATCAAGGGAGATGCTTTGGCGGCGCTCATCGTCGCAATTATCGTCATCCAGGTCAGCGTTCAGCTCGGGCGCCGGACCATCAGCGGGCTTCTCGACGCTGTTCCAGCGGACCTGCTGGATCAGATCCATCAGGTCATCCAGGTGCCCGGCGTCCTTCAGGTGGGGCGCGTTCGTGCCCGCCACAGCGGCCCTGACGCCTTTGCCGATCTGACCGTGATGGTCTCCCGAGATACCTCGCTTGAGCAGGCGCATGCGATTGCTGCCGCGGTTGAAGAAGAGGTGCACAAGATCATGCCCGGATCCGATGTGGTCGTCCACCTCGATCCAATCGAAACCGATAACGAATCGGTCTTCCAGGTCATCCGCCTGGCCGCCGCACGCTTGGAACTCTCAGTGCACGGCATCCGCATTTACACCTTGCACGGCAAGGATTATCTCGAACAACATGTCGAGGTCAATGAGGATCTCACCCTGGAGCAAGCCCATTCCAGGGCTACGGAATTCGAAGTGACACTACACCGGATTCTGCCCGGAATCGAACAAATCGTCACTCATATCGAACCCGTAGGCGAATCCTGGTCGCGACGCAAGCCGGTGCAGGTGAGCACCAGTGAGATTCGCAAAATTCTGCGCGCCCTCCCGGAAGTCACACAATCCGGCATGGACATCCACGATCTGATGGTGCGCAGGGTGGACCGGGAGATCCACCTCTCGTTTCACTACAGCCTGGCAGCCGAACTGCCGATCAAGGAAGCCCATCTATTGACCGAAAAAATAGAGCAGGCGCTCCGTCGCCAAATACCCAATCTCGGCCGGGTGATTATTCATACGGAGCCGGGAGCGGTTTCAGGAAGAAAGAAGTAAGGAGGCAGGAGGGTCCGAAGCACGACCCTAGGGTTTTATAACAGCCAGCCGCGGTGCCAGGGGATGCCGGCTGGAAATCCAGCCTAGCCACCAGATCATGCTCGCCATAACCCCCACCAGTGATACAAGATCCTGCCACGAAAGCACCAAACCCTCCGCATGCAGGGCCGGCATCACCAGCCAGTGCAGGTCCACTCCGTGCATCACGAGCAGCCAGCCTGACAGCAGACCCAGCATCAGCAAATTCCGCTTCGCCCATCGCGTTAAAAGCAGTAGGAAAGGTACCATAAAATGGCCGAATACCAGTATCAAGCTAATCGCCCTCCAGCTGCCATGCCAGCGATGTTGATACCAGATGGTCTCTTCCGGAATATTGCCGTACCAGATGAGGAAATACTGCGAAACGCCCATATAGGCCCAAAAGATGGTGAAGGTAAGGAGCATCCGGCCCAGGTCATGATAGGTCTCTATCCCGATGGTCTTGGTCAAATACCCGCGGACCTGCAGGTAACGGGAAAGGAGAATGATGCCTGCTAATCCGGCAACAACAAAGCCGGAAAAGACATAAAGACCGAAAATGGTCGAATACCAGTGGGCATCCAAGGACATCAGCCAGTCGAAGGCTGCAAAGGTCACGGTAAGGCCGAAGAGGATCACACCCGCTGCACTGAGCTTGCGCATCCGCGCCGGTAGCTGCCCTGCGCTGTCTTTGTCCTCTTGAAGGCTGAGGGCGCGAAGCCGGAGTGCGAGCAGGGTCCATACACTCAGGTAAATCAGGGCACGTGCGATAAAAAAAGAGGAATTGAGAAAAGGGGTCTTGAACTGGATCAAATGATCTTCGGCGACTGTAGCGGCGCGGCTCCACGGGTAGAGTTCCTGCAGGCCGAAGAACAGCGGTAGCGTCAGCACGAAGAGGATAGGTAAGGTCGCTCCGAGGTTCTCCAGGAGTCGGCGGACCGGCGAGCTCCACTCCGCGCCGGTCAGGTGAAAAACCATGTTCAGAAAAAGGGCGCCGAGTGCGATGGAGAGGACAAAGAGGACGGCGACAAGCCAGGAGTGATAAAACTGCGCAGGATTCTGCACCACGCCCAGCCCGCACAGCAGCAAGGCGCCCAGGGCAAACCAGCCCGCCAAGCGGCTGCAGCGCGGCATTCCGGAGAGATGGAGCTCTTCTGAGTTCATAGTATCGTCGGATATAAGGGGTGAAGGCGTTTTCCGCCTACCGATGTTGCAGGCGTCGCACCTGGGCTACAATCGCCCAGCGGTCAGCCGTCGGAATCTGATGAGCGTGCGATGGCATCATGCGCACGCCATGACTGATTACATTAAAAAAGTAGCCGTCACCTTCCCGCATCAGCCGCTCTTCCCAAAACACCGGCGGCGGAATGAAGCCGCGTTGGATGACGCTTCCCTGACCATCGCCCTGCAAACCATGGCAGGGTTTGCAAAACACCGCGAAACGATCGGCGCCACGGGTCATCAACTCAAGCGTGGTGGGGATCGGTGCTATCGCGAGCGGCTGGCCCGCCTCATCCACACCCTGGTAAAAGGCCATATCCTCATGCCAATCACCGGCGGTGATGCTACCCGGGACTGGCATGCGCATGGCGGCATGATCGGTGAAAAAACTGCTCGCGGCTTCTGTCTTGTATTTGGGCTGATGGTCCATGTCCAGCACGGCATGCAGTGGCGGTTTGCTGGACTCGGCGCCGCGTTGACAGCCGGAGATGATCAGCAGAAATAATAGAGCCGCTAGGCAAGGTACTCGAGTCATGTCGCGTACAATCCCCGAATTAGGTTTTTTCCAGCAGTTCTTCCACGCGGAATGCCCGCGTAGCGAGCAGGAGGGTACGGGTTTTTTCGGGATCGAAGAGCGGATCCGCGGCCTCAATACTGATAAAAAAACCATCGGTTGTCACCTGGGCAAAGCGGTCGGAGTGAAAAACGGCGTGATAGTATTGCGGCAGCTTGATCAGTGCCAGCATGCCGAATACAGCAGTGAAAGCCCCGAGCAGCACGGCCAGGCCGAAGGTGACGGGCATGAAGGCTTGATAGCTGAAGAAAGGCTTGCCCGAGATGATCAGCGGGTAATCGATCGCGCTGGTCCATCCTTGCAGCAGCACCGCCAGAGTCGCCCCGGTGAACGCTGCGGCGCCGACCCAATAGCCCAAAGGCGACCGCCGCAAGCGCATGGCCTCATCCATTCCGTGAATCGGGAAGGGGGAATGGCAATCAAAAAGATGGTAGCCGGTCTCCGCCACCTGGCGGGCGGCAGCTAGAAGTTCGTCCGGTCCGGCATATTGGGCCAGCATGCCCTGGCTGCTGCGCTCTCTCGACATATCAGACCTGCTCGGTTTCGGATTCAATGGCCGCGAGCGGCGCAGTGGCGGGCGTGGCTTGTGCCTGCGGCAAAATTGCCTTCACCTCGGACATAGCGATGATCGGCAGAAAACGGACAAAGAGAAGAAAAAGCGTGAAAAAAAGGCCGAATGAACCAAGCAGGATTCCGGCATCCACCCAGGTGGGCTTGTAGTAGCCCCACGCTCCTGGCAAATAATCCCGGGAAAGAGAGGAGACGATAATGACAAACCGTTCGAACCACATCCCGACGTTGATCAGCAAAGCGGCGACGAACATCACCGGAACGGAGGTGCGAAGTTTTTTAAACCAGAATATCTGCGGGATCAGGACGTTACAGCTGATCATAATCCAGTAAGCCCAGGCGTAAGGCCCGAAGGCGCGGTTAAGAAAAGTGAAACGCTCGTAGAGATTACCGCTGTACCAGGCGATGAAGAATTCGACGCCATAGGCATACCCGACCATGAGCCCAGTGAGCAGCATGATTTTGCACATATTCTCGAGATGCCGCAGAGTGATGATATTCTCGAGACTGAAAATACGGCGCACGATGATCGCCAGGGTGGTCACCATGGCGAAGCCGGAAAAGATAGCTCCGGCAACGAAATAGGGCGGAAAGATCGTAGTGTGCCACCCCGGAATGATGCTGGTGGCAAAATCGGTGCTGACGACGCTGTGCACCGAAAGCACCAGCGGGGTGGAGAGGCCGGCGAGCAGGAGGTAGGCCATTTCGTAATGCTGCCACTGTCGGTTGCCGCCACGCCAACCGAGCGAGAAGAGTCCGAGGGTGATTTTTTTGAACCGGGTTTTGGCCCGGTCGCGCAAGGTCGCCAGGTCGGGTACGAGACCCACATACCAAAAGAGGAGCGATACCGTGAAATAGGTGCTCACGGCGAAGACATCCCAGAGCAGCGGACTGCGGAAATTGGGCCACATCGACATCTGGTTCGGCAGCGGGAAGAGCCAGTATATCAGCCAGACCCGCCCGACATGGATGGTCGGAAAGATCAGCGCGCAGATCACGGCAAAAATGGTCATGGCTTCGGCGAAACGATTGATCGAGGTCCGCCATTGCTGCCGCAACAAAAATAGAATGGCGGAGATCAGGGTACCGGCATGGCCGATACCGATCCAGAAGACGAAATTAACGATGTCCCATGCCCAACCCACGGGGATGTTGTTGCCCCAAACGCCGATCCCGGTGCTCACCAGATAACCGATGAGCAGAACGAGAAATAGAGTCAGGCTGCTGCTCACCGCCAGTGCAATGTACCATCCTCTCGGGGTGGGACGATCGATCAATCCGCTCACCTGTTCTGTCAGGCCGGAAAATGTAGGATGGCCTTCGATCCAGTTTTCGTGTCTTGGTAAACTCGTGCTCAAGAGTGTATCCTGTCAAGGATTTGCTGCATCTTTACGTCAGCTTGGGATTCCGGTTTCGCAAGCGTGCCGAAAAAAGGGTTCGCGGACGCACATTCAGCTCGCCGAGCAGGGCATAGCTGCGCTCCGAGAGCCTGGCGCGGCTGACGGCGCTGGCTGGATCGCGAAGATTGCCGAACTCAATCGCCCCGGCCGGGCACGCTTGCTGGCAGGCAGTCTTGACCTCACCATCCACCAGAGGGCGTCCTTCCAGTTTGGCCTTGTTTTTTGCCAGGGTGATCCGCTGCAGGCAATAGGTGCATTTTTCCATCACCCCGCGCATGCGCACGGTCACATCCGGATTCTGCGCCATCTTTTTCAATTCGTCCATCTTTTGGGTGTAATCGAAAAAGTTGAAACGGCGCGCCTTGTAGGGACAGTTGTTGGAACAGTAGCGCGTGCCAACACAACGGTTGTACACCATGACGTTCAGCCCCTCGCGGTCATGCACCGTCGCTGCGACTGGACACACCTGCTCGCAGGGCGCATTCTCGCAGTGCTGGCAAGCCACCGGCTGATGCACCATCTCCGGATTATCGGGATTCCCATTAAAGTAACGGTCGAGACGAATCCAGTGCATCTCCCTTCCCTTGGCCACTTGCTCTTTGCCGACAACTGGGATGTTGTTCTCGCTTTGACACGCAATCGTGCAGGCGTTGCAGCCGATACAGGCATTCAGGTCAATCACCATACCCCACTGATACCCGCTGGTATACTCGTGCTCCTTCCAGAGGTTTTGCAGAGGTGGGTGTTCAGCTGCTTTGTGGGCAAATCCGGGATTTCTGTGATACTCCTCCAGATCGGCTTCGAGGACCAGAGGACGTCCGGCCATTCCCGGGAACTCCTGGGTGCAAGCCAGGAGATGGTGCCCGCCCGCAGGTGCGATCACTGCGCCCACGGCAAAACCCAGGCCTGTACAACTCCGCAAGGGCCCCACATCGAATCCGGCCCCGTTACCGACGGCTCCGGCATTCGTCCGTCCATACCCCAATTCCAGCACGATCGAACCTTCGGCCTGGCCGGGGACGATACTTACCGGAATCCGGATCGTGCGTGCACCAAGCGCGATCTGCGCCAGATCGCCGTCGGACAAGCCCAGCTTATGCGCCAACTTGCGGCTGATGCGCGCCGGATTGTCCCAGGCGATCTTGGTGACGGGATCGGGAAGTTCCTGAAGCCAGGCGTTGTTGGCCCAGCGGCCGTCATAGAGTGCCGAGGGCTGGAATACCACCTCGATCTCATCTGTAAAGGAGGAGGGCAGGGGGTATCGGGCCAGATGGGCCTCGATGCGCGCCATTTCCGGAAACAGTGGCACGAGCGAGGTCGCCTGGTGCACGCCGGCATGTAAAAGCCGGCGCCAGGATTTCTCGTAAGTGTCTGCGGGCAAGATGGTTTGCCAGGTCTCGCGCACCAGTTCGTAGCCACTCCGCTCACGCCCCTGGCCGAGCAGCGCCAGTAGCTCCGCTGTGCTGCGGCCGCCGAAGAGCGGCTCGATCATCGGCTGGATGGAGCTGAACTGGCCCTCGACACTTCGGCTATCTCCCCAGGATTCAAGAAAATGGGCGGCCGGAAGATGCCAGGTGGTGCGGACTGAGGTCTCGTCGGCGCGGTCGCTGAGGTGCAGGCTAAAGCCGACTTTGCCCAGGGCGGCAGCGAAATCGAGATCCGCCGGCGCCGCATAGAGCGGATTACCGCCGAGGATAGCCAGATGGGTGATCGCACCGGCAGCCATCCTGGCCGTCAGGTTCGTCAAGGCTGGTGTGCTGGGGAGGGTGGCGTGCTCGATGGGAAAAAAATCGAGCGTTTTACCGACATTGCCCAGAGCCAGATTGAGTGCGTAGAGCAGCAGATGCAGCTCAGCCGGCTGCCGGCGGCCGGCCACGATCAATCCGCTGCCGCGGTGATCGAGCAGATCACGGGCGACTGCTGCAATCCAGCGCTGTTCAAGCTCCTCCTGCAGCGGTGGTGCCGCCAGAGCTGCAAAGGGCGACAGACCCTGCCGACCCAGCTCTGCCGCCAGAGCCAGCGCCAGGGGGGCGATTTGCGAGGATGCCTTCGGCAGACGATGGTCGGCAGCTCCTCCGGTGACTGTCATGCTGGGCTCTACAACATACAGGCGGTTCCTGAGGCCGCACGCTGGAGTCACCTGACGGCCCGCTGAAAAGCCGCGGACGTGGCGCAGGTGCTCGCTTTCACCATAAAAAGAATCGGCATCCAGGCAGAGAAGGATCTCCGCCCGATCGAAGTGCGCCAGGGGATAGGCGTCGCGGCCGCAGGCGATCCCGGCAGCTGCAAGCAGGGTTTCATCACTGATGGAATCCCAGGTCACCCAGGTCATCTCCGGCAGGGCAGCCACCAACTCCCGCTGCAGACGGCTGAGCGTCGGAGAGGCGAAGGATTCGGACAAGACCGCAAAGCCCTTTCCGCGACGGCGCTGCAGCGCGATCAACTCTTGCTTCCAGGCGCCCAGAAAGTCCGTCCAACTTGCAGGTGTGCCGGCGTGCAGCGGCTGCCGCGACCGCTCGGGATCGTATAAATTGAGGATGGCGGCTTGCATGAAGAGGTCGGAGGCGCCCAGAGAGGCAGGATGGCCCTCTAGACCCTCGATCTTGGTCGGACGGCCGTCAAAGGTTGAAACCAGCACACCGGCCGGATTGAGCCCCAGCGGCATGGTACTGGCATAGGGGACCGGTATGCCCGGTACGCGCTCCTCTAGACCCTTGACGTACGGCAGAATTTTTTCGACGGGTTTGCGGCAGCCTGAGAAGCCGGCCAGGGCCAGCGATGCGCCCATCAAGGATAAAAATTGTCGTCGGTTCGGTAGATCCAGGTTCAAGGCCATCGGAGAACTCGGAGAGCAGTCCGGTGCCGGCCCGGGGTTCAGTGAATTTACGGTGGACATCCTCATCGGTGACATCCCGAACAATCTTGTGGTGGATTGATCTTTCTCTCCATCCGCAGGGCGGCGGCAAACCGGGCCTGATCTGCAGCCGGTTTCCATTCCATCGAGGTGATCTCCGACGCCGGACGCAGGCTGGGATCCGCATTCCGGTGGCAGGCGAGGCACCATCCCATGCTCAGCGGCGCCATTTGCTTTACAACAACCATGCGCGCGATCATTCCATGGCACGTCGAGCAGCCCACACCCGCAGCCAGGTGGGCACTGTGATTGAAATAGGCATAATCCGGGAGCAGGTGAACTCTGGCCCAGACGATAGGAAGGTTCGAACTCCAACTCTCACGGACCGGCATCAACCGGCTGCTCTCTGGAAGGAGGAGTTTGTGACAGTTCATGCAGGTCTGCGTCGGCGGCAGGTTGGCATGCGGCGCGGCCTCAATGGCATGATGACAGTAGCGGCAGTCCATCCCCAGGTCGCCTGCATGCAAGGCGTGACTGTAAGGGACAGGTTGTTGGGGACGGTAGCCGGCATCGGTATAACGCGGGGAACCGTAGAAGGAAAAGAAGCCTATCGCACCGGCCAGCGCCAGCAATACCAGGGCTGCCAAGGAAAGGGGGAGTTTGTTCGACCATCGCTTGAAAAGTTGAGCCAAGAACGTCCATCCTCTCAAGATTTGCGGTGGAAAGGGTTAAGGTTTCCAAACCTGCAGGACAGAAGTGGCGAACGTAAAGGAATATAGCTTTTGCAGAGGCCATCTGCAAGGAAAAAAAGCGCGAATCGATGAAATCCCGCTGTATCGTGCGACCGGATGATCTATTATATTGCAAATAGGAAAAAAAAGCTTAAATTGAAGCGTTAAGATCCTGTATATCTATCTTCCGGAGGGAGCCTCCCGTGGCTGCATTCGATACCTGGCATAAAGACTGGTCCCTGATGGGTCTCTTTTTTACAGCCGATGAGACTGCGCGAATCTATAGCCGCGTGGCGGCTTTAGCCTTCGAAAACCTCGTTTTCGCCTCTTTCGAGAGCCGGTTTGCCCGCAGTGGCGGACTGGCTGCGGTCACGGTCAACACACTGCCCTGGCTGGAGCAGATCAACGACTTCAAACGCGCCATTCTGATCTCTCCCCTCTACCCAAAGATCATGGCCAAGACGCCCCTCCGTGACACCGGCAAAAAAGTCAGCGTCCTGTTCGCCCAACGGCTGGTCGAGGTCGAGGTCTGGTGCTATGCGGCGCCTTACACTGCGCCGGTGCCGGGCCAGATCCTGGAGTACTTTTTGCGGGCCGAGGGCTTTTTTGGCGCCGAAAATCCTCTGAACGACCCCTACGGGTATTTCCAGGATCAACCTGAAGCCAACGATGCCGCTCTCCGCGCCAACAGCCTCCTGTTCTGCAAGGCCTTGCCTGCGGTTCTCGCTGCTCTGGGCCTGACCAATCATGTCATTGTCCATGCTCAGGAGTGGCAAACGGCGCTGCTCGCGCTGACGATCAAGGAGGCAGTTTGCGAAGAGCGTTTGCAGGGTTGCGGCGTTATCTTTACTATCCATAATCCATTCGATAACCATTTTTCAGCCGCCGAACTGATGCAAATCGCCGATCCAGCCCGCCGGGTGCGGATTGAACACATGCTTTCGCACGGCGCGACGGCCTGGGAGATCGGTCTGCAATTGGCAGACGGCCCGATCGTCACGGTGAGCGAAAATTTTGCCCACGAGTTCACCCGCGACCCGATCCATACCGGCTACTTCGCCCCCCATTTGCAGCCCATTTTCCAGCGCGGCGGCGTCTATGGCATCAATAACGGTCCCTTTCTGCCTTACTCGGACGACTTTCCCCGCCGCGAAAAACACACGCACAAGGAGATCGCCCGGATCAAGCGCGCCAAACGGGCCGAGCTGCTCCAGATTCTCGAAAGCTATTCTCCTCCCGAGCGCTTCGGGCACCTGACCTGGCAGGGGGGAAGCATCACCGGGCTGCCTGATGAGGTGCCCATCCTGGTGATGAGCGGCCGGCTTGATCCCGGCCAGAAGGGCTATGACATCCTCCTGCAGGCGCTCGAGCGCTTCGCCATCGATGAGATCAAGGTGATTCTTACGCCGATGGCAACCCGCCCCAGCGATCTTGACTACTTTTACCAGGTGGCCGCCCGGTATGACGGCAATCTGATGGTTTTTCCTATCCGGATGCAGCAGGGGTATCAGGCCCTGCAGTCCGGCAGCACCTTCGGGCTCATGCCCTCGATTTATGAACCCTTCGGCGCTGCGATAGAGTATATGGTTTCTGGTACAGCTGTAATTGCTAGGAATACGGGAGGTTTGGCGGATCAGATAAAGCATGATATCAATGGTATTCTGTTCAGAGAGCGGCCGGATCACTATACCCTGGACCAGATTCGTGCCTTCGCTGGAGCGGCGGCCATCGTCCAATGGCGGAAAACCAATCCCTGGGTTCGCGATATGGTCGATGCCCTCGAAGCCGCTTTGCGTTACGGCATGCGCCTCTTCCGTGAACGGCCGGACGCCTACTATGAGATGATCCGCCAGGGGTTTGTCCAGGCCGGCCAGTTCTCCTGGGAGAAGAACGCCCGGGAATATGGTGCGGTCTATGATCAGGTGCGGAAATAGGGCATACAGGGGAGGAGGACGTCCGAAACGATGAATATGGAGCAACTGATCGACGTGCTCAAGCGGGATGAGGCCTTTCTGCAACAGGTCACCCTGTGGCGCGAGATCGAACCGCAGCCGGCCGTCTTCGCCCCTTTTCCCTGCGCCCTGGATCCGCGTCTGGTCGCGGCGCTGCAGCGGCATGGCATCCGCCAGCTTTACTCCCACCAGGCGCAGGCGCTGGCGGAGATCCTGGCAGGCCGTAATACCGTGGTGGTCACCCCAACCGCCTCCGGGAAGACCCTCTGTTACAACATCCCCGTGCTCCAGGCCGTCCTGAAAACCCGCGAGGCGCGCGCGCTCTATCTTTTTCCAACCAAAGCCCTTTCGCAGGATCAGGTGGCCGAGCTGCATGCCCTGATCGCTCTCCTCTCACCGGAGATCGATTTCGATATTCGCAGTTACACCTTCGACGGCGACACACCGGTCACCGCGCGCAAGGCGATCCGAACATCCGGCCACATTGTGGTCACCAACCCGGACATGCTCCACAGCGGTGTGTTGCCGCATCATACCCTATGGGTCAAGCTCTTTGAGAACCTTCGCTACATCGTCATCGACGAGATCCACAATTATCGCGGTGTCTTCGGCAGCCATGTCGCCAATGTGCTGCGGCGTTTGAAACGGATCTGCGCCTTTTATGGCACACAGCCGCAGTTCATCTGCTGCTCGGCGACCATAGCCAATCCCAGTGATTTTGCGCACCATCTTACCGGCGAGGCGATGGCCCTGGTGGATGAGAACGGCGCACCGCGCGGCCGCAAACACTTCATTTTCTACAATCCCCCGATCGTCAACCGAGAATTGGGCATCCGCCGCTCCTACATCCAGGAGACCGAGAAGATCGCCGGGAAATTCCTCTGCCATGGCATTCAAACGATCGTCTTCGCGCGTAGCCGGATGCGTGTCGAAATCCTGTTGACTTATCTCAAAGACTTCATGCGGCACATCAAAAAACCGGCGGAACTGGTGCGCGGCTACCGCGGCGGCTATCTGCCCAGCGAACGACGCGAAATCGAGAGGGGGTTGCGCAGAGGTGAAATTCTCGGGGTGGTGAGCACCAATGCCCTCGAACTCGGGATCGATATCGGCCAGCTCCAGGTCTGCATCATGGCTGGATATCCCGGCACCATCGCCAGCACCTGGCAGCAGGCAGGGCGGGCCGGCCGGCGCAACGACGCCGCCATCGCCATTCTGGTGGCCTCGAGCTCGCCCCTCGACCAATTCATCATCAGCCATCCGGAATACCTCTTTGAGAAGAGCCCGGAAGCGGGGATCATCAACCCGGACAATCTCATCATTCTTCTCAGCCACATCAAATGCGCCGCCTTCGAGCTGCCGTTCTCCTTCAACGAGCGATTCGGCCGCCGCTGGGATGGGGAGGAGGGCGTCGATTCGACGCAGGAGATCCTAGCCTATCTCGAGGAGAACCGCGTCGTCCACAAAGCCGCCGAGCGCTGGCACTGGATGGCCGAGGTCTATCCCGCAGAGGCCATCAGCTTGCGCAGCGCCGCCGAGGAAAATGTGGTGATCATTGACCGAACGATGCCTCAGGAACGGGTGATCGGCGAAATCGATCTGTTCGCGGCCCCCTTGATGGTCCACGATGAGGCTATCTATCTTCACGGCAGCCAGCAATATCATGTCGATCACTTCGACTGGGAACGCCGCAAGGCCTATGTCCGAGAAGTAGCCGTAGACCATTACACCGATGCCCAGCTCAAAAGCGACCTCCGCGTTCTTGATATCAGTGAGGAACAATCCATCGGTGAGGCTATGGCCGGTTATGGCGAGGTTTCTGTCACCAGCGTGGCGACCATGTATAAAAAGATCAAATTCGGAACCCACGAGAATATCGGCTGGGGCAAGATCAGCCTCCCCGAATCGACCATGCACACGATGGCCTTCTGGTACGCCTTCCCCGAGCACATCCATGAAGAGCTGGGAATTCCGCAGCAGGAGTTCAGCGACGGACTCAAGGCGGCCGCCAATGTTCTGGGCAACATCGCCCCGCTCTTCATCATGGGCGATCCGCGCGATATTGCCGTGCTGCCGATGATGCGGTCCCCGCTCTGGCACAAACCTTCGCTCTTCATCTGGGAACGCTATCCCGGCGGCGTCGGCCACAGCGGCAAACTCTTCCAGATCTACCGCGAGGTCGTGCGTGCCGGCATCGAACTGGTGCAGCATTGTGGCTGCGAAAATGGCTGTCCCTCGTGCTCGGGACCGGCGCTCGAAGTGGGCGAGACCGGCAAACACCATGCGCTCCAGGTGCTGGAGGTGATGCTCCACTGAGACCGACTATGCTGTCGATCAAGGAAAAACTGGCTGCTTTGCAGGGACTGACTATCGCACCAACGCCCGAAATGACACCGGCGCGAACCCTGCGGGGTGGCGAGGTCCTCGGACTGGCGCGCGAACCAGCGAATGGAGGCGAGCTCTGGCTGCGGCACAAGACACTCTCCGCGGCGCAAGTTCCGATGTTCCCGCTCGAACGGTATCTCAGCTTGCAGCCGGAGCAGCTGGTTCTGGTTGGCAAGAACTGGGCCTTGCAACACGCCAGGCCGGAAAACCTCCTCTTCATCGACACCGAGACCACCGGGCTCACCGGCGGAGCCGGTACCTATGCTTTTCTGGTCGGCATCGCCCGTTGCCAGGAGGGGACCGTTACCATCAAGCAGTACTTCCTCCACGATCCCGATGCAGAACGTCCCCTCTATACCGATTTGCACGCCGAGTTGGAAGCAGCTGATGCCATCGTCAGCTACAACGGTAAAAGCTACGATCTGCCTCTGATCCGGAATCGGTGCGTTCTCAACCGGCTTGATTATGCCTGGGAGCGGGTGATCCACCTGGATCTCCTCCACTGCATCCGTCGGCTCTATAAAAACTTGGCCTCCTACGCCCTGACGGAAGTGGAAACCCGACTGCTGCGGTTCCGCCGCCAGGGCGACATTCCCGGGTCACTCATCCCAAGTCTGTATTTTTCGACCCTGCGTGAGGGCGATCTGGCCAAACTATTGCCGGTCTTTCAGCATAATGTGATGGATCTGCTCAGTTTGATGGGCATAACCGTTGCTGTTGCGGAACGTTTCGGCAAGGCGGACACGCTGACCAGCAGCGAACTCCTCCCGGTGATCCGGACCCTGAGCGATCTGGCGCTCTATGATCAAGCCGAGCGCCTCTGTGAGGGCGCCGCACCCCCGGGAGCGGAGGGAGGATCGCGCGAGTTGGCGCATCACCGCGCGCAAATACAGAAACGGCGCGGCAACTGGAGCGATGCGGCCCGGACCTGGCAGGACTGGATCGAACGGTCGCCGTGCTTTGATCCCGAGCCCTACGTCGAGCTGTCCAAATATCTCGAACATCGCTGCGGCGATTACGCGGCAGCGCTGAAGATCGTTGAACGGGCGGAAAAACAGCTCGCTATTCTCCTCGAACTGGCCACCGATCCCCGCCATCACATCTGGAACCAGCAGTTCTTGCGCAGGAAGCAGCGTTTGCAACGCAAACTGCATAGCACGGGAGAAACGGAATGACCGAAAAGCTCTATCAAGGCGACAGTTATCTGCGGGAAATGGATGCGGTGGTGCTGGAAAAGGGCGAACGCAACGGCCGACCCGCGTTGCTGCTGGACCGGACGGTGTTTTATCCCACCTCCGGCGGGCAAATGCACGATACCGGACATATCGAGGGTGTCGCCGTGGAGGAGGTCCAGGTCGAGGGCGAGGCGATCTGGCATCTGCTCGCTGCCCCTGTCGAGTCCGCCACGGTCCACGGCGCCATCGACTGGCCGCGACGCTTTGACTTTATGCAGCAACACACGGGATTCCACCTGCTTGCAGGTGCCTTTTACCAGGGGGCCCGGATCAGAACCCTATCCGCTCACCTAGGGGAGGAGGTATCGACCATCGAGGTCGATGCCGCCGAGGTGCCGGAGGAAACCCTCGAGGAAATCGAAAGCTTGGCGAACCGGGTCATCTGGGAGGATCGCCGCGTCACCAGCCGGATCGTCGATCAAGCCACGGCCGAAGGATTGCAGTTGCGCAAGGCCCCCCAGGTGAAAGGAACCATCCGGCTCATCGAGATTGCCGATTTTGATTTGGATCCGTGCGGTGGAACGCATGTCAGTTCGACGGGACAGGTGGGAATGGTCAAGATCATCGGCCGCGAAAAGATCCGCCAGGGCACCCGCTATACCTTTGTGGCCGGCGGGCGTGCCTGGCGTCTGGTTCAAGACCACGCTCGTACACTCGCGGAGCTCACCGGTCACCTGACCACCGATGCCGGGAGCCTGACTGCTGCTGTGATCAAATTGCAGGAGGAAAACAAGGGGCTGCGCAAGTCGCTGGAGCTGAAGACCCGGCAGCTGGCGGAGCAAAGCCTGGAGGCCGTCTGTGCCGCAGCGGGAACATCCGTCATCATCAGCCATCTCTTCGAGGATGTCGAACTCGAGACCGTGCGCTATCTGGCGGCGATGGCGGTGCGCCGGCGTCCGGGCACCTACCTGTTCGCAGGCCGTTCGGCGCGCGCGGCACTGGCCTTCGCCACCAGCACCCGCGAGATCGACCTGCGTCCTGCCTTCACCGCAGCGATTCAGCGAATTTCGGGACGCGGAGGCGGAGAGCCCGGCTTCGTCCAGGGCAGCGGCAATGATATCGGCCAGATCGAGGGGGCATTGCAGATCGCCCGTGCAATCCTCGAAAATGCCGAGAAAAAAGATTGACAATCAGCGTAAAATTTAATACATTATTATCCGGTTACAAGGGGCTATAGCTCAGCTGGGAGAGCGCTTGACTGGCAGTCAAGAGGTCAGGAGTTCGATCCTCCTTAGCTCCACAAAAAGCCGCTGATTTCAGCGGCTTTTTTATTAGGGCAGGACGGTTGATTTCTTCGGGAAGAGGACGGCATCGCTGGCCGCTTGGTTTTGTGGTGTGCCGAGCACGATCTGGCCGATGGTGATATAGCTGTAATAGGAACGGTCACAGCCCTTTTTGCAGTGGAAGGTGGTGAAGAGCTGATTCGCTTCGGCATCATCAACCGCATCGAGATAGCGTACCTCGCCACAGGATTCACAGGAGATGATCAGGGTCTGGGGGGCAGCAGTGGCTTGAGAATTCGTACGAACCTCCTAGAGTTGAGTCCAGCACTGTTGGCTTCACAGTAGAGTAGAAGCAAAGAGTGGTTTTTGCAGAGAACAGCGCATATATTTATCACGGCCAAAGCGAAAGCGGAAGACGGATAAAAATGGTCGGATGTGAAAAAAAGTCTTGCATAACTTTTGGAATTTAACTATATTAATGAACTTCAAGCGGGAGTAGTTCAGTGGTAGAACACAACCTTGCCAAGGTTGGGGTCGCGGGTTCAAGTCCCGTCTCCCGCTCTACACCTGGCGGCGTAGCCAAGTGGCTAAGGCGGAGGTCTGCAAAACCTCTATTCATCGGTTCGATTCCGATCGCCGCCTCCAACGCCGAAAGGGCAGGCGTGCCGGGGTGGCGGAATAGGTAGACGCAAGGGACTTAAAATCCCTCGGGCTTTGAGTCCGTGCCGGTTCGATTCCGGCCCTCGGCACCAAAAGATGAGGGGTCCCCTTTAAAATTAGCGTTGCCTTCGGGAAACGCTTTTTTTTCGACAGGAACTGATGGTGGCGCTATTTTTGCACCGGGCGGTTAGCTCAGCTGGTTAGAGTACTTGCTTGACATGCAAGGGGTCACTGGTTCAAATCCAGTACCGCCCACTCCCGTGATCCATGCGCGCAATCCCGGCGCCAAGAGACCGCCTACCTCGGGCGGTTTCGTGTTTAGGGAGGAATTCTTCTGGAAAGGATGTCCGCTTGTCATCTATAACGCTTACCTTCCCGGACGGACGTTCGGCGGAGTACCCGCAAGGCATCAAGCCGGCAGACATTCTCGCCGGGATTGGCGGCCGGATCGCCCATGAAGCCATCGCCGCTCAGGTCGATGGAGCCGTCGTAGACCTCGCACGGCCCCTGCAGCAGGGCGGCCGCATAGTCTTTCTGACGGCCGATTCGCCCGCGGGCATGGAGGTCTTTTGGCACAGCGCCGCTCATGTTCTGGCGCATGCCGTCAAGGAACTCTATCCTGAAGCCCAATTCGCCTTTGGCCCTCCAGTCGAGGAGGGTTTTTACTATGATATCGACGTCAAGAACAGCTTCACCCCCGAAGATCTGCAGCGCATTGAGGAGAAGATGGCCGAGATCGTCGCCGCGGATTTCCCTTTTGTCCGCGAAGAACTCGATAAAGAAGCCGCCCTGGCGCTGTTCCGCGAGCGCAAGGAGGGGTACAAGCTGCAGCAGATCGAACGACTGGGCGAACCCCCCAGCATTTACTGCGATGGGCCGTTCATCGACCTGTGCCGAGGGCCGCATCTGCCCTCAACAGGCCTGATTCGCTATTTTAAGCTGCTCAGTGTGGCCGGTGCATACTGGCTTGGCGATGAAAAAAATCCCATGCTGCAACGGATTTACGGCATCGCCTTTCCCAAAAAATCCCAGCTGGACGCCTACCTGCAACGTATCGAGGAGGCCAAGAAACGGGACCACCGTCGCCTCGGACGCGAACTCGACCTCTACAGCATCAACGACGAGATCGGTCCGGGATTGATCCTCTGGCATCCCAAGGGCGGTTTCATCCGGTACAAGGTGGAAGAGTTCTGGCGCCAGGAACATCTCAAGAACGGCTATGAGTTCGTCTATACACCGCACATCGCTCGTCTCGAACTGTGGCAGACCAGCGGCCATCTCGGTTTCTTCAAGGAGAATATGTATTCGCCGACGGAGGTCGATGAGCAGCTCTATCAAATCAAACCGATGAATTGCCCCTTCCATCTGCAGATCTTCCGTAGTCAGACCCGCAGCTATCGCCAGCTGCCGATCCGCTGGGCGGAACTAGGCACCGTCTACCGCTACGAACGCTCTGGCGTTCTACATGGCCTGATGCGCGTACGCGGCTTCACACAGGACGATGCCCATCATTTCTGCCGCCCCGACCAGCTAAACGACGAGATCGACATGCTGCTCGGCTTCACCCTGCACATGCTGCGTTCCTTTGGCTTCTCCGATCTCGAGATCTATCTCTCGACGCGACCTGAACACGCAGTTGGCTCCATCGATAATTGGGAGCGCGCGACTGATGCCCTGCGCGCCGGGCTGGAAAAGGCCAAACTGAACTATCAGATTGATCCGGGAGAAGGGGTCTTTTACGGCCCCAAGATTGACATCAAGATCAAGGATTCGCTCGGCCGTACCTGGCAATGCAGCACGATCCAGGTGGACTTTAACGAGCCCGAACGTTTCGATCTAACCTATGTCGGCCAGGATGGCAAGGAGCACCGGCCGATCATGATCCATCGCGCTCTTCTAGGCTCGCTGGAACGCTTTTTTGGCGTCATGATCGAGCACTATGCCGGCGCTTTTCCGCTTTGGCTGGCGCCGACCCAGGTGATGGTGCTGCCGATTACCGAAAAACAACACCCTTATGCCGAACAGATCAGAAACCAGCTTATCGCAGCCGGCCTCCGCGCCGAAATGGATGACCGCAGCGAGAAGGTGGGTTACAAAATACGCGAAGCCGAAACGCAAAAAATCCCCTACATGCTGATTGTCGGAGCGAAGGAGGCGGAACAAAACCTCGTTTCCGTTCGTAAGCACGGCAAGGGAGATAGTGGATTGGCTGAAATCCCGGCTGTGATTTCAGAGATTCAGGAATTAGTCCGCGTCAAGGCAGAGAATCATTAGAGGAGGATTTGCTATTAAGAAAAAACTCACTCGCGTCAATGAACTGATCGATGCCCCTTCCGTCCGTCTGGTGGATGAAAAAGGCGAACAGGTGGGTATCGTGAGCCGCAATGAGGCCTTGCGCCGGGCGGAGAGCGCCGGACTCGACCTGGTCGAGGTCTCTCCCAATGCCGCTCCGCCGGTGTGCAAGATCATGGATTTCGGCAAGTTCAAGTATGAGCTTTCCAAGAAAGAGAAAGAGACGCGCAAAAAACAGCACGTCATCGTCACCAAAGAGATCCGCATGCGGCCCAAGATTGAGGAACATGACTTTGAATTCAAACTGAAACACGCGCGCAAATTTCTCCTCGAGGGAGACCGCGTCCGTGCTTCGGTCCAATTCAAGGGACGCGAAATGATTCATCAGGAGTTTGGCCGAAAGATCATGGAGCGCTTCATTGAAAACCTCCAGGATGTCGCCAAAACCGAAAAAGATCCCACGATGGAAGGCGGCCAGCTCGTGGTCTTTTTCGTCAAGAAGTAAACAGCCAACCCTTACATGAGGTGAGCACTCTATGCCCAAGATGAAAAGCAACCGCGCGGCGAAAAAACGTTTTCGCCTCACGGGAACCGGCAAGGTACGGCGCAATCATGCTTATGCGCGCCACATCTTGACCAAAAAATCACCCAAACGCAAACGTGCCCTGCGCCGGACCACGATCGTCTCGGCCGAGGACACCCCGCGCATCAAGCGCATGCTAAGCGCCTAATCGTTTACCCGCAACAGTTCCTGTTGGAGGAAGTATGCCAAGATCACATTCGCCGGTCGTCACGCGTCACCGTCGAAATAAATACTTGAAGGCCGCCAAGGGATATTACGGCGGCAAGCACCGCCTCTACCGTTCCGCCCGCGAAACCGTGGAGAAAGGGCTTACCTATAATTATCGTGACCGCAGAGCCAGAAGACGCGAGTTTCGTAGTTTGTGGATTGTGCGTATCAATGCCGCCGCCCGCCTGTATGGAATGAATTATTCCTCGCTCATCAACGGGCTGAAACAAAAAGATATCGACATCAACCGCAAAATGCTCGCTGAACTGGCTGTTCACGATCTCCAGGCATTCGAACAATTGGTTAATACCGCCAAGGCCTGAAACCATGAGTGAAATCCTGTCCCACCTGCAGCAGCAACTCGCAGCCCTGCAAGAAGAATTCGCACAGCGCCTCCCGACGGCCATCGCAGCGACGGATCTCGAGCAGCTGAAAAGCGAATTTCTGGGCCGCAAAGGCAAACTGCAATCCTTTTTTGCCCAGCTCGGCAGGGTGGAGGCAGGAGAACGACCGCTGCTCGGGGCGGAGTTGAACCGCTTGAAAGAGACGATGCAACAGCAATGCGATGCCGCAGCGCTCTCCTTCCAACACCGCCCCAAAGCGATCTCTGCATTCGATCCGACGATGCCTGCCAGATATCCCCAGATCGGCAGTTTCCATCCCATCCTTCAAACGATGGATGAAATTAAGCAGATTTTCGTCGGCATGGGGTTCCGCATCGAAGAGGGGCCCGAGATTGAGAGTGAGTACTACAATTTCACCGCCCTCAACATCCCCGAGTACCACCCCTCACGCGACATGCAGGATTCCTTTTACCTTGAAAACCGCTATGTGCTGAGGACCCATACCTCGCCGGTGCAAATCCGCACTATGGAGCAGCAAAAACCGCCTGTGCGCATGATCGCGCCGGGGCGCTGCTTCCGCAAGGATACTCCGGACGCCACCCATTCACCCACTTTTCACCAGGTGGAAGGCCTTTACGTCGATCGCGGCGTCTCCTTCGCGGATCTGAAGGGAACGGTTCAGGCCTTCGCCCAAAAGATCTTCGATGACCGGCAGGTGCGCGTCCGCTTCCGGCCCAGCTTCTTTCCCTTCACGGAGCCGAGCGCCGAATACGATTTTTCGTGTATCTTCTGCAAGGGCAAGGGGTGCCGCTTTTGCAAGAACAGTGGCTGGCTCGAGATCTCCGGCGCCGGCATGGTCGACCCGGCGGTCTTTGGATTTGTCGATTACGATCCCGAACTCTATTCGGGCTATGCCTTCGGTATGGGCATCGAACGCATCGCCCTGCTCAAATACCAGATTCATGATATTCGCATTCTTTTTGAAAACGACATGCGCTTTCTCGAGCAATTCTAATCTCCCGGACCGAACCCGTGAAAGTTACCCTCAGCTGGCTTAAGGAATTTGTCGATATTTCGCTCTCCATGCAGGAGTTGTCCCATACCCTGACCATGACGGGGCTGGAAGTCGAATCCGTCGAGGAGATTGCCCGCCCCTTCAGCGGAGTGGTCGCCAGCCGCATCATCCGCTGCGCGCCACATCCTCAGGCTGACAAGCTGCAGATCTGCCGGGTCGATGCCGGCAGGGGAGAGGAGCTCGACGTGGTCTGCGGCGCTCCCAATGCCCGCGCCGGCCTGCTTGTGCCGCTCGCCCTCCCCGGAGCTGTCCTGGACCAGACCCTCAAGGTTTCGGCTCGCAAAATCCGCGGCGTTTCCAGCAGTGGCATGCTTTGCTCTGAGGCCGAGCTCGGATTGACCGACCGGGCGGAGGGATTGATGCTCCTTGATGGATCCGCCCAGCCCGGTCAGGATCTGTTGCAGTGGTTGGGAGAGCCCGACTATCTCCTGGATATTTTCATCACGCCCAACCGTCCGGACTGCCTCAGCGTCATCGGCCTCGCCCGCGAGATCGCAGCCGCCACACGCCGTCCCCTGCGGCTGCCAAAGCTTGTCTCGCGTACCGTCGACCAGGCAATGCCGCCGCGGATCCCAGTAACCATCGAGGCGCCGGAGCTTTGCCCGCGCTACTCGGGGCTCTATTTCGAAACGATTCGACTTCAGCCGGCGCCCTTCTGGATGGCGTACCGGCTCCATCACGCGGGCGTTCGGTCCATCAATTGCGTGGTGGATATCACCAATTATGTCATGCTGGAGTACGGCCAGCCTTTGCATGCTTTTGACGCCGCCTATCTCTCCGGGCAACGTCTTGTCGTGCGCGCCGCCGCTGCGGGGGAAGCCTTCACCACCCTTGACGGGAAAAACCATACCATCGAGGCGGGGACCTGCCTGATTTGCGACGGCGAAAAACCAATAGCGTTGGCGGGTATCATGGGCGGTCTCAACTCGGAGGTTCAACCCACCACCACGGCAGTCTTTCTCGAAAGTGCCCATTTCGCGGCGTTGGGAATCCGCAAATCCAGCAAGCAATTGGCCATCTCGACGGAATCCTCGCGGCGCTTCGAGCGCGGGGCTGACCCAGAGGGGACCCTGCCCGCCCTCGATCGCGCCAGCGGCTTGCTGGAAGCGCTCACCGGGGCGACACCCGTTGGCGGGAGTGTGGATTGTTATCCGCAACCGCTGCCCCGCGCTCAGATTGATTTGCGCCTGAGCGCCGTCAAGACGTTGATCGGCGTCGAACTCTCCGCCGCCGAGGTCATCGAGATCCTCGAACGGCTCGAGATCACCTGTGCGGAAAAATCTGCAGACCTGATCGCCTGCATCGTTCCCCCATTTCGTCCCGATCTCACCCGGCCTGTGGATCTGATTGAGGAGGTCGCCCGGATTTACGGATACGATCAAATTCCCTTCGCCCAAACGGTGGCCCTGGATCAATCCCAGACCGCGAATCCGCGGGTGGCCTTTCAGGACCAGGTACGCCATCTGCTCGCCGGTTTTGGATTGCATGAAACGCTCTCCCTGAGCCTCGTCTCACCCCAGGCGGCGGCGCCTTTCCTTCCGGCAAACAGCGCAGTGGTCGAGCTGCTGAATCCCCTCAGCACCGAGTGGTCGGTTTTTCGCACCAATCTGTTGATTTCACTGCTCCAGAATGCCGCATATAACCGCAACCGCCAGATGCCCAACCTGCGTTTTTTTGAGATCGGCAATGTCGCTTGGAAAAGGGGGGATCGGTTCGAAGAAGAAAAGCAGGTGGCCGGGTTACTGGTCGGCGAGACCGGTGAATCCGCCTGGTATGGAAAACCGCGAGCCGTTGACTTTTATGACATCAAGGGCCTCTTTTATGCCTTGATTGAGCAACTCGGAATCCAGGGCGTTACATTGGGCGTCGCTCAGGGGGCCTACTGGGCCCCGGAGAGCGCCGGAATCTACCTCAAGGATCAGAGCCTGCTCGGCAGCTTTGGCCGCCTGAGCGAAGCGGTTTTGCAGAGTTTCAAGCTCAAGACGGCCGATTGCTTCGGCCTTGTCCTCAGCTTTGATCAGCTCTACGCGCATCGGCTGGTACATCGCAGGTTTCAGCCGATCGCCAGATTTCCGATGATTCCCTTTGACATTGCCCTGCTCCTCGATGACGAGATCGCAGTGGGGGCTGTGGAACAGGCCATCCGGGAATCTGGTGGCGAATATCTCGTAAAAGTCCATCTTTTCGACTATTACCAGGGTGAGCAGGTGCCGAAAGGTAAAAAAAGCGTCGCTTTTTCATTGAATTTTTGCTCAAAAGAACGTACATTGGGAGTAAATGAGGTAGAGCAGCAGGTGGCGGCGATCCTCGCCCGACTCTCCGCCCAGTTTGGTGCCGAATTGAGACCACGCTAGGACGAGGTTTCTGTGGATAAAAACATTCTGGATGTATTGGAAGAGCGCATTCAATTTGCACTGGGAATTATAGCGGAAATGCGCAAGAAAAATCTCTTGTTGGAAGAGGAAAATAGTGAACTGCGGGCGCGCATCAGCGATCAAAGCCTGCAGCTCGACAAGATCCGCCAGCAACTCAGCGAACAGGCAAGCCGCTCTGAGCAGGTGATGCTGGAAAAGTATCGCGAAACCGAGGAACGGCTGCGCGAGCGCGTACAAAATATGCTGGCCAAACTCGATGAACTGAAAACCTTCGAGAACCGTTAGGTTCTGACGGAAAGGCCATCGGGACCATGCTGTTTTCACAAGCCTATGCAAGCTTACTTTCATGAATGATGAAAAGAACATCCTCAAGGTGAATATTTTTGGCACCGATTATCCGCTTAAGGTTAATGCCAATGTGGAATATGTACAGCGCATTGCCGAATACGTCGACCAGAAAATGCGCGACGTACAGACAGCCAAACCCAATCGTCCTTTGCATCAGATCGCTATATTGGCTGCCCTGAACATCGCCGACGAACTTCTCCAGCAGCGGGAATTGTCCAAAAAGAAATTGAATTCCTTTGAGGATCGGGTCAAAACCCTGACCCATCAGTTTGACATCGACATTCAGGAACTCATGGAGGAAGGCAAGAAAGGCGTCTGAACGGCCCGGCCGAAAATTGACCGGACAATTCCTGTTGTATTTGTGAAAACCCAGCTGTCAAGAGTCCGATGGGAAATTCCGCACGGTGGCGTGCTACGGGGTGCTGTAGCATAACCACCAGAATTTCCGCTTTATTTAATCATAGAAGGATGCTTGACAAGCCTGGGTTTTTCGTTGTGGAGGGTATATGGATACCTATTTGGTCATACTCATAGCCATCGCGGCTGCCGCAGTGGCTTTTATCGGCGGCTGGATGGTTTCACGTCATATCGGTCGGGGCAAGGTTACCGAAGCCGAAAAAATAGCCGACAAACTGATCTCGGATGCGCGCAAAGAGGCGGAAAACCTCAAAAAGGAAAAGACCCTCGAAGCCAAAGACGAGATCTTCAAACACCGGCAAAATCTTGAAAACGAGATAAAAAACCGACGCGCGGACCTGCAAAAGATTGAAAACAAGCTGACGGCGCGCGAGATGAACCTGGACCGGCGCCACGATTTGCTGACCACCAAGGAAAAGGAACTCGATGAGATCGAGAGCCGGCTCAGGAGTCGCGAGGAAAATGTCCACAAACGGGAAGCAGAACTCGACACCCTGATCGAGGAACAGAACCACCGCCTTGAGAAGATCAGCGGCATTTCCAACGAAGAGGCCAAACGCATCCTCATGCTGAACCTTATTGAAAAGGCCAAGCAGGAGGCCGCCCAAAGCATCAAGGAGATCAAGGACCACGCCCGTCAACAGGCCAACCGGGAAGCAAAAGAGATCATTATTCAGGCGATCCAGCGCACGGCAGCCAACCATTCCACGGAAACGACCGTCTCCGTCGTCAATCTCCCCAGCGACGAGATGAAGGGACGCATCATCGGCCGCGAGGGACGCAACATCCGCTCCTTTGAATCGGCAACCGGCGTCGAGGTGATCGTCGATGATACCCCGGAGGCGGTCGTTCTCTCCGGTTTCGATCCCTTCCGGCGTGAGGTCGCCCGCATCGCGCTGGAGCGCCTGGTTATCGACGGGCGCATCCACCCGACGCGGATTGAGGAGGTGGTCGAGAAAACCAAGCAGGAGATGGAGGAAAAACTCGTCGAGGAGGGTGAAAAAGCCCTGATGGAATGCGGTATTGCCAGCATGCACATCGAGTTGGTCAAGCTGCTCGGCAAGCTCAAGTACCGCACCAGCTACGGGCAGAATGTCCTGCAGCATGCCATCGAGGTTTCCTATCTCTGCGGTCTGATGGCCGCGGCTCTCGATCTCGACGGCAATCTGGCTAAACGCGCCGGTCTGCTGCACGACATCGGCAAGGCGATCGACCGGTATACCGATGGCACCCATACCGAAATCGGTCTGGAGATTGCGAAAAAGTACGGCGAGGGACCGATTGTCCAGAATGCCATCGCCGCACATCACGAGGATGTACCCATCATTTCGCCGATCTCCGTCCTGGTCCAGGCCGCTGATGCCATCAGCGGATCCCGTCCGGGAGCGCGCCGCGAAACCCTTGAAACCTACATCAAGCGTCTTGACGGACTCGAGGGGTTGGCCAAATCCTTCGCCGGTGTCGGCAAAGCCTATGCCATCCAAGCCGGCCGCGAGGTGCGCGTCATGGTGGAGCATGAAAAAATCGACGACGCCATGTCCGAGCAATTGGCCACCGACATCGCCGAAAAGATCCAGAGCGAGATGGAATACCCCGGGCAAATCAAGGTGACGGTTATCCGGGAATACCGCGCCATCGATTACGCCAAGTAACCAACAAAAGGCTTGAATAATTCTGCGAATTGACGTATATTGGATGGCCCAGTGAGCGAAAAGTCGCTGCATATCCTTTTCATTGCGGACATCGTTGGCAGACCGGGGATCGATGTGGTGGCCGGCCTGCTACCGGGCTTGAAGAAAAGTCATGCGGTGGATCTCTGTATCGCCAACGGGGAAAACGCCGATGGTGGCAACGGCCTGACCGAAGCCATCGCGCGACAGCTTTTTTCTCTCGGTGTGGATGTCATCACCGGCGGAAACCATACCTGGGGCAACAGCCAGTTTCGCAGTTATCTCGACAGCACCCAAAAGGTGCTGCGGCCGCTGAACTATCCGCCGCAAGCCCCGGGCCGCGGTTCCACGATTATCCTGACCAGTCGGCAAATACCGGTTGGGGTGCTCAATCTCCAGGGGCGCACCTTCATGTATCCGATCGACTGTCCCTTTCGCACCGGACATGAAGAGGTGGCGCGGCTTCGGGAAAAGACCCCGATCATTCTGGTCGATTTTCATGCCGAGGCCACCGCGGAAAAAGCAGCCCTGGCCTGGTACCTGGATGGCGCGGTCAGCGCCATCATCGGCACCCATACCCATGTTCAGACGGCCGATGAACGGATCATGCCCAAGGGCACGGCTTTCATCACCGATGTCGGTATGACGGGCCCGCACGACTCGGTTATCGGCATGGATGCCCAGGTGGCGATCAAGCGCTTCACCACCGTTCTGCCCGAAAAGTATCGTATGGCCAGCGCCAATATTCGCCTCAATGGCGCCCTCATCGAGATTGATAGCAGCAGCGGACGGGCCCAGCGAATCACTCGCATCAATGTTCCCTGACACTACGCGACAACGCGCCAGTAGCTCAATAGGATAGAGCGTTAGCCTCCGGAGCTAAAGGTTGTGGGTTCGATTCCCGCCTGGCGCACAAGCAAGGCGGCCGGAAAGCCGCCTTTTTTATTGATTTTATTATTAAATAATAGTAATATTAAGGCACAGTGGCCGCCGGCCCCGTCCCGGCAGCCGGAAGCGTGTGCAAGCGAGTGATCCTGCAGCCATGAACGACTTTCAAGCACCCTTAGACGCACTCAAATCCTACACCGTGACGATCGCCGCCGCTGAGCTCAACCGGCTCTATCCGGATCTCGATCCCAGCTCCGATTCGGACAAGCGCCTGCTTCTGTCCCGCCTCGAAGAGAAATACCGGGGGGGAGGCGATCGTCTCGAACTCTCGTGGTACAATCGCGACCTCAAGCTGGTCTGGAGCGTGGCGCCGCCCGCACCGGAAAGCGAACAGCTCAACCGCGAAGCCCTTGAAAAGACCCGGCAGAAAGCTTATGACGCCGCTCTGGCCCTTTGGCGCAAAGCGATCGAGTTCAGCCCGCGTGATCCGGATCTTCATTACAATATGGGGCTGGTCTACTTTGAGTCCCGGGAGTATACCAAAGGACTCGACAAATGCATCGAAACCGTACGATTGTGCCCCCTTTACAGCCGCGCCTATTTCGTCCTCGGCAGTCTTTACTCCAAAATGCGCCAATTTGCCCAGTCTGAACGGTTTCTCAAGGAAGGTTTGATCCTGCAGCCGGCCAATGTAATGGCGCTGGTAAACCTCGGCGCGGTCTACAGCATTCAGAAAAACTACGGTGAAGCGATCCGCGCTTTCGAGAAATCGATTGCTGTATCTCCTAAAGAAGTAAGATCTTATCTTGGTCTCGGCAAGGTCTATCTAGCACAGGGGGACATGGACAATGCCAGCCGCTGCTTCAAGGCCGTGCTCAAACTCGATCCCGACGGCAAATTCGCCGAGATCGCGCGCAAGTCCTTGCGCATGGTCACGCCCGACCTTGCCGCCAGCGAAAGCAGCGCTGCCGGCAGCGACGAGAATTTCGAGGCGATCTGCGCCGAAGGGTTCAAGGCCTATATTGCCGGCGACTATACCAGGGCAGTGGCGCTCTATCAGCGTTATCTGGCTCAGCGGGCCGGCGAGGCAGATATTTGGGCGTCGCTGGCGTCCTGCCAGATCCGCCTGGGCCGCAGTGACGCCGCCATGGAGGCGATCCGCACCGCCATCAAGTATGCGCCAAATAAGGCAGCGCTCTATAAGCAGGCAGGGATCATTTTTGACGCCTGCGCTCGCGAAAGCGAAGCGGGCCAGTATGCCCTTAAGGCCATCGACCTGGGCAAGCAGGACAGTGTGACTTTAACGCTGGCGGGCAAGAGCCTGTTGGGAACAGGCAAAGCCCAGGAAGGGCTGCGCTATCTGGCAGATGCGGTGCGGACGAATCCCAACAATTTGCATGCGCGTTTCTATTATGCGCAGGCTTTAAAGACGGCCGGGGATCTTGAAACGGCGAAGCAAAATCTCGAAGAGATTTTATGGAGCAAAGTTGAGACACCGTTGAAGGACCGGGCGCGTCGAGAGATGCAGAGTTTAGGAGGCTGAAGAGCCTGGTGAATTCTGACGTTAATGGGAGATTTTGACCGGCCCCAGTGCATGGACAACTGTGCATAATATTAGTTATGTTAACATAGTAATGTTGCCAGATGTGATTTGAACGCTTCTGCAACCCTGCTACCCGTAATCCTCCCTCCCTGCTGCGGCGTTTGCCGTTCCGATACCGATGTACAAAACATAAGGGTCGAACAGCAGAAAGCCATTCGACCCTTATATTTTGTACCAAACTGGAGATATTGAATCAGCGAATCACCAGGCTCACCAAACGCTTTTGTACAACGATCGATTTAACCAGGGTCTTTCCCTCCAAATACCCCTTGATCTTATCGTCCTGCAACGCTGCTGCGATCACCTGCGCATCACTGCTTGCGGCATCAACCTCGATCTGTCCGCGAACCTTGCCGTTGATCTGAACCGCAAGGTTGAGACGCTCCTGCACTAGCCAGCGCTCGTCGTACTCCGGCCAGCGCTGATTGAAGATGCTGTAGGGCCGACCAAGCCGGAACCATAACTCTTCGGAAAAATGCGGTGCAAAGGGCGCCAGCATCAGCACCAGGGTTGGAATCACCTCATGGGCCAAACGTGCATCCTGTTGTGCGGATGAGGGCTTATCTTGCATATAAAGTGATACCTCATTTAATAGCTCCATCAAGCGGCTGATCGCGGTGTTGAAGTGAAAACGCTCCAGATCCGCACCGCAGTGCTTGAGCGCATAGTGCATTTGCTGCAGCACCTTGTCAAAGCGGGAATCCGTGGATCCAGCCGGTGGATGCTCGATAGTCTGCTCGACCAGACGCCATACGCGCTTGAGAAAGCGGTGAATCCCGACGATCCCTTCATCACTCCAGTCGCCGCCCTCCTCATAGCCTCCCATAAACATCATGTACATCCGAAAGGTATCAGCTCCATAGCGGGCGATAAATTGGTCCGGATTGACTACATTGCCACGACTTTTGCTCATTTTCGCCCCTTTGGCCGTGATCGTGCCCTGATGCACCAGCCGCTTGAAGGGCTCATCAAAATGAATACAGCCGATATCATGCAACGCTTTGGTGATAAAGCGGGCATAGAGCAGGTGCATGACGGCATGTTCGGCCCCGCCGACATACTGGTCCACTGGCAGCCAGGCGTCGACCAAGCGCTGGTCAAAGGGCGCACTGGCGAGATCCGGTGTCAGGAATCGTAGATAATACCAGGAGGAGCAGACAAAGGTGTCCATGGTATCCATCTCGCGGCGGGCCTCGCGGCCGCAGCGGGGACAGGTCACCTTTGCAAAACTCGGCGATGTCGAGAGCGGAGACTCGCCTTTTCCCGTAAAAACAACATCTTCTGGCAGCAGTACCGGCAGATCGATTTCGGGTACCGGCAGTTCGCCGCAGGCATCACAATACAGTATTGGAATGGGCGCACCCCAGTAGCGCTGGCGCGAGATCAGCCAGTCGCGCAGTTTGTAATTGATCTTGCGTCCGCCCCAGCCTTGCTCCTGCAGATAGTCGATCACTTTATCGATGCCGGCCGTGGAATCGACGCCGTCGAAGGGTCCCGAATGAATCATCTTGCCCGGTAAAATGTAGGCCTCGGTGAGTTCACCGTCGCACGGCACGCCCATTGCCGATATGACCTCGCGGATGGGCAGTTTGTACTTTTTCGCGAACTCAAAATCACGGGTATCGTGCGCCGGCACGGCCATCACGGCGCCGGTGCCGTAGGTGACCAGAACGTAATCGGCAATCCAAACCGGCACCTTTTCCTGATTCACCGGATTGATGCAATAGCTGCCGATAAATACTCCGGTTTTTTCCTTCTCGGTCGACATCCGGTCGATTTCGCGCTGCCTGCGCGCCTGCAGTACGTAGGCCTCCACCTCCGCCTGGTGCTCCGGGGTCGTCAGAACTTGCACCAGGGGATGTTCTGGCGCGAGCACCATGTAGGTTACGCCCCAAAGGGTGTCCGGACGGGTGGTAAACACTTCGATCGTCTCGTCGCGCCCCTCAATCCGGAACCGGATGCTGGCACCGATGCTTTTACCGATCCAGTTGCGCTGCATGGCGACGGTTTTGTCCGGCCAGTCTATCTTCTCGAATCCCTCCAGCAGCTGTTCGGAATAGGCCGTGATCTTGAAAAACCACTGCTCCAGATCCTTGCTCAATACTTCGCTCTCGCATCGTTCGCAGCGGCCGTCGACGACCTGTTCGTTGGCCAGCACGGTCTTGCAGCCGGGGCACCAGTTGGCGGCTTGTTTTTTGCGGTACGCCAAGCCATTTTCATACATCTTTAAAAAGAGCCACTGGGTCCAGCGGTAGTAATCCGGATGGCTAGTATTGACCTCATGATCCCAATCGTACATGGCGCCCATCGCCTCGAGCTGCTTGCGGATGTTGGCGATGTTCTCGGCCGTGCTGAGAGCCGGGTGCACTCCTTTTTTAATGGCATAGTTTTCTGCCGGGAGACCAAAGGCATCGTAGCCCATCGGCTCAAAGACGTTCCAGCCCTGCATACGCTTGAAGCGCGCCCAGGTATCGGTTGGCGCATAGTTGTACCAGTGTCCGATATGAAGGCGATCGCCGGAGGGATAGAGAAACATGACCAGGCAATAGAGTTTTTTCTCCACCTTGTTCAAGTCGGTTTTGTACAGGCCGCTCTCACGCCACCGGGCTTGCCATTTTTTTTCGATGTCGCCAAAGGAATATTCAGAACTCATAGGCCTATCCCTCAGTCCATGATCTGCAGTATCGATAATTATTAAATATAGAGATTATTTCGATCAAAATCAATTCGTTCACACAGGTTAAAAAAAAGCCCATCCGCGTGAAACCGAATGGGCTTTGTGGTCGGGGCGAGTGGATTTGAACCACCGACCTCCTGGTCCCGAACCAGGCGCGCTAGCCGAACTGCGCTACGCCCCGAAAATGAACGAAAATATACAACATTTCCGCGAGGATTACAAGCAAATATTTACCAAAATGCATGATCAGAGCCGCCAGGATGCTCCCGGCCATCCTACCACCACAACCCATGCCAGAGCAGACGCATGAAGGCGAGGGAATCGCGGAGATAACGGATCCGGCTTACGCTGCCATCGTAGCGGGTGACGATGGTGATCTCGACTATATTCAGATTGAGACGGCTGAGGCGCAGCAGAAGTTCGCTCTCATACTGGAATCCCCGCTCGTTGCAGTCGTCGAGGCCGGGAAGATCAGTGCGATAGGCGCGGAATCCGCACTGGGCGTCATGAAAACGCCGCCCCGCGAATAGGGAGAGGATAATCGAACTCAGACCGTTGCTGAGTTGACGCAGGGGGGGCATGATGCCGCTTCTCCCCTGCCGCCAGCCGAGATAATAGTCGGCCTGCTGCGACCGGATCGCGTGGATAAATTCCGGCAGATCAGCCGGATCGTGCTGGCCGTCGCCGTCCATGGTGATGATCCAGCCGTACCCCATGGCACGGGCCGCCTTCAGTGCCGATCGTAGCGCTTCACCCTTACCGAGGTTGCGCTTGTGGCGCAGGCAAGACACACCCAGGCTTTGTATGACATCGGGGGTGTTATCGTCAGATCCGTCGTCGATGACCAGCAACTCCAGGTCTGTTACCGCCCGTATTCTCGTGAGGAGCTGCCCGAGGTGCGATGCTTCGTTATAAACGGGAAGGGTGATGAGGATCTGCCCTGGACAGCTGGCACGCCGGAGTGGCCCCTGAATCTGCAGCGGACCGGTTTGCTCAAAAGCGGATTGCCCATGCCCTTTGCCGCTCACCTTGCGCTCAGAATGACTTGACCCGGAATCCCTGGATGGCGGGATCGTTGTTAAAAATCCACCCCACCATCTCGCCGATGCCGAGGGACTCTATCGGGCAGGGTCCGCGACGGATATCACCGGCATCCTGGTTGAACAAGGTGCTGCAGGAATCGTACATCGCCCCAATCCGCTCCTGCCATTTGGCTATATTCGCTGGACGCAGATCCACCCATCCCTTTCCTGCCCAGGCATCGATCTTGTCGGGGGTTACAGTCAACTCATCCTCTCCGCGGCTGGCCGGTATCTGTATGCGCGGGCCGCGCAGCAGGGTTTTTCCGTCTGAGAGCAGTATGGGGATGCCGATAGAAACGATGGTGTGGCGTATGGGATGATGTAATAGGTAGCTTTCCAGCTCATGACTGATCAGGGCAGGATCGGCAGCGACCACCTCCTTTATTTTACGATATTTGGTGCGCAGAAGCCAGGCTTCATAGAGCAGCTTGGAAAGCTCCGGTGGTCCGAGCTTTCCCAGGGCCACACTGGGCGTCTGTTTTTCCTCGCTCAACCGCTGCATCTCGGCGATGATGGGCTGGCGCATCACTCCGGCTCGATAGCTGGGATCCATAATGGCGGAATCCAGGGCCGCGATGACTTCATAGCGTGTGGCATGGCCCTGAATTTCCAATACAACTGTATGGGCGATCTCTTCCGGTGTCAGGTATTCCATCTGGAACAGAGTCGTAATCGCTTCAAATTCTCCCTGCGTTATAAAGCCGACGTAAGCGGTCTGCATGCCAACCATGGAGAGGTCACCACGGCGGGCATACCCCACGTCGGTGAAGAGCGGCAGCTTGTCTCCCAAGGTGACCCTTTTCGCATGGAAGAGCCCGACCGGGCTGCCCTGGAACTCGATCGGCCGGTAATCGATCAGGCGGCTGCCGATCAGGGCGCCGATCTTGACCTCTTTGACCACCGGCGCTCCCGGGGTTCGTGCCATGCTGAAAAGCAATCCGGTATGACCAAAGGCGAGGACCGCCCGTTCCATCTTGAGATCGAGTTCCTGGTCGAGCTGACCCCAGTAGGGATTTGTAAAGCCCATTCCTCCCATGCCGGTGAGGCCGATCTTCAGATAGAGATGGGTGCCAACATCGCACATCGCCTCATTAAGGATTTTAACATGCTGGATCAAAAGGGGCAGCGGCTGATAGACCAGCATACGTTCAATCTGGGCAATAGTTTGGGACGACAACATTATTTCGCCCGGTACGCGGCGGTCGCGGCGGGGTGAATGTAAATCCCGCGCGATTGCTTCAGGGTCCCAGCGCTCTCTCAGGGAAGCGAGCAAAGGTGCCGTCGGCACTGCATCGACGATGATATCCGGCTTGTACTTGTGGATCAGATCGCTGAGAAAATATTTTTTACTTGTAGTGGGATGACCCTCGCAGAGATCGGCGATCATTTGCCTGATATTCTCGTGGTCCGCGCTCAATTCTTTCAGCGATTGGCCATGCCACGCGCTGCGTAAAAAGATGTTGCCCCATGCGCCGTCGAAGGTGACCTTGGGGAATTCCTTGCGCAACTGCTCAAGAGAGCGGCGCATGCTGGACTGGTGCAGGGAGACAATGATGATGGTTTTAGGTTCCAGTTCCTGCGCCAAATGCCGCGCCACCTGAAAACCGAGCACACCGCTTCCCCCCAGAACCATGACACGTCTGGATTTGCTCTTCATGATCGCTACCCCACGATATGAATTACGGTAATTTTAAACGCATCCTTACTCGGGCCAGTTGTTGACTTCCTCAATCAGGGTCTGGACGATCTCGTTCTCGGCAATCTTGCGAACGATTTGTCCCCGTTTGATCAAGACGGCGCTACCGCGCCCGCAAGCGACCCCGATATCGGCTTCTCTGGCTTCACCGGGGCCGTTGACGACGCAGCCCATCACGGCAACTTTGAGTGGTTTGCGCACATGGGCCAGGCGCGTTTCCACCTCCTCGGCGATGGGAACCAGATCGACCTGCGTCCGGCCGCAGGTCGGGCAGGAAATCAACGTGATCCCCTCCTCTATGAGGTCGAGGCTTCTAAGAATATGCCGCGCTGCGATGATCTCCTGAACGACATCCCCGGTCAGGGATACGCGCAACGTATCGCCGATGCCCTGGTGCAGAAGGATGCCCAGGGCGACTGCTGAGCGGATAGTCCCCGCCTTGACGGTCCCGGCTTCCGTGACACCGATGTGCAGCGGCAAGTCACAGGCCGCGGCGATGCTCTGATAGGCTGCGATGGTCCGAAGCACATCCGAAGATTTCAAGGAGAGGACCAGATCTTCGGCTCCGAATTCGCGGCAAAGCTCGACATGGCGCAAAGCGCTGCGCACCAGAGCGCGTACGGTCGGTCCTCCCTCTTCGGTGAGAATCTCTTTCTCGACCGAGCCCGAATTGACGCCGATGCGGATCGGCACGCGGCACTCTACCGCTTTTTCAACAACACGCCTCACCTTTTCGCGGTCGCCGATGTTACCCGGATTGATGCGGATCTTGTCCGCACCAGCGTCCAGGGCGCCGAGGGCGAGACGGTAGTCGAAATGGATATCTGCAACCAACGGAAGCGAGGCCCTTTTTTTGATGGCATCAAAGCTCGGCAAGGCGGCAGCATTGGGGATAGCCAGCCGCACCAGGTGGCAACCAGCCTCCTGCAGTCGGGCAATCTGATCCAGCGAGCGTTCCACATCGGTAGTCTTGCTGTTGAGCATGGACTGAATGACGATGGGGGCATCCCCCCCCATCTCCAGGGTGCCGATCCGGATCTTGCGGCTGCGCCGGCGTTTGATGACGGGCTCACTCATTTCGGTCCATCACTTGATCACTCCCATGCGTCGGCCGACCAACGTGAAAGCGGCGATCGCCTGATCCAGATCCGCGATCTCATGCGCTGCTGAGATCTGCACGCGAATGCGGGCCGCACCGCGGGCTACCACTGGATAGCTGAAGCCGACAACATAGATACCCTCTTCGAGCAGTGCATCGGCCATCGCGTGAGCGAGCTTTTCCTCGTAGAGCATGATCGGGACGATCGGATGGACGCCTGGACGGATGTCGAAACCCGCCTTCGTCATTCGGGCGCGAAAGTGCGCCGTGTTCCGTTCCAGCTTGTCGCGCAATTCGGTGGTACCGCTGAGCAGATCAAGGACGGCGATGGTTGCACCGGCTATGGTCGGCGCCAGGGAATTGGAGAAAAGGTAGGGCCGGCTCTTCTGGCGCAGGTACTCGATCATTTCGCTGCGGCCGGCGACACACCCGCCCATCGCGCCGCCGAGCGCCTTGCCAAACGTGGTGGTGATCAGGTCGACGCGCCCTTGGACGCCGCAATGTTCGATCGTCCCCCGCCCGCTCTTGCCCATAAAGCCGGTGGCGTGACTGTCGTCGACCATTACCAGCGCCTGATAGCGCTCGGCCAGATCGCAGATCGTCCCCAGTTGGGCGATATCGCCGTCCATGGAGAAGACGCCATCCGTAGCGATCAAGCGGAATTTCGCACCGGCCGCCTCCTTGAGTTTGGCCTCTAGGTCGGCCATATCGTCATGCCGGTAAATATAGCGTTGCGCCTTGGCGAGTCGGATGCCATCGATAATCGAGGCATGGTTCAGACTGTCGGTGATGATCGCACTATCGGCCGACATGAAAGGCTCGAAGACGCCGCCGTTGGCATCAAAACATGCGGCGTAAAGGATGGCATCCTCAACCCCCAGAAAGGTGGCGATCTTTTGTTCCAGTTGCTTGTGAATCTCCAGCGTGCCGCAGATGAAACGCACCGAGGAGATGCCATAACCCCAGCGCTCAAGGGCGCCCTTGGCTGCTGCGATCACCTGGGGATGGTTGGCCAGGCCGAGATAGTTATTGGCACAAAAGTTGAGCACCTCCCTCCCGCCCTGCACCACAATCCGCGCACCCTGGGGCGTGGCGATGACCCGCTCCTGCTTGTACAAGCCGGCCTGGCGGATCTCTCCAAGCAGCCGCTTCAGTTCTTCCTGCAATGCTCCATACATGGACAACTCTCCGCAATCAAGACGTTAATTAAGCTCAAGAACGACTTTGCCGCATTGGCCTGAGGCCATAGCATCGAAGCCTTTCTGGAAATCGCCAAATTTCAGCCGATGGGTCAACACCGGGGCGATGTTCAAGCCGCTTTGCAGCATGGTCTGCATCTTGTACCAGGTTTCAAAGATCTCGCGCCCGTAAATGCCTTTGAGATGAAGTCCCTTGAAAATGATCTGGTCCCAGTTAATCTCGGTGGTATTCGGGAGGATGCCGAGCAGGGCGATCCGTCCGCCGTGGTACATGTTTTCAAGCATCGCCTCGAAGGCCTGGGCATTTCCGGACATCTCCAGGCCGATGTCGAATCCGACCATGCCCAGCTTTTTCACCGCTGCGGCGATGCTCTCCTGCGCGACATTGACCGTGAGGGTGGCGCCCATTTTACAGGCGAGATCGAGACGATAGGGATTGACATCGGTGATGACGACATTCCGGGCGCCGATATGTTTGCAAATGGCGACGGCCATACAACCGATCGGCCCGGCGCCGGTGATGAGCACATCCTCCCCGACCATATCGAAGCTGAGGGCACAATGGGTGGCGTTGCCATAGGGATCGAAAAATGCGGCGATTTCAGAAGGGATCGAATCGGCCACATGCCAGGCATTACTGGCGGGTAGGCAGAGGTATTCAGCGAAACAGCCGTCACGGTTGACGCCGATGCCGATGGTGTTGGTGCAAAGATGGCGGCGTCCAGCCCTGCAACTGCGGCAGAGTCCGCAGACGATATGGCCTTCGCCGGAGACCCGCTCCCCGACCTCGTACCCGACGACATTTTGCCCCTTGGCCGCTACGATGCCGACAAATTCATGGCCAATCGTCATGGGCGTCTTGATGGTCCGCTGTGACCATTCATCCCATTTATAGATATGCAGATCGGTGCCGCAAATGGCCGTATGGGTCACCTTGATCAGCAGATCGTTGTTGCCATAAGCGGGTACAGGGACTTCTTCGAGCCAGATCCCCGGACCGGGCTGCTTTTTAACCAGTGCTTTCATTAACATACCATTCGTCCTTTAGTTGTGAAAGTCGCTTAAACAACTCATTAACGAATAAGCGTGATCTTTACCGGCGGTGATGAGGCGCCGAGTATCCGGGCGAAATAGAGGCCCGAGGGCAGGGCCTTACCTGCGGCATCCCGCCCGTCCCAAACCACTGCGGCTTGGTCGCCCTTGCGGAGAGGCACTTCAAGCCGCACTACTTCCTCACCCCGCATCGTGTAAAGTGCCAGCTGAAACGGCCCCCGGGCTTGTGATGGAATCCGGCAAGGGATGGTGGTTTGGCTGTTGAACGGGTTCGGATAATTCTGATGGAGGCCATACCGGTCCGGTTCTTCTCCTGCAGCGGCCACCGGGATGCCGGTGGTTATCTCACCCGTTCCACCCGATTCATGGTATCGGGCGGAAAATTCCTGCACATAGAGGTTGGTGATATTCCGGTCATGGATGATGAGGGTGTTCTCATCATTCCGGGTGTTGGCCGCGTCGCTCCAGTTGTGCGAGCCGGTGACAACCGTGGGATCGGAATCGGCCTGATTGGCGTCAATCAGGAGGTACTTGTGGTGCAGATCCGCGCCGAGAACATCGAGATGGACATCCGCGGGGGGCGACCACGGCGAGGAACCGGCCCCGGCCATGTCGGCATAGACACTGTAGCTGCTGGAAACGCTGCTGCGATCGAACACCCCGAGGATGACAAAACCGGAAATTTGTGCAAAACGGTTGCGCATCGCATTGAGAATAGTGCTCTGGGTGAAGGCCAGGATGCAGAAATAAAGAGAGTAGTCCGCGCTCTGGATAGCCGCGATGATATGACGCTCGGCATCATCCGAGGGACTCATGTACTGCTCAATCCAGCGGCCGCCAATATTGAAACGATGGGGTGTGTTGTCCCGCTTCCGTGCTCCAAAACGGGACTGCGCCGGATCGGGCGTTTCAGTTGCGCTGCCCCACATCTCGTTGAATTCGAGGGTATAGGCTTCGCAGAGTGTTTCGTCCTGGATTAGCAGCATATTTTCGCCGTTACGGGTGGCCCCGGCCAATGAGGCATTGCTCGATCCGGTCCAGAGGTAATCGTCAAGCCCGCTGGTGCGGTCGCGGTGGTCAATAATGACGAATTTGTTGTGGCTCGCCGCCGTACTGTCGTTCATGCCGAAATAGTCATCTATAACCGGGATGCCGGCCTCCCGCAGCCAGCGGATCTTGTCGTTGGATGCTGTAGCCGTGGCGTCATCCGCGATAAATCGGACGCTGACACCACGTCTTTTGGCATTGACCAGTGCCAGGGCAATATCGGCATGCGTGAAAGAGTAATAGTGCACGTCGAGAGAATACCGTGCCTGATTGATCATCTTGACGATGACGGTCGAGAGGTCTGTCTGGCCCTGGGCCACCTCACGCCAGGCTTTGGAGGTGTCAACGGACTGGTTGAAGTAGACTTGTATGGTGCCGCTCGAACGAGCGGAGGCCGTCATAAAAAGCAGGGTATCCGAGACCATGGTGCCGGCGGGATCGGTGGACCAGGCGACGGCCTTGTAGAGAGAGGCCGGCTCCAGGCCTTCGAGCCGGACCCGATGGGTGGTGACCAGGGCTGAGTCGCCTGCAGTTGTCAGTGGTTGGCGGAAATCCTGCCCAAAACGAACCAACGACGTCGAGGACCGGTCGGTGGCCCAGACCAACTCCACCATCGTGGGTTCAATGGCCGATTCCTGCAAGGGCTGAACAAGCAGCGGTGCGCCCCGAGAGAGGATATCGTGACTGAACCGGGGCATGATGCGGTAGCCCGCTTTTTTGGGCGGGCGTACGCTGGGATCATACTGGGTGAGCAACCCAATGATGTCGAAAGCGCCATCGGGGAGCAGCGGGAGATGCGCATCCGGATCAAGATAGAGCTGAATGGAACCGGTGGCATCACTGACCGTGTAGATATCGCTGTTGCTTCCAGTAACGTGGACGTTATTGACGCGGATCAATCGCCCCTCGTTGGGCTCGGCGAGATCGGCACCAAAACTGCCGGCGACCTCGGCGCAGGTCAACGGCAGTGGATCCGGAAGCGGATGATTCTTTGACAGAACGGCGATTGCGCTTGGATCCTTGATAAAAGTCATGCCGCCATTCGCATAGCCTACCGTTCCAGTCATGCGAACCCAATCCCCCAGTTGGAGAAAGGGAAGATCGCTGCGGGAGGAATAGACATTAATGCCGGCGGTGCTGTCCTGTACATAGATGTCGAAGGTCGTGACGCCGAAGAGCCCTGCGGGTGCGGTTACCACGCCAGTGATGGTGACCGTCTTGCCGATCGACCAGGGTGCCGCTGGGCGCCCGGTGGCATCGTTATGGTGCAATTCCAGAATATCGGTGGCAACGAGGGAGGAAGGTAAGATACAGAACAGGCCTGGGATGAGCCGGAAAAGAAGCAGTTTTTTCATCCATAATCCAATCTGCAGGCACAAGCCGGGTTGTGCACGGTTGATGGCACGATGGCCTTGTTTGCGGCCAAAAGCATGCCTACTTTACAAATCAATATAGCTATTACCTGACTTTTTGTCAACATTAAATCCGCCGAGGTACCCCCGGAATTTCGCTCCCACCCGCTATCCTCGCACCGCGTGCACCAAGCCTAGATATTCTGTAATTGCAGGCCCTCTCTCGCCCCTCGTCCTCCTATTTCTAGCTGATTACATCCGGGTAGGACCCAGTTTAATAGAATCCAAAAAATGTGTTGCAGGACTCGCCAGTAAATTGTAAATTAATATCAATAAATATTGTTTAACTTATTTAACAATATCGGTTCTTTGTGGGGTCCTATGAATATCGAACATGATCACCTGACCCAGGTCTATATTGAGGTCATCAGGGATCTGGAAAGGCAGAACCGTGTGGCGCGGGTCAAGGACATCGCACGGATTCGTGGCGTCTCCCCCGCCAACGTTTCGAGCGCCTTGAACAATCTCGCAAAAAAGGGATTGATCTTGCACGAACAGTATGGTCATGTTGTTCTGACCGCTGAAGGCCGACACCTCGCTCATGTGCTGGATGAACGTCATGTGGCCATTCGCATGTTCATGACCGATGTACTCGGTCTGGAGAGAAATCTCGCCGAAAGCGAGGCGTGCACTCTGGAGCATGTGATGAGTCAGGAGAGCCTCCTGGCCATCGGCCGTTTTCTACAGTTTGTCGACCGTTGTCCCAAGCGCGACCGCAGCGGAGTCATTCTTTTCCGGACCTGCGGTCTCTTTGGTGCGGCCACCGCGCCGTGCCATCAGTGCGCCGTCAATGATGCAACGATTGAGGCATCAACTTCGCTGGAGAGTTAGGATGTTGTCATCCAGAAAAAAAGCCGCGGCGGCATCCCTCTTTCTTTCGGATCTGCACACCGGCTCTCATGGACGGATTGCGGCAATACGGGGGGGCTGGAGCCTGCGGCAACGCCTCAATCAGGTGGGCATCCATCCTGGTGATTCCATCCGCGTCGTGCGCGGCGGTCAACTGGGCGGTCCAGTGCTGATTCATATCCATTCCACTGACGTGGCGCTTGGTAACCGGATGGCGGCTGCGATCCTGGTTGATCTGGATGAAGCATGATACGATGAATAGAAACACCCTAGAAACCCAGTCGGCCTTGATCCTGGAGCATCCCCGTATCATCCTCCTGGGGCAACCCAATTCCGGCAAAAGCACCATCTTCAATAAGGTGGCAGGTTACCGCTCCATCACCACCAATTTCCCGGGTGTCACCGTCGAATATACCAGCAGCCACGTTGCGATTGGAGGCCGGACCTGCGACCTGATTGACTTGCCCGGGATCTATTCGCTGACGGCCATTGAAAGAGCGGCTCGCGAAACCCTGCACTATCTGATCGAAGAGCCTGTATCTCTGATTATCAATGTCATCGATGCGACCCATCTGGACCGCAGCCTCGAGTTGACGCTGCAGCTGCTCGAACTTGGCAAGCCGATGCTCCTCTGTCTCAACATGATTGACGAAGCGGAGCGCAAGGGTATCCGCATCGACGCCGGTGTATTGAGTTCCTTGCTGAAGCTGCCCGTTATCACCACCAATGCAGCGCAGGGGCTGCGCATCGATGCGCTCTTTGACGCGGCCTTTGATCTTCTCCATGCCCCTCATCCGGTTCACTCGTTGCCAATGAGTCGGCATGTGGAGCAGGTGGTTGAAGCGCTCGATGGCGTCCTGAAGCGGTGCCTGCCGCTGCAGAGGATTTCGTCGCGGCTGCTCGCCATCAAACTGTTAGAGTCGGATCCCTTCTTTGCGCTGCAGTTAGAACCAGACGGCACCCACCTGCGCACAGAGGTTCGTCATTACCAGTCCATTCTCGAAGAAGCGCATGGCCAGCCAGCGGATTCTGTGATCTCGGCCGAGCGGCATGCTTTGTCCCTGCATCTCTTCGAACAGTGTACAGTCGTCCATCATCCCCGGCGCTCCTGGCACCAATGGCGCAGCCGGGTGGACCAGCTGGTGATGCATCCGGTATGGGGATACGTGATTATGGCAACTGTCCTGGTTCTGTTTTTCAATCTGATCTTCAAGCTCGGAGCGCTACTGGAGCAACCGATTCTCACCCTTTTTACCCGCAGTGAGGAGGCGCTGACTGCGGCGCTGCCGACCGGTTCGTTCTATGCCTACATCGCCAAGGGTTTACTCCAGGGTATCGCCGGCGGCATCGCCGTCGTCCTGCCCTACCTGATCCCTTTCCTGATCGGGATGGCGCTGATCGAGGATGTCGGTTATCTGCCGCGCATCGCCTTCCTCATGGATAATTTCATGCATCGCATCGGCCTTCATGGCACCGCCGTGTTGCCCGGCATCCTCGGGTACGGGTGCAGTGTTCCGGCGATCATGGCAACGCGGATTCTTCCCAGCCCGCGGGACCGTTTTATTGCCGCAGTGGCAGCGGTGCTGGTGCCATGCTCAGCGCGGATGACCATCATTTTCGGTCTGGTTGGCTACTATCTCGGCGGGACCGCCGCCCTTTTCATCTATCTGCTCAATATCGTGGTTGTCGCCCTCGTGGGGACACTCCTTGCGCACCTGATGCCGGATGATACACCGGGCATGGTGCTGGTCATTCCCTCGTACAAGGTGCCGAGCCTCAAGACGATCTTGGCCAAGACCTGGCTGCGCAGCAGGGATTTTGTGCTCTTTGCCTGGCCCCTGCTCATCGCCGGCAGCCTGGTCCTCAGCCTGTCCGAGGTCTATCACTGGAATCGGGCCATCAATTCGGCACTTGCACCGCTTCTCTACGTGCTTGGGTTGCCGCCGGCTATCGGCATGACCCTGATCTTCGGGGTGCTGCGCAAAGAGCTCTCCATGATAATGCTGATTCAGGCTCTGGGGACCACCCAGGTCAATACCGTGATGAGCCCGGAACAAATCCTGGTCTTCACGATTTTTGTCGTCTTTTATTTCCCCTGTTTAGCGACTTTCGGCATCCTGACGAGGGAGGTCGGCTGGAAAGAAGCCTTAGCCGCCTCCCTCCTGACCTTTTCTATCGCAGTTGTGCTCGGCGTTGTGGTGCGGTTTATCGCACCCTGGCTACTGCAAGTCATTTAATCATAAAAACATAAGGAAGTCAAATGAAACGCGTTGCTTTAATCCTCTTTTTACTGGTCTACCTTCAGGCCCAGGCCCAGACCCAGACCGGCCGCATCCTGGGAAGTGTCATCGATCAGATCACCGGCAGGCCTTTGAAAGGGGCCAATGTTTTCTGTACCGAGTTGAACACCGGCGTGGTGACCGATGCGGAGGGAAATTTCCGTTTTACGCACTTTCCCGCCGGCATCCATACCTTGCGCGCCTCTTTTGTCGGGTTCCGTCCGGTGAGCAAATCGGTCACGGTCGGCGTTGAGGATGCGGTAATCCGGTTCGAATTGGTTTCCTCCCCCCTGCCGGTCGCGGATGTGACCGTGACCACCTTGCGCTACGCCACGACGCTGCGCGAAGCCGCCGTGCCGCTGGCCGTAGTGACGCGCGAGCAGCTCGAAACAAGCGCACCGGTGACCGTCGCCGATGCATTGCACCGGGAGCCGGGAGTGACCCTGCAGCGCGACGGCATCTGGGCCACCAGCGTCAGCATTCGTGGACTGGGCCGTAGCAGCCTCGTCACGCTGATCGATGGCAACCGCATCGACACCGCAACCGATATCGCTGCCGGCCTGGCCATGTTCGATATGTATGATATAGAGCGGATTGAGGTCATCAAAGGCGCCGCTTCTGCGCTTTACGGCTCGGGTGCAACCGGGGGTGTAGTCAATGTGATCAGCAGGAATGGCTGGTACCAGGAAAATCCCTACTGGCATCTGCGGCTGGCCGGCGGTTATAGCAGCGTTAATAAGGGCGGCAGAGGACACGCGGCCGTGAACGCCGGTGGCCAAAACTGGTATGCACACGTCAGTGGGTCCTTGCGCAAGGCGGAGAATACCCATACACCGGATGGCATACTCACGAACAGCCAATTCCAGGATAATGCGCTCTCGACTCGACTCGCCTTCAAGCCCTTCCGCGACCAGGAGATCAAACTGAATTTTCAGCGTTTTTACGCCAAGGATGTCGGCATCCCCGGCGCTTACCCGGTTTTTCCGAGCACCGCCTCCGTGCGCTACCCCTTTGAAAAACGCCAACTGCTCAGCGTCGAGTATAGTATCAGCCACTTCTCCCGTTTCCTGCAGCAAATCTCGATCAAGGGGTACAACCAGAAGATCTGGCGGGATGTCGAAAATTTTCCCCATACGGTTACCTCCATGCCCGCAAGCGGCAGCCAGCCGGCGCGGAAGGTTTACGCCCTGCGCATCCTTCCCGGGGCCACCCACGACCTCAACGGCCTGCAGATTCAGGGCAATTTTTTCCCGGGACAGCACCATCTCCTTATTGCAGGGATAGATGGCTGGGAAAAAGCGTATGCCGGCTATCGTACCAAAGAGACGCGCATCGACTTTTTGAAACCGGATGGTTCGGTCAGCAAAAGCGTCTTTCGCACCATCGGTGAGGCGCCGCTACCGGATGGCACCTTCCGCAGCATTGGTTTTTATGCCCAGGATGAATGGCGGCTGCTGCAGGAAAGGCTGATCGTGAACCTCGGCGGCAGGTTGGATCAGATCAGGACGGAGAATCAGGAAACCCTTAATCCGCTGTACGAGATCGTCAACGGCGTCCGAAATATGGCACCATCCGGACAGGTCGTATTGTGGCCAGCAGCATCTGCCCATACCAACTCCTGGAGCGGGACGATGAGTCTTCTGTATCGCCTGCTGCCGCAGATGGACCTGACGCTCAATATGGCCCGCTCCTTCCGCGCCCCTTCGCTGGAGGAACGCTATCAATATATCGATCAGGGCAGCCTCGTCAAAGTAGGAGACCCTGCACTGCTTCCGGAGAAGGGTGACTTTGTGGACCTCGGCCTGCGCCTCTGGTCCGACCGGCTTCAGCTGCAGGTCAACGGATTCTACAATCGGATGCGCGATCTGGTCGTCGACATGCCCGGGACGTATGAAAGCCGCAAAGCGTTGCTCAAGACCAATATCGGCAAGGCGGATCTCTATGGAGGGGACGTGCGCCTCGATGTCAAACCGGCGCAGAACTGCTCTGTCTGGGCGCAGGCCGCCTACGTTCATGGTGAAGATCTGCTGATTCACGCTCCATTGCCCCAGATCGCACCGCTGAATGGAGCGATAGGTTATCACAACGGCTGCATGAAATGGATATCCTTCGATCTGTCAGCAGAGATATTCGCCACCCAGGATCGCATCGCCGCGGGAGAACTGCGAACGCCGGGCTACACCCTGTACAATTTATACCTCAACAGCCATGGCATTTCGGTGAGGGATGCTGAAATGTTCATCAGTTTCGGCATCGAAAACCTCGCCAACCGCGCCTATCGCAACCATCTTTCAACCAACCGCGGCTTGCTGGCCATTGAGCCGGGACGCAACTTTTTACTTTCCTGGCGGATGGAGCGGTGAAACAGTCTGAACGCGATAAAAAAAGGGCTGCAAGATTTGCAGCCCTTTTTTTTTACGGTTTATCAGTCTAGGTTCGCCTTTTGGCGCCGGATGGCAAGGCCATCAGCACACCGATCAGCGCGCCGTAGGAGGAGCTGATCCAGGGATTGCCACTGATAGGGCAACTCCCTGTGCGGCAGCCGACAAAATAATACCAACCGAAACCGGCTGCAGCGCCGAAAAGTACCCCGAAAACGATACGCAGTGTCTTGTTCATCCTTTTTTTCCAAGTTTTAATACGGACCGCCGGTCCGCGTTTATGAGGCTCAGGAAAAACCGCCGCTACCACATCCTGAAGTGCTGGTAGAAAAACCCGACGAACTACCCTTGATGGAAGCGGCGATGGTCGAAAAGAGCTTCTCGGGTGCAGGTGCGGCGCAAACCGGACAGTTCAAGCCGCGCCCGTCAGCGCCAACCTTCTGAAAGACCTCGAAGACATGTCCGCAACCCTTGCAGCGGTATTCATAAATAGGCATGGATGATCACTCCTCCCCTTTTGAATGGTGCTGGAGATCCTCGATTGTCCTGCGCTCCCCCTCCGGAGGAGAACACGATGCCGACATTCAGGTTGGAACACCCAGACGTGGCGCAATGATCCGCACGAAGACAAACCAGAGTCCAAATAAAAGCAGCAAACCCGCTAAATTCATGGCACACCTCATCGTTAATAGTGATTATTGGATGAATGGCGTGCGAAAAGGATTCAGAACATATCAAAAAATGGGGAGTGTGGTTTGGATGGGCGGTAAGGTGGTGAGATTGCGCAGCTCGGGAAATCGCTCGACGAGCAACTCCGGCGCGGCGGGGCGGGTGTCGGTGAGGAGAGCCAGAAGCTGCAAGCTGTTGGCAAAAGCCTGTCCCTTGAAGTGATTATTAAAGATTACGATGGTTTTTTCCGATTCTTTCGTCACTTCCTGAATTGCAGGCAACCATTCCGCCAATTCGTTGGACGAGTAATGATAGTCATAACGCTGATTCCTGTCCGCACCTTCACGAAACCAGTGATCATAATTCCTGCCATGGAAACGGAAATAGGCCAGGGAGGTGGTTCGCTCCCGGGTCGGCCCCATGGAGGCGCCGATGACAGGCTGGTCGATATTGACCCAGCCGATCCGGTGCTCACGCAGATACGTCAAAACCTCGGGGCAGTGCCACGAAGCATGCCGGAATTCGACATGACCGGGAGCGGGCGCTATAGCATTGACGATCTTGCCGAGGACGATCAGGGTCGCATTGCTCTTTTTAAAGCTCCAGGGGAACTGGATCAGCACAGTCAACAGCTTTCCTGCATCCATCAGCGGCTCCAGCAGCAACTGGAAGGCCTTCATTTCAGGCGAGTTGGCCGGCCGGCCCTCATGTGTAAAGCCCTGCCACAGCTTGAGGATGAAGCGGAATCCGGAATTATACCGAATCTGGTCGAGCCATCCGCCGCTGACCGTCGCCTCGGGGATCCGATAAAAGGTGCTATTGACTTCGACGACGTTCAGATAATTGGCGATATAAGTCAACTCCGAGACCGACTTCGGGAGCTTCGGGGGATAGACGACGCCTTTCCAGTCCGGGTAGTTCCATCCGGCTGGACCGATATAGAGTTCCGGCATCGCTGCAAGGGCCTCCTCAATTGAAATCAAAGGAGAGGCGAATGCCCTTTCGCCTCTCCAACAGCCAGGTGGCGCGACCCTGCCTCGCGACGACCCGCCTACCTGGCGGGCTCTTCAGCCGGGAGGCTCTTCAGAAAGGGCTTGATCAAATCCAAGGGCAGCGGGAAGATAATCGTTGAGTTGTTTTCAGTGGCGATTTCGCTAAGGGTCTGAAGGTAGCGCAATTGCAAGGACTGGGGGTGCACGGCCATGATCTCCGCGGCTTTGGCCAGGGTTTTAGCGGCCTGGTACTCGCCGTTGGCATGAATGACCTTGGCGCGGCGTTCACGCTCAGCCTCGGCTTGTTTGGCCATGGCGCGCTGCATCTCCTGCGGGAGATCAATATGCTTGACTTCAACCAGACTTACCTTGATGCCCCAGGGCTCGGTCTGGCTGTCGATGATGGTCTGTAGCTGATGGTTCAATTTTTCACGCTCGGCAAGCAGGTCATCGAGCTCGACTTGTCCCAGGATGGAGCGTAGCGTCGTCTGAGCCAGCTGGGAGGTGGCATAAAGATAATCCTCGACCATGACCACGGCCTTGGCGGGATCGATCACGCGGAAGTATAGGACGGCGTTGACCTTGATGGAGACGTTGTCCTTGGTGATCACATCCTGCGGCGGGATGTCCAGTGCGATGGTGCGCAAGCTGACCTTGACCATGCGATCGACGAAGGGGATGAGCAGAAAAATGCCCGGGCCGCGAGCGCCTACAAGACGGCCGAGACGGAAGACCACTGCGCGTTCATATTCGCGCAGTACCTTGATCGCACTGAGCAGAAGCAGGATGAGCAGGACCAGTACGACCGTGACGGGCTGCAACGTCATAAAACCTCCTTAAGGGTTTAGTACAGAGATACCGTTTCAGACGACCGTTTGATCTGGTGATGGGGCTACGGTAAGAACCAGGCCTTCGACCTTGAGCACTTCGACGGGTGTGCCCGCCGCAATATGCTGCGCGGATTGCGCCTTCCAGATCTCTCCCAGGATTTTCACAGTGCCTTCATGAGGCGATATCGGATCTAAGGCTATGCCTCTGGCGCCGATCAGCCCCTCCTGGCCGGTGGTCGGCCGAGTGAGACGCGCTTTGAGGGCCATGCCCAGGGCGAAAATGAAAAAAGCCGCCGTGACGAGCGCAAAAGTCAACGCCACACGCCAGTCAACCCGGACTGAAAATCCCGGTGTCTCATCGAAGAGCATGATTGCACCCAGAAACATCGAGATTATCCCCCCAATGGTGAGGACTCCATAACTGGTCACTTTCACCTCCAGCACGAAGAGAAGAATAGAGAACAGAATCAGCAGCAACCCGGCGGTATTGACCGGCAGCGTTTGCAGGGCAAAAAACGCCAGGATAATAAAAATGCCGCCGGCTACGCCGGGGACAATGGCGCCGGGATTGGAGAGTTCGAAGAAGAGGCCGTAGATTCCGAGCATGAGCAGAATGTAGGCGATGGTGGGGTTGGATATTTTGTAGAGGATGCGATGCTGCCACGACATCTCCCGGGTGATAACCGGGGCATTCCGAGTTTTGAGGACCCGGTTACCGTCATCCAACTGCACGGTGCGGCCATCCAGGGCCTCCAGCAAGGCTGTCTCATCCCGGGCGATCAGGTCGATGATTTTCTTTTCCAGGGCCTCTTTTTCAGTGATCGAAACGCTTTTACGTACCGCCTGCTCGGCCCACTCCGGATTTCTACCTCGTTTTTCGGCCAAGCTGCGTATCCAGGCGGAGGCATAGTTGGTCACCTTCTCATTCATCACCCGGGTGGTGTCTGCACCGCCGCCTGCGCTGACAGGATGGGCGGCGCCGATGTTGGTGCCCTCCGCCATGGCGACAACATGACAGGCCAAGGTGATGAAGACGCCGGCTGAAACCGCACCGGACCCGCTCGGCGCGACGTACATGACCACCGGCACCTTGGCGGCGAGTATCTCCTTGACGATGGTCTTAGTCGATTCCAGCAAGCCCCCGGGGGTATCCATCTGAACAATCAGACAGGTGCATCCGAGCTTCTCCGCGGCATGAATCGACTGGACGATGAACATGGCGGAAACCGGATTGATATCGCCGTTGATCACAATTTTGAGGACCGGGGCCTCTTCGACCGCTGCGGCCGGAGCAGGCGCGGCAGCCAGTAAAAGGGCGGTCGGGATCAGGATGGATCGCAGATAGCGCATAAGCTTGACCCGATGTTTGCTCCACTTGGGAATTTCAATGCAATGTAGCCATTGAGAGGGAGAAAAGCAACCGAATTCCTGTTGTGCTGGGCCGTGCAGGGTTGGGCGGGTGGCAGAAACCATGCATATTTCGCTTGACTTTTGCGCTGAATTGTGCAATATTCAAGTAGAGCGTTACCAACATAGCCCTGTATGGTGATACCCGGTTTTTTTTGAACCAACACCTTCAAAATGGGAGCTTAGCTCTTAGGCGTGTATTACAGGCCTCCCCCTCCTTCGGGAGGGTATGCGTGGAAGTAAAAAACGTCTAGGCGGTTCCCACCGTAATGAACGCGGTTCATTACAGCCCAGTATTGCATACAGGGCTTTTTTTATCTTCACCCCCCTCCCCAGGCGTGCAAGCGATCCAGGCTGCGGTACTGGATAGCCTCGCTCAGGTGTTCTGGCCGGATCGTTTCGCTCGCTGCCAGGTCGGCGATGGTGCGCGAAACCTTGAGGATCCGGTCATAGGCGCGTGCAGAGAGTCCCAGCTTGTGGATTGCAGTTTTAAGCAGGTTCTCGCCGGCCGCGTCGATCGGACAGAACTGGTGCAACTCCCGAGAATCCATGCGCGCATTACAAAAGAGCCGCGGATGCTGCCGGAAACGTCGGATCTGGATTTCCCGCGCCCGCTCCACCCGCTTGCGGATCTCCAACGACCGTTCCCCGGTATTAGACCCTGTCAATTCGCGGTATTTTACGGCTGGTACCTCGATGTGAATATCGATCCGGTCCAGCAATGGCCCTGAAATGCGCCCGAGATAGTTTTTGATCTGCTGCCCGCTACAACCACAGACATGGTTGGGGTCGGAATAGAATCCACAAGGGCAGGGATTCATCGCGGCCGCCAGCATAAATTCAGCGGGATAGCTGAGACTGACCAGGGCGCGCGAGATCGACACCTTGCCATCCTCGAGGGGTTGGCGCATCACCTCCAGGACATTTTTCCGGAATTCGGGCAGCTCATCAAGAAAGAGCACACCGTGGTGAGCGAGACTGACCTCACCGGGTTTGGGCACACTGCCGCCGCCGATCAGGCCGGCATCACTGATGGTATGATGCGGCGCTCGAAAAGGCCGTGTGGTGATCAGCGCCTCATCCGGTGGTAGCAATCCAGCGACAGAATGAATCTTGGTTGTCTCGAGCGCCTCCTCCAGGCTGAGATCCGGCAAAATGGAGGGGAGGCGTTTCGCCAGCATCGTCTTGCCTGAGCCGGGCGGCCCGATCATGATTATATTGTGGCCGCCGGCAGCGGCGACCTCCAGGGCGCGCTTGACATGACCTTGCCCCTTGACGTCCTGGAAATCGGGCCCATAGTCCTGGCGGCCGGCAAAAACGCTGTCGATATCCATGCGAAAGGGCTCCACCGCGAGCTGCCGGTTGAAAAACTGCACGGTCTCCTTCAGAGTGTGCACCGGGATGATTTCGAGGTCGCGGGCCATGGCGGCCTCACGGGCGTTTTCGCGCGGCAGCACAATCCCGCGCAGTTGATGTTGCACGACCGAGACGGCGATCGGCAAGGCGCCATGGATCGGACGGAGACTGCCGTCCAGGCTGAGCTCGCCCAGGATTAAATAGTCTTTGAGTGGTTCACGCCGGAGAATTCCGGCTGCGGCGAGAATCCCGAGGGCGATCGGAAGGTCAAAAGCAGCGCCCTCTTTCTTGACATCTGCGGGGGCCAGATTGATGATAATGCGTTTGATGGGAAATTCAAAACCGGAATTCTTGACGGCGGATTGGACGCGTTCGCGCGATTCGCGTACCGCGCCATCGGGCAATCCTACCGTTGCAAAATAGGGCGGTCCACCCTCCAGGTGCGCTTCCACCTTGACGATATAGGCATCGATACCCAGGATGGCCGCACTGAGAATCTGCGCCAGCATGATGCGACTCCCTCCAGTGTCGTATCTCTCCCCCACTGCCGCCGCGTCTCCCTCTGTAATTTAATTTAAGCAAGAGCAGTTAAAAAACAAGTACTTTCTCTACAGGTCGGTGGGGGCGAGTTCGACGGTGAATGCCGCGTCAAGATAGGCTCCAGATCCGGATTCCGGCATTGTTATCTCCAGAGAATCGCCGGACCTTTCAGCTCCGGACACAGCGCCAATGGGGCCGCTGCCAGCGAGGTCGAACCGGTAAACACGTCCCGGCCGGCCTTGCACTTTCACATGAATCACCCTTCCCTGCCTCTCCATGCCGATCAGCTTGACCCCGGAATCACACTCCCCGAGCCTCACCTCCGGGACCGGCAAGGTCAGCTCAAGGCCGGGATGGAAAAAGAGCTCCACCTCCGCTCTGCCGCCTGTCAGTAACCATTTCACCTCCACCTGCACCGCCTGGGGAAAGGAGATCAGAGAGAAGGGGATTCTGTTCCCGTTCACCCGTGCGGAATCGATATCCGCACTAGGTCCCAGGGCCGGAGCGAAAGTCACAGCAAATCCCTCCCCATGGTCCGCAGCAAGGCTTGCCCGGATGCATCCGGGGGTGCGCTGATAGTGCATCGACCACCGACTTGTGCCCAGACGGTACCCGCTCCAGTTCACCTCCCTCCATCCGGCGGGGAAGCGCGGCGTAAGATGGATTTCGCGCCGCAGGGCATCGCCGTCCAGTCCGAGAAGCCCCTGCACCAGAGGCAGAACGACGCCCAGGGAAGAGAAGCCCTGTTGTGAGACCGCTTCCTGCGGCCAGAGATAGGCATCACCGGAGAAGAGCTCGTTGATCCCGCCGAGGGCATTGACGAAAGTATGACGGCTGTTGGCGAGCAGGTGTCCATAGGCTTGTTGGTTCAGCTGGCACAGGTACTGCGCGGTGGACACGAAACCGGTGAGAAAAGGCCAGACGCCACCATAATTGTAGTTGAGAGGCTCATAATAGCGGCTGAGAGAAGAAATGCTGCGCACGCCCCAACTGGTAGAAAGATCGCTCCAGCCCAGCCGTTCGATCGAGGCCTGAACATGATCGGGCTGCCCGGCCGAAAAGAGCGCCACGGTGCTGATCCAGGGGGAAGGATCGGGCAGCTGTTCGCCACTTTCGTTGAAGGCATTGCTATAGCACCCTGCGCTCTCCTTCCAGAATCGGGTGTCGAAAGAGGCCCTGGCGCGCTGCAGATGGGCAGCAGCTTCCTGACTGATGCGGCGATCGTTCAGCCAGGCGGCCATTTCTTTCATATCCTGTGACATGCGCACGGAAAGGGCGCCGGTATAGATATCCGTCGCGAGGTCGGTCAGCGCGCCGTACTCGACACTGCCGAGGCCGGCCTTCCGGTTATCCATGAGCCCGTCCGCGTTCTGGTCGGTGCCAAGCGACCAGCGATATGCCTTGCAGAGCGAGAACCACGCTGATTGCAGAAAGGCGAGATCGCCGCTGGTGCGTACATAATTATGGCAAGCGACGATATACAGCGGGCTGGTGTCGCCGTGGATATAGGCATAGGGATAATCCTTGAACCAGTTTAGGTATCCCGCGGCTTGGGAGAGTTCATGTGCCATCTTGCCATCCGGGCGCTGCCATTTCTGAAGGAATTGCAGAGCGTCACGGACAGTTTCATGCCATCCCAGGCCGGTCATCCCGAGACTGTTAATAAAGGCGTCCCCTCCGAAAAACCAGCCGAAGCCCGGCCGGCCACTGGAGCCGGAGGCGCCCCAACCCGCCACCAGGCCGCGTCCGAGGTCGGGATTTTCAACCAGAAGGCCGTCCAGGACGATGTTGGCCCATGTGCAGGCGCGGTTCAAGTCGTCTACAGGGGTCTCGATCTGCAGAGTGTTCTCCAGCAGCATCTGAAAATGGGCAAAGGTCTTCTCCGCATAGACTTGTGGCGATCGCTGCAGGTTCTGAAAGAGGGTCTTGACTGAATCCCGTTCCCCCTTGCCACCAGCGATATAGATCGGCAGATAGCGACCTGCGGTCTGTTTGGGGTCGGCGATCACGATTCTGAACTCGCTGGGTGTATCGCTGAGCATGTGCGCCGGGGTGTACGAGATGCCGTCGGCGGCTGGCGAACCGATCAGGGCATGATTATGCCGTGTGGGTTCCGAGATCAGATAGGCCTTGAGTTTATCATCCCAGTAGGCATACTGGCCTCCGAGTCCAGCCGGCCACATCGGCTGCAGCACAGGTTTGAATGAACAGACAATGGTGAGCGGAGTGGTGCTCTCCACCTCGAGCAGGATCATCGCCGCCGGCTGGTCGATGAGGGTGATATAATGGGCTTTGACCACAAAGGATTGAAAAGTGAAAGTCAGAGTCGTATAGGCCGGCGCAGCATCGATATAACGGACGATCTCGCGCCCGGGCATCGGACGGGTGGATTCTTGAAGTTGAAACGAGAACTCAAAATTACTCAAGAGTTTAAGAGGAAAAGCCCAGGCCTCGAAGGTGCCGCTCTCGAAGCCGAGCAGGGCACATTTACGCCCGATGCGGTTAAAGGGGGTTCCGGGTTGGGCGAGCCGGTGCAAATCTTGAGATGTGACCGGAAGCGCAAAGCGAGGCAGGGTCGTGAGTTCACCGGCGGTGAGGGCGGGCATTCCCGCGAACCACAGCAAGATGAAAAGCTGTCTTTTAATGCAATTCATCAACATCCTCCCTTGGTGAGCGGGCATCGAATAATCATGGAACAAGCCCCATGAAGTGAGCTATTTATGAGCATATTGGGAATTTACAAAGAATTTTGGTGGTTTAAAAGAGTAAATCAATCCATCAACTCTTAAGGAGGAAAACAGAATGAAAAAGTACGGGGTGCTCGTTGCGTTGGCTTTAGGAGTGGTTTGCTTGATTGTTGCGCCGCTTCAGGCTCAATATCAGGCCCAGGGGTTGAAGGGGGGCCTTGGCATTGGGGCTACGGCTGGCAAGACCGATGCCGATGGCTCGCTTTCCAAGCTGAACAAGGATGCGGTAGGCATTCAGAGCCGCGCGTTCATCCGGTATGGTATTGGCAGCGGCCTCCTTCAGGCCGAGTTGGGTATTGGATCCGGAAATTTGGTCAACAAAACCTATAAAACACATTTTGTTCCCGCCGATATCCGCATGCTGGTCAGTCCCATCAAGTTTTCATCCTGGAATCCCTACCTCTACGGCGGCATCGGGGCCTTTTTCTACAAGCATAATGAAATCCCCGTAATCGCCGCCCTGGATGATCCCGGCGAGAAGATCACGCAGGTGATTCCGGTTGGCCTTGGCCTCCAGTTCAAGGTCGGCGAGAAGACCGCCTTTGAAATCAGCGGCGGCTACAATCTCACCATGAAGGATGATATCGAGTACCTGGTCCAGGGTGAAGACAGCAAGGATGGATATTACAGCATCCTGATGGGTTTCACCTATGGCGGCTCGGAAGACGGCGATGCCGATAAGGATGGCCTGAGCAACAAGCTTGAAAAAGAGATTGGCACCAACAAGAAGCTGGCGGATACCGATGGTGACGGACTGACCGATGCCGAAGAGTATCTCAAATTCAAGACCAATCCCCTGGTGGCCGACACCGATGGCGATGGCCTCAGCGATGGGGACGAGCTTCGCAAGTATCGCACTTCTCCGGTCGAGGCGGATACCGATGGCGATGGCTTGACCGATGCTCAGGAAGTGCAGAAATACCTGACCGATCCGTTGAAAGCGGACAGTGATGGTGATGGCCTCAGCGACAGTGCCGAGATCAACACCAACAAGACCGATCCGATGAAAGCGGACAGCGACGGCGACGGCCTCTCGGACGGGGACGAAATCAACAAGTATAAATCCAATCCCCTCCTCAGCGACACGGACAAGGATGGTCTGAGCGACGGAGACGAGGTGAAAAAATACGGCTCCTCGCCCGTTAAGCCGGATACCGATGGCGACGGACTGGGAGATTATCAGGAAGTGACCCAGTACAAAACCAATCCGGCCAGGATGGATACCGACGGTGGCACTATTGCCGACGGTGTTGAGGTTAATCGCGGCACTAATCCGCTGGATGCCAATGATGATTTGGAAAAAGAGGAAAAGATCAAGGGCGCGGTCGGAACCGAGATCATCCTTGAGGGCATCGTCTTCGCTAGTGGCAGTGCGCAGATCAAACCCGAATCCAAGGTGACGTTGGACAAGGTTGCCAAAACCCTGATCGAAAATCCCGAGATCGAGGTCGAGATCCAGGGCCACACCGACAATGTGGGCAAGCATGACGCGAACGTCCGCCTTTCCAAGGCGCGCGCAGAGTCGGTTGCCAAGTATCTGGTCGGTAAAGGCATTGCGGCCTCGCGGATGGTGACCAAGGGCATGGGGCCGGATCGTCCGGTAGCCAGCAACGATACCCCCGAAGGTCGCCAGCTGAACCGCCGTATCACCTTCACCCGCATCAAATAATTATCCCCAAAGGGCATTAAAAAAGCGTCCGGCTTCTGGAGCCGGACGCTTTTTTTTATCCATACGGATGCTACTCTATTTTTGCGAAGCCTTTTCGTATTCGCTCACCAGATCCTTGAACCGGCTATCCTCAGTCATATCCTCCTTCAAGGGAACTTGGCGGCTGCTAGAGCCGATGATCTTGCGTTTCTTGTCCAACTGCAAGGTCAGTATCCCCACATATTTGCCCATCGAAGGTGTGCTGACGATCGGCAGGGGCTCGTTTTGGCCGTTTTGGCTGGCCACCAGGTAATTCTCTCCCCCCATGACGACAATATCAAAGCCGGGTACACCTTGCAGCACACTTTTCATCTTTTCATGCTTTCCATAGTAGAGCAGGATCACCAGATCGGCTTTTTGGCGAACCCACGGCATGATTTCTCTGGCCGCTTCTACCGGATCACGGTAAACCAGTTCCGGCTCGCCCGGTCGGTTGACAAAGAGCTGTGCAAGCTGATTGTCGGTGAGCCCCACGATAGCCACCGTGATTTTTTTGAAGGCGGGCTTGTGGGCGCCCGGTCTCGCTTCCAGTTCGCGGATCAGATAGGGTGCGAAGACGGTTTTACTGGAGTCTTTGTAAGCGACATTGCCGCAGAGAAAAGCAAGATGGAACTCCTGGGCCAGTTCCCTGAGTGTAGCTGGCTTGTTGCCCCACTCTCGGTAGCCGAGATTGAGCGCAGAATACTGGAGCATGCTCAATCCTCTGACCAGGAAACGGTTTTGCAGCTGACTGAAGGGATCAAAGCCGCGGGCAAATCCCCCGGCATCGACCAGAAGCGAGAAATCACCGCTCGGGATATCGGTTTCGAGAAAACTGGCCCGCCGGGCCAGTCCGCCGTAGCGCGCCGACTTTCAGCCGCAGGGGGTAAGGTAGCCAATGAGATCGTTGGAGTAATAGAGATTCAGTACAGCGGCCGTGCCTTGCTGTGCGTAGCTCGTGCCGTTCCAAATCGTGGCCAGGGAGAGTATCATCGCGGCGAAGGTGAACTGTCGTTTTAATGTCATGGCGCTCCTCAGGGTTGACCGGTGTGTTCCATTGCATTTGAGGGGAGAGGATTGATGGTTTTAACGCCCTCCCCCCTCTTCAGGTTTCATTTTGACGAGATAATAATGAAATTATCCTGCCCCGTCACCTTGAGGTCGATGGCCCGGTTTAGATCGAATACGACGCGGGAGAAACCTTCGGCATGATATCCAAGCCTGGCCCTGATGAAGGGGCCGCGATTCAACTCATAGCTGGTGATATCATTCAGCAAGAAGACCTTGGGAAAGTCGATAGCCAGCCGTGGCGGATTGTCCAACTGGTCGGTCTTAAATGTTACCTTGCCGTTGCAGATGATGCGCACGGTCTGCTCATCGATGACCTCGACCGACTTGATAGCGGTGCCTTCAGGGATCTCCGGCACGGTATCCATGGTGTAGAGCAGGAACTCGACGCGACGGTTGCGGAAGCGCCCGGCGGGCGTTTCGTTCGAGGCAATCGGCTTCGATTCGCCATAGCCGACAGGCATGAAGAACCGTGAACGGCCCACCTTCTCCTTATCGATCAGGAAGACCATGACACTGTCGATACGCCGCTGAGAAAGCCGGATATTGTATTCCTCGGTGCCGATATAATCGGTGTGACCGGAGAGCTGGACCTTCGCCTCAGGATAGGTATTGAGGATATCCGCAACCTTGTGCATAGTCGCGAATTCTTCAGGTCGAATCCGGGCCTGGTCAAAATCGAAATTGATGCGCATGCTGACCAGAATCTTTTCGCGGGTCTTGGGCTCAACTTCGATTTTGCCTTCGCTCTCGGCGGCAATTTTCTTGATGCGCGCCAGCCGCTCTGCGATCTCTTCCTCCATGGCGCGGGCCCGTTTTTCCGCTTCCGCTGCCGCCTTGCGCGATCTCTCGGCGGCCTCCAGCTGTTCCTTCAGGAGATCATCGGCGCCGCTGCGGTCAACGGCCATCATCGCGTTCATCCCTGGTTCGGTTTCCCCAAAACGGATCAGCACCGAGAAGCGGTGCGCCGCATCCTCGAACTCATCAAGGGGTGCGTAAGCGTAATCAAAGCGGATGCGGGAACGGCCTAGCCATTCGGCGGGCATGTTCAAGCCGAGACCGGCCGACCAGCGCGAAGCCTCGATGTCATGGATCTTATAGCCGCCGCGCAGGGCGATCAGGTCGCTGATGACGAACTCGCCCCCGGCAAAATAGCGCGGTTTTTCATCCAGGGTATAGGATGCATCGCCGGCCAGATTCAGCTGGAAATCGCTCGAGAGCGGGAAACGTAATGCCACGCCGCCGCGATAGGTCTGCGGCAAGGTGAGGCTTTGACTGGACAGTTCGATTTTGGTAAAACCGATATTCTGGGCAGCCGCCGCCAGGCCGAAAAAGCGGTAGATAAAGTGCAGACCGATGTCGGCGCCATAAGCGGTGCTCCGCTCGCCAATGAGATCCTGGTGCAGCATCTTGAAAGCGGCCCCCAGGGAGAGCTGGCTTGCCTTGATTTTCAAACCCTTGGCATAACCAAGCGTCAGGATCACATCGTTGCTCGATGCGCTGCCTCCGGTTTGTTGAAAATTCTCATCCAGTTCGATGATCTTGCCTTCATCGAAATAGCCCAAATCGGCCGAAAAAACGCCCAATTTGGTGGGCAGGGCCGCCGCGGTTCCCCCCTGCCGAGTGTCATCGATCCAGTTATGCAGGTTGAAGGCGAGCTGGGGCTTGCTCATCAAGCCGGGCGCAGCTGGATTGTAGCGTAGCCCGGTGATTTCGCCACCGCCAAAAACGGAATAGGCCTCACCCATCCCGACCGCACGGGCGATGGAGCTGACGCGCAAAAAGGGGGCACCATGGAAGCCTATGCCCTTGTTGTCCTGAGCAACGGCTGGAGCAGTGGCCACCACCGCAAGCAGGCCGAAAAAAAGCCCGGTCCGGCCGATCCTGGGAACCCATTTGAGCGATGAGGAAGAATAGTATCTCATTTTATCTCCAATGCCAAGTCGTTGAAATAGACCAATTGCGAATTGGTTTCTCTTCGCTTACCGGATGATGACAAATTTACATAAATAATTGATCCTTCTAGAGGGGCTCGTGAGGCCCCGGGTCTCGGCATTTACCTTGGCCCAATAGGTCCCGCTGCTGACCTCCTGCCCGCCATCGTTTCTCAAATCCCACCACAGATCCGAGTTGGTCACACTGACGTTGTTTTCGGTACGGAAGCTGAAATCGACGCCGGGGAGCAGGGTGCGCACCCGTTCACCTGCGAGATTAAAGATTTCGATAGAAGAGACCGCAAGCGAATCGGTGCTGAATCCGACGCGCAAGCGGAATTTGCCGTTTCGGTCGGCATGATAGGGGTTGGGGCCGATCTCGGCTCCTGCAGGCTTGCGGCCGTAGAAAATGTATATGCTGTCACGGGCGCTGGTATCGCTCTGCGTCGGAATCAGCACATAGCGGGTCAGGGTGAGGTTGTCGACATACTCAGCCGCCACGCTGTGTCCGGGCATGGTCTCTATTTCGCCATTGCCGCGAATGCCGTTGTTGCTGTGCCGGATGGGTACACCGGTCTGGGTGATGAATTCACTTGAGTTAAAGCGTCCGCCACTCGCCACCTCGTAGAGAGTGAGCTCCTCACGGTCCATTGTGACATTATCGAAGAGCGCAACATGGAGGGTTTCCTGGCGGTCCGGATCGAGGTTGTGATCTGATTCGTTCTTGATGCGCACGAATAAGGTATCTCCGAAATTGGCCTTGGCGATTTCCAGTTTGCGGGTATTTTCGATGGTCATCAGCCCGGTGGTATTCTTGACGACGAGAATGGTATCCTGCGAAGCATCCAGCGCCGTCATCGAGTCCTGATAGCTTACCACCAGATGATCCCGATCCTGGGCCTCCATGATATTATTGTCAGGTACCGCCTTCGTGTTGATCAGGATAGGGATGGCCTTCGAGGAGAAAAAGCCGCCTAGGGTGAGCAGTTTCAGATCGACCTTGACTGAATCCTTTGTCCCGAGGGCCCGAACTGTGACCCTGTAAGTGCTGCGGAAGGGTTCCAGATCGGGATCGCGCAACAGAATGTACACGCTGTCGACGAAGCTTTCTGTCGAAGGGAGGGTCGTCGTGGTACGGTAATAGGCTTTGGGATTAGCATTGCGGTCGGTGAAGGTGATGCTGGAGTTGGCTGTAGGGATGGCATCCCAGGTGATCTCCCAGTTGTCCATGATCGGTGTCATCGAGGAGTTGCCTGTGGAGAGGCTGGCGACCAGATAGATGGACTGAATCCCCTTGAGCGCTGGGAGCGAGGAGAGGGTGATTTCATTGGATTCGCTCAGCTTGCTGGCAGTAAAGCGCTCAAGGATCTGCGAGTTCTTGGCGTTGAGGATACGCACTTCGATGTCAACCGCCGCCCGTTTTTCGACCTCTTTGGCCAGGATGGTCTTGAACGAGAGCTTGTTCCATTGCGAGACCAGTTTACCCGCAGATTCGGAGATGATGGGCGAGAAAAAGTAGGATTCGGTCCGATAAACATCATAGTAATGATGGACGACGGATACTCCCCGAATAATAGCTGTTTGCAGCGGATCCTTGGTCTTTAGCAGCGCACGAAACTGATACCAGCGGTGCCCGGTATGCACCGGATTCAATGCGCTGCCGGATCGGGTATACCAGCTATCCTTGCCGTTGGGGCCGAACCAGGTGGCGCCATCGAGGGCAAAGGCTGATTCCGCCGTGCGTAACTGAAACCAGGCCGAAGTTGTGCCTGCGACGGTATCGGCCTTCCAGAAGAGCGAGTCGAAGACCGAAGAATGATACTCGCCGAGATCGTAGGCGCCCGATACTACATAAGCCTCGGTATAGGCCAACCGCGCCGGATAGTTTTCGTAAACGGTCAGTGTACGGCCGTTCTCGATGCGATCAACATCGCGCAGCCCCTTGAGGCGGCGGTGGAACTGCCAGACGATGCGGCCCGTCTGGTCCACCTCGATAATGCGCTCATTGCCGGCATCGGCGATGATTACGTGGTTCGTTTCCTCAACCAAATCCGCGTCCGTGGGCAGCTTGAGCCCGACAGCGCCGCTGTCCGCAACTCCGGTACGTCCGAACTGCCACAGGATCGATTTCGAGGTGCGGTCCACCAAGATGACCCGGTGATTGCCTTGATCGGTGATCAGAATGGAGTTGTTGGTGTTGTTATACTGAATGTCCACCGGTGATTTGAGGACATCGGAACCCAGTTCCCAGAGAATGTTGTTGGTATTGGAATCGACGATGATGACGCGGTTGTTGCCCTTGTCTGCAATGATGTATTCGCTGGTTCCCGGAATCTTCTCGGCATCCTCCGGGCTGCGGAGCTGGTTGAAGCCGTTGCCCTCGCGATACAGGGGATCGCCGTATTTCCAGTCGATTTTGCTGGTCTCTTTGTCAACCGTGATGACCCGGTTGCGATCCTGATCGGTGATCACCACCTTGAAATAGCTAGTCGCGATGTCCCGATAAATGAAGGCGTCAACCGGTTTGTTGAGATATTTTTCATCGGTCGGGTCCGTGGCGCTCTGCGGTGGTGGAAAGGACCAGGTTTCGACCGACGTGTTGGCATTGAATTCGAACACCCGACGCCCCAATCCGTCGGTAATCAGATAGAGGGTTTGCCCATTCAGAGTGCGACTGTCGATATCCTCGGCAGAGGTGATTGCATTCCGGTAAGGGTAGCTCCATTCCAGGCCAGAGAGGCGGTAATCGATCGTGGAGTCCTTGCCGGAAACCCCGTAAATGGGTTCAAGCGTGCCGATATCGCTCAGCATGGTACCCGGTCCCTTGATGGTGGTAAGAAAGAGGGGATCACCATCCTTAAATTGTCCGGGTGTAGTTTGCGCCGCCGAGGTCAACGGAAGCAGCAGAATGAGGGCGATGTACAAGGCTGGACGATGTGGAAAGAGGGACCCTTTTTTCATGATTCATCCCGTCCTTTTAATCCGAAATGAGGCCGTCAATAATTAATTATTTACTGAATTTCTCCGAAAAAAGGCGAAATATCGCCTCGAGATCAAAGCCGGACACTGGTGGCCATGGCCAGCACAATGGACAAGAATTTGGACTCCTCACTGTCAGCCCGACTGGTTAAAATGATCGGGGACTGCGCTCCGACAATGATGCCAGCGGTCCGCGAACCTCCAAGGTAGGTCAGGGTTTTGTAAAAGACATTGGCGGCTTCGATGTCAGGCATAATGAGGATATCCGCCTCTCCTCCTACCGGACTGCGGATGCCCTTGACTTCGCAGGCCCTGGAGCTGACAGCATTGTCGACCGCCAGCGGGCCATCGACGATCGCTGCACCGAACTGGCCGCGCGCCGCCATCTGGGAGAGCGCCGCTGCATCAACCGTGCATGGCATCGATTCAAAGTTGACTTTCTCAACAGCCGCGATGATAGCTACTTTGGGCTTTTCGATCTCAAGCAAGCGCGCCGCTGCCAGCGCATTTTCGGTGATCGCGGTTTTAGCGGCGAGATCGGGTGCAATATTCATCGCAGCATCGGACATCAAGAGGAGCTTGTGGTAGGCAGGGACTTCAAAAGCCGCCAGATGGCTGAGGAGCTTACCGGAACGCAGCCCAGCCTGCTTGTCCAGTACCCCCTTGAGCAATGTCGCTGTGGTGCATTTCCCCTTCATCAGGGCGTTTGCCATCTGCTGGCGGACCAACTGAACCGCAATCGCCACCGATTCCTGTTCTCCATTAGCCTGTACAATATCAAAATGGGAGAGGTCGATCGCGTGCTCCCGGGCCACAGCGAGAATAGCCTGCTTGTCACCGACCAATACGGCATCGGCAATACCGCGCTCAAACGCCAGGGCAACCCCCTGGAGGACGTCCTCATCCTCCGCCATGGCCACCGCAATAGTCCGCTTGACTTTTCCCGTAACCCTTTTTAAAAGTCCATCAAAAGAGGCGTTCATGAAAGCTCCGATTGCAGCGATTCGTCGACGAGCGTCATCTTGATATAACTTTCAGGTTTTATTGCAATCGACGGAAACTTGTGGAGATATACCTTGTCCGTGGTCACCAGAGGAACGCCCTGTTCGAGGGCCAGCGCGGCATACTCCGCGGCATAGGCCGAGCAGTCGTATTTCCCTGCCACCGTGAGGATCTCCAGCGAGGGGATGTCGAACTGACCGCCCTGCATCAGGTTCTCCGCCTCCTGCATGATCAGGCTGGCCTGGCGCAGGGAGAGCACATTCTTGCGCAGGTAGTGCGCCAGCAGCTGGCGGAATTCACTGCGCCACAGCAGAGGGGCGATCCACTCGTCATCTTTTTGAAAAACCAGTCGTACTACATGCGTATGATCGCTCTTGAGCAGCAGGGCGGCGACCATTTGGGCATCAACAACGATCATGAGCGCCCCTCGTCCATAACCTTATCTAAGCCGGACTCGCCGAGAACCGGCAAATCGAGGCCCTTTTGCAGCTGTTCGACGCGCCTTAGAAAGGTGCCCGAGTCAATCCTCTGGCTGCAAATCGCCCGTTCGATACAGACGATAATCTCACTGTTGATGCTGCGACGATTATCCTTAGCGCTTTGCTTGAGTTTTTTGTAAAGATCGGGGGGGATTTTTTTTACGGTGATGGTTTGCATGGCCTGTTCCCAAAAGGTTCTACTTTGGAACCATAATGGAATATAGCGGTTTTTGGCGTAATTGTCAAGTAAAAATTGAAGTTAGCATAAAAAAGCGGCTGGAAGAGAGTACCCCTCCAGCCGCCGAAACGAGCCAACGTTGGCACTAGTTACACTTCATACGATTTAGCGGTTTCCTCGCCGCGAAGAACACGCAGGGCGCCCAAAGCCAGAGCCTCCATCTCCTCCTCTCCCGGGAAGAGCAGCAGCGGAGCAATAAAGCCAACGCGTTCGCCGATCAGCGCCACGAAACGGCGGTCATGAGCAATGCCACCGGTCAAGATGACTGCATCGACGGCGCCGCGAAGAACCGTTGCCATGCTGCCAATTTCCTTGGCGATCTGCCCGGCCATCGCGGTGTAGACCAGCAGGGCCGTCTCATCCCCCCCATCGATGCGCGCGACCACCTGGCGCATATCATTGACGCCGAGATAGGCGACAACGCCGCCCTGTCCGGTGATCATCCTGGCGATTTCTTTTTCAGTGAATTCTCCGGAAAAACAGAGATCCGCCAGCGCACGCGCCGGCAACGTTCCGCTACGTTCCGGAGAGAAGGGGCCGTCGCCATTGAGGGCATTATTGACATCGACCACCCGGCCGCGGGCATGCGCAGCCACCGAGATACCTCCTCCGAGATGGGCGATCACCAGATTGAGCTGGTCATATGGTTTCCCCAACTGAGCCGCGGCCTTGCGAGCCACGGCTTTATGGTTGAGCGCATGAAAAATGGATTGTTTGGGCAGTCGGGGGTGTCCGGTGAGACGGGATTCGGGCAATAATTCATCGACCACCACCGGATCAACGATATAGGCGGGGCGGCCTTGCAGGGAGGCCAGATTGAAAGCGAGAATAGCCCCTAAATTGGAGGCATGCTCGCCAAATTCGGCTCTCTCCAATTGCTCTAACATCGACGGGCCCACCAGATAGGTGCCGCTGGTGACCGGGCGCAGCAACCCGCCCCGGCCGACGAAGGCATCCAGTTCCTCAAGGGCGATCCCCCTCTTCTCCAAGACCCCCTGAATGGCCTGCTGGCGCCAGGCGTACTGGCTGAATATGGTGGCAAAGGGGCTCAATTCGGCTGCCGAATGGCTCAGGGTCTCGGTAAAGCGCCCTTCTTCATCCTCATAGAGGGCGATTTTGGTCGAGGTGGATCCGGGATTGATGGCGAGGATCTTGAACATGAACACTCCGTTATTCGGATTCGACGTGAATGAGGGACTCGACCCGCACCGGTTTCAGCTGCTCCCGGCCTTTGAGAAAATCAAGTTCGATCAGGAAGCAACATCCGACCACTTCGGCACCCAGCTGCCGGGTCAGCGCGATGGCCGCGCCGGCGGTGCCGCCGGTGGCGAGCAGATCGTCCACCACCAGCACCCGCTCTCCCGGAAACAAGGCATCGATGTGCATCTCCAGGGAGTCGCTGCCGTACTCCAGAGCATAAGAGGCGCTGATCGTTCTCCAGGGCAGTTTGCCCGGCTTGCGCACCGGCACCATGCCCACCCCCAGTTCATATGCCAGAATACCTGCAAAGATAAAGCCGCGCGCCTCGATGCCCAAGACCTTTCCGATCTTTTCCCCCGCGAAACGGCTTAGCATTTGGGCAGCCGCTTCGCGCAGCGCCGGACCGTCCCCCACCAGGGTGGTGACATCCTTGAAGATGATTCCTGGCTTTGGGAAATCTGGGATACTGCGAATCTTGTTTGCCAGATTCATGAACCGTCCTTTCAGGGATAAATACGCGAAATGGTTCGGGGGAACGGGCTGGTCTCGCGGATGTGCTGCAAACCGCATAGCCAGGTGACCGTCCGTTCCAGGCCGAGGCCGAATCCGGCGTGCGGCACCGAGCCAAAGCGTCGCAAATCGAGGTACCAATTGAAGGCCTCGATCGGAAGCTGATGCGCCTTGATCCGGCCGAGCAGGGTTCCATAATCATCTTCACGTTGGCCACCCCCGATGACCTCGCCATAACCCTCCGGGGCCAGTACATCCACGCAGAGAGCGCGATCGGGGCGCTGTGGATCCCGTTTCATATAAAAGGCCTTGACCTCGGCCGGATAGTGGGTGATCATGACTGGCCGGTCGAATTGCTGGGAGATCAGAGTCTCATCGGGCGCGCCGAGATCATCCCCATAGATGAAGGGGGCGTTGGCTTCTTTGAGGAGTTGCGCCGCTGCATCGTAATCCAGGCGCGGAAACGGCTTTTTGATCGCTTCCAGCTTGCTGAGATCGCGTTCGAGCCGCTTCAGTTCCTCCTGGCGGTTCTCCAGAACCCGTTCAACGATGGCGCAGAGCAGGCCTTCCGCCAACTGCATATCCCCCTCGAGGTCGCAATAGGCAACCTCCGGCTCGAGCATCCAGAACTCGGTGAGATGACGGCGGGTTTTAGACTTTTCCGCCCGGAAGGTGGGTCCAAAGCAATAGGCCTTTCCGAAGGCCATCGCCGCTGCTTCCATATAAAGCTGCCCGCTCTGGGTTAGGTAGGCCTTGCTGTCGAAATAATTAGTTTCAAAGAGGGTGCTCGTCCCCTCGCAAGCCGCCGGTGTGAAGATCGGCGCATCAACCAGAGTGAAACCGAGGTTGTCAAGATAATCACGAGATGCACGGATTATTTCATGTCTGACTTTAAGGATAGCATGTTGCAGCGATGAGCGCAGCCAGAGATGACGATGTTCCATGAGAAAATCGATGCCGTGTTCTTTCGGGCTGATCGGGTATTCTTCGGCCCTCTGCACCACCTCCAGGTTCGAGACCTGTAATTCGTGGCCGCCTTTCGCCCGCTTGTCCTCGGTGACCGTCCCAGTCACCCGGATCGAGCTCTCCTGGGGCAGGGCCAAACACGTTTCAAACAGCGCCTCTCCCACGCTATCGCGGAACATCACAGCCTGGATGAGCCCGGTGCCATCCCGCACCATCAGGAATTGCAATTTGCCCTTGTGGGTCTTGTTATAGAGCCATCCCTGGAGGGTGACTTCTTGCCCCAGATACCGGGCAATTTCCGCGATATATACCGTAGCAGCCATGTGGATTGTATCCTTTCCGAAGAATAGGGTTTGAAAAACGCAGTGTTATTTCGCCAGTAGAACCGGAAACGTGGACTGGCGAAGGAGATGCGTGGTCGTACTGCCAAGCAGCGCCTCCCGTATACGTGAATGGCCATAAGCCCCGATTGCGATCAAATCATAGTCTTTCAGGCCGCAATACCGGACGAGGACTTCTTCCGGATGGCCTGGTAAAGTGACACTCTCCACCGTGACGCGATAACTCTGCAGGTAGGCCTTAGCCCGCTCGCAATTATGGGCGGCCAGTTCGGCATCGTCATTGATGCAGAGGAGACCGATGGTCGCCTGTCCGGCCTCCGCGATATGGGCGGCGTATTGCAGGGCCCGGTTGGCATGTTCAGAACCGTCGTAGCCGACCAGAATTCTCCTGATCGGCCGGTACGCCAACCCTGCCACCAGCAGCGGCTTGTGGGTCATGCGGCTGACCGCATCGACGGTTGCGCCCAGTCCCTTGACATTCCAGCGCGCAAATTCGCCCTGTTTGCCCATCACGAGCAGGTCGGCGATTTGGGTCTGTTCAAGAATCAGGTCAGCGGGCGCGCCAAAGCTCTTCTCCATGCTGAAATCCAGATCCGTGCAGGCCAGGCGTTCACGGCATTTTGCGAGAATCTTGTCGCATTTCTCCGCGAGCAGGGTACGAGAGGCCTCCTGGTAGCTGCCTGAAGGGGCGATGGAGATAAACCCATCCGACCCGACAGCGGAAGCCCATTCAAAAATGCGCACATCGGCGACCGTGAGGATTAAAAGACGGCTGGCGAAACGCTGCGCAAGTTCGATACCGTGGGCCAGAATGGATTCAGTATAGGCGGAGCCGTCGACAGCTAGAAGAATGCTCTTGAACACTGGCTGTACCTCCCTCCTTACCATCCGGAACAGTCAATCCGGATGAGATCAAGATCTTAGCCGGTCCGGCCAGGATATCATGCAGCCGGGCGATATACAGCAACCTCGATTAAAGCCAGACCTCAGGCTTGGCATCGCGAACCATCAGGTCTTCCAAAGCCTGTAGGGGCTCTTTTTGTTCAAAGAGGACCTGATGGACCTGTTCGCAAATCGGCATCTCAACATGGTAGCGTCTCGCCAGGGCCACGGCGGACTTGCAGGTAAGAACACCTTCGGCTACCATGACCATCTCTCCCAAAATGTCCTGAAGCGTCCTGCCGCGGCCAATCTCCTCGCCGACATAACGGTTGCGGCTGTGCCGGCTCATGCAGGTAACGATCAGATCGCCCATGCCTGAAAGACCGGCAAAGGTCATCAGATCTGCACCCAGTTTTCGCCCCAGCCGGGCGATTTCGGCCAGACCGCGTGGTTGTAGGGCCGCTTTAGTGTTGTCGCCAAATCCACTACCGTCGCAAATTCCTGCGGCGATGGCGATGACATTTTTCAGAGCGCCGCCCAGCTCTACCCCGATGACATCATGGCTCCGATAGCAGCGCAAGGTGCGGCTGCTCAGCTCCCGCTGCAAGAGCAGGGCATTCTCTTCGCAGCTGGAGGCGATAACCACGGCCGAGGGGACCCCCCGGCTGACTTCCTCGGCATGACTGGGCCCAGAGAGCACGGCATAGCACTCGTCGGGAAATTCGGGGATTTCCTGACAGACAATCTCCGAGATGCGCATTTCGGAGCCATTCTCGATGCCTTTGGCACAATTAACTAAAAGGGGTCTGGAGGTCAGTTGAATGCGCGCCAGCTGACGCAGGACCCCGCGGGCGTACTGAGAGGGAACGACCTGCAAGATGATTTCAGCATCCTCAACAGCCTGCTGCAAATCCGCCGTGATAAGGATGTTGCAGTCGATGATAACGCCTGGGAGGACTGAGGCCCGGATGCGCTCACTTTCGAGGCGAGCAGCTTCGGCTGGATCGAACTCCCACAGCCGCACCGAGTGTCCCAGTCGGGCACAATAGTTGGCCAGGGTGATCCCCCACCCTCCTGCTCCGAGGACGCTTATGGTTTTCATCAAGACTCCTCCGGTACGACTCTTCCGAAGGCAAACGCCGCTTCGCCGGCTTCGGTCAGAAGTTGGATGATCTCGCTTGCGCCCTCGGGCTGTACCACCAGCACCAGACCGATGCCCAAATTGAAAACCCGTCGCATCTCGTCGTCCGCGATGCGGCCGTATTCCTGGATCATCTGGAAGAGCGGCGGGACGGTCCAGCAGTGCCAGTCGATCTCGAGCTGCAGGCCTGGCCGCAGCAGCCGGTGGGTGTTGCCCGCGATGCCTCCTCCGGTGACGTGGCTGATCCCGTGCAGGGCGGGATGGCGACGTACGGCAAGGATCGGCTTTTGATAGCTGCGATGAACCTGTAGCAGAACGTCACTCCAACTCATCCCAAGGGAGGGTGCCTGGTCATCGAGGCGAACCTGCTGCACTTCAAACAGTACTTTGCGCGCCAGCGCATAGCCGTTGGTATGCAACCCGGTCGAAGGCAGTCCGAGCAGGAGATCGCCCGGGCTGATTCGGCTGCCGTCAATGATTTCGGAGCGGTTGACCGCGCCGATGATCGTCCCGGCCAGGTCATATTCTCCATTGGCATAGAATCCCGGCATTTCGGCGGTCTCGCCGCCGATCAGGGCGCAGCCATTTTCCCGGCAAGCCTGTGCCATGCCGCCGACCAGGGCGGTAGCGGTATCGGGATCGAGCCGGCCGAGGCCGAGATAGTCGAGAAAAAAGAGGGGATCGGCTCCGCAGGTCATAATATCATTGACACAGTGGTTGACCAGATCCTGGCCGATCGAGTCATGGCGTCCGGAAGCGAACGCAATCTTGAGTTTGGTTCCTACTCCGTCGATGCTCGAGACGATCACCGGATCGGAGTAGTGTTGGAGATCGAGGGCAAAAAAACCGGCAAAAAGGCCGATCTCCTTGAGCACCTGGCTGTTAAAGGTTGATTTGGCCAGGGCGGCGATCTTTTTGGTCGTTGCTTCCGCCGCCTCCAGACTAACCCCGGCCGCTTGATAGGTGCTGGTCACTGGTTCTTCCCTTCTTTCATGAAATCCTGACGGATGGAGGTGAAAAACTCGAGGATTGCGGGATCCAGATAATCCGCATAGGTCCAAGGATTGCTCTTGAAGCGTCCCCCCTGCCAGAAAAGCTGGACATCGCCATAAATGCCCTGGCCAAGGTAAATGCGATGGCTGAAATTTTTGGTCGTGGCGAGCACAAGCTTGGCGGCTTCGATATAACCGGGATCGATGTTGACGCGGCGCCGACCCGCGGTGGCCAATCCGGCTTCGATCTGATTGGTGGCGAGTTTGATCGCCACAATCTCCATCGGTTCGATCAGTTGTTTGAAGGCGCAATAGAATTTGCGCAGCCCCTCCCCCATCTCAGCCTCATAATAGGTGGTGTGGATGAAGGGGAACGGTTCCGTCCGAGCCGAGATCGGGCCCCAGGCCCTTTCGAGTTGATCGCAGGCGCTGTCCCGGTCACTCTCTTCACGGTAGCAAAGGGCGCAAATCAACCGCACCGGTGCCGCCGGGCGGGCGATCCCCATCAGTGACTCCTCGGGCATGGCGCCTGGGCAGGTCGGACGGTTGGCCTCATTTCCGTTTGCTCACCTTCTTAAGCGAGGCGCCGCAGAGGGGGCAGTATTTCCAGTTCATGTTCGGAAAGAGATGGTTGAAGTCGCCGGTGCATTGCATGATGAATAGGGGCTCAAATTCGATCCGAACCGACTTGCCGTTCTCCTGGTCGAGCTGCAAACGGAAATCACCGCGGTCGGTTGTCCCGGTGAGATAGACGTCGGAGATCTCAGGGCGGAAAAGGCGCGACTGGACGGTCTGGCCGTTCCAGTCCTTGAGCGTCACCTCCACCTCGACGTCGCTCCAATGCAGGTAGCCTTGTGCATCCACCCGGGAGTCGGTGTGCCGCTTTTCCGGCTCCTGATATTTCTTCCACTGCACCCTGACCGCCTTGCAGACGACTTCGGCGATGTTCTCCATCGCAATCCGTTCGCCTGATTCCAGCGGAAAAGCGGTCAGCGTGGGATAATCGGATGGCAGATAAACACCGTAACCGGCAAAAACAAATTCCAGTTGCAGATTCTTGACCTGAATCGGCGGTTTCGAGGAATCCGGATAGACTCGCGCTTCGAAGCTATGTGCGGAATCGGGATGGGCGCTTGCGGTGAGGCTGGTGAACAAAAGGATCGCGAGGATCCGCAGCGGACCTGCTGCTTTGCTCATATCGGCCTCCATATTACCCTGATCGTTAGAATGGCAGCGCAGGGCGGACATACCCCGCACCTGCCGTGGACTGTATTACCCACTTAAACATATTATATTTATTATAAAAGATCAAGAAAAAAAAGCCCCCTTGCGGGGGCTCGACAACCGGAAAGATCGGATCATGGCCAGATGCCGCGTGACTGGACGGCCTTGGCCACCCGGTCCACAGCGATCATCATGGCCGCATTGCGCAGATCCTGCTTCTCTTTCTGGGCCAGATCCCAGACTGCGGCAAAGGCATTCTCGATGACGCGTTCCAGGTTCCTGTTGACCTCGTCCTCGGTCCAGAAGAAGGACTGGATTCCCTGCACCCATTCGAAATAGGAGACTACCACGCCGCCACTGTTGGCGAGAATATCGGGCACCACATACTTGCCCTTGTCGACGAGAATACGCTCCGCTTCCGGTGTGGTCGGGCCATTGGCGCCTTCAACGATGGCGTAAGCTTTGATCTTGTCAGCGTTTTCTGCTGTGATCTGTTTCTCGAGGGCTGCCGGCACCAGAACATCGGTTTGGAGTTCGAGTAGTTCAGCATTCGAGATTTTGCTGATGCCGGGTGCGTCGAAGCCTTCGAGCAGCTTGTTCTTCGAGGTGGCGCAGTACGCGATCATGTCACTGATCGGCAGACCTGCGGGATTGTAATAGGCGCCGCTGACATCGCTGACCGCGATAATTTTGCAGCCGGCTTTTTGCAGCAGATCGGCGCTGACGCTGCCGACGTTGCCGAAGCCCTGGACGACGACCGAGGTCTTTGCCGCGTCCTTGCCGAGACGTTTGAGCAATTCGAGGGTGTTGAACATCACACCACGTCCGGTCGCCTCGCGTCGCCCGAGGGAGCCGCCGAGTTCAATCGATTTGCCGGTGACGATATCGAGAACGGTGCTGCCGCGAAACATGCTGACGGTGTCCATGATCCAGCCCATGGTCTCGGAGCTGGTGTTCACATCGGGCGCCGGGATGTCACTATGCGGGCCAATGATCGGCATGATCGCCACGGTGTACCGCCGCGTCAGGTGACGGAGTTCATCCTTGCTCAGCTTGGTCGGATCGACCGTAACACCGCCCTTGCCGCCGCCGTAGGGGATATTGACCGTAGCGCACTTCCAGGTCATCCACATCGATAGCGCCGTGACCTCGTCGAGGGTGACATTCTGATGAAACCGGATGCCCCCCTTGCAGGGACCGCGGGCACTCGAATGCTGTACACGATGCCCCTCGAAAACCTCGATGCGTCCGTCATCCATGACTACAGGCAGCGAAACGGTCAGGGAACGTTCCGGATGACTGAGCACGCGATGGGTATTGGCATCGAGTTTGAGCAGCCGTGCCGCTGAGGCAAGCTGCTCCAGCGCCATGGCATAAACACCGCCTTTTTCCATAGTACTCTCCCGTGAGTTAAAAACATGGTACCAGTGGGTTGGTTAGGTGAAGCAATTGGTGCAAGATAAAAAAATAAAGCCCTTTTCCAATGAAGGAAGAGGGCTTAATCATCGACAATCAAACTTATAAAGGAACCACGGCTGCGAAATTCGCCACATGGGCATCCTGCAAACAGCGAGGAGTGTCAAAAGATCCTCTGTGATACAAGGTAACAGCATAAGTAGGGGAATGAACTGCAATAGATTATTTTTAATGAAATATAAGGCCATCATCTGCTCAGATGAGGTGCTAATGTAGCTAATTAAACGATGATAGTCAAGCGATAAAAACAGACTCCCCTAACGCCAGGGATTGGTATCGCGCCGGTGCTGCTCCAGGCGGCGCCGTTCTTTTTTGGTCGGCCTACCTTTATAAGCCGGCTTGACATGCTGTACGGCCGTCGAGAAGAGCCGCATTAATTCCACTTCCTCAGGCGTGCGCTCCTGCACATGCAGTTCATACAGCTGACGCGCCTGGGCTGCGGCGATGCTTTTGTTGCACAACTGCAAGACCTCGAGCTCGATATAGGTGCCGCCGTGGGTGCGGATGGTCAAGGTATCGCCTGGGCGTATCTCCTTAGCGGGCTTGGCCACCGCACCGTTGACCTTGACCCGGCGCTCCTCACAGGCCGCCGTCGCCAGTGATCGGGTCTTGAAAAGCCGGGCGATTTTGAGCCATTTATCCAGCCGCTGCGAGGGCTGCGTCGAACCGCCGGCGTCAGGCTTGTCCATGATCCGGTCCGTTTAGGATTTCTAGCAGCTCTTCCTTCTCGACGAGTTCCTTCTCGAGGAGGCGCTGGGCCAGAATCTCCAGTTTGTCGCGTTTTTCGCTGAGAATGGCCTGAACACTCTTTTCGGCCTCTTCGATCAGTACCTTGATCTCGGCATCGATCTTTGCAGCCAGGCTTTCGCTGTAGACCTTGCTCTCCGGCATCTCCGCACCGAGGAACATGCCCCGGTTGCCGCGGCCATAGGAGATCGGACCGATCTTGTCGCTCATGCCATATTCAACGACCATGCTCCGTGCGATGTCGGTGGCACGCTCAAGATCGTTCTGTCCCCCGGTGGAGACCTGTCCATATTTTATCTGTTCAGCCACCCGTCCGCCCAGAAGGACGGTGATCTTGGCCACCAGCTCGCTGCGGGTCATGAGATAGCGGTCTTCGGTAGGCAGCTGCAGGGTATAGCCGAGCGCCGCCACACCGCGGGGGATGATCGATACCCGGTGAACAGGATCACAGCCTGGAATCGTCGAAGCGGTGATCGCATGACCGGCCTCGTGATAAGCGACCGTCTCCTTCTCCCGTTTGTTCATAACCCGGCTTTTCTTTTCAAGCCCGGCGATGACGCGGTCGATGGCCTCCTCGAGGTCGCTCATATCCACCGTCTTTTTATTGTGGCGGGCGGCGATCAGAGCCGCTTCGTTGAGGAGGTTGGCAAGATCGGCACCGACGAATCCCGGGGTTCGCGCGGCGATCACCTTGAGGTCGACCTCCTTCTCGAGCTTGACCTGACGGGCATGAACCTTGAGAATTGCTTCGCGGCCGTTGATATCGGGGCGGTCGACGACGATCTGGCGGTCGAAGCGGCCCGGCCGCAGGAGAGCGATATCGAGAATTTCCGGACGGTTCGTGGCTGCCATGATGATGACGCCGGCGTTGGATTCGAAGCCATCCATCTCCGAAAGGAGCTGGTTGAGCGTCTGCTCCCGTTCATCGTGTCCGCCGTAAATATTGACCCCGCGCGCTTTGCCCAGGGCATCGAGTTCGTCGATGAAGATGATGCACGGCGCCTTTTGTGACGCCTGCTGGAAAAGATCCCGAACGCGCGCCGCGCCTACCCCGACGAACATCTCGACAAAATCCGAACCGGAAATACTGAAAAAGGGCACCCTGGCTTCGCCCGCCACAGCCTTGGCCAGCAGGGTCTTGCCGGTTCCCGGCGGGCCGACCAGCAGAACGCCCTTGGGAATCCGGCCGCCCAGACGCTGAAATTTTTCCGGAGCTTTGAGAAAATCGACGATCTCCGTCACTTCACCCAGGGCTTCATCGATCCCGGCGACATCCTTGAAGGTGACTTTGGTCTGTCCCTCGACATAGATTTTCGCCTTGCTCTTGCCGATGGACATCATGCCGCCGCTTGGATTCATCCGTTTGAAAACGAAACCCCAGATGGCAAAGAGCACGGCAAAGGGCAGAACCCAGCCCAGGATCAGGCTGCGTAGCCAGCCCTCTCCGGCTTTGCCAGCGTAGGCCACCTGGTGGGCTTCGAGTTCCTTCACCAGATCCGCATCCTCGATGCGTACGGTGGTGAAGGATTGCAGGTTTTTCTGGACGAACAGCTCCTGGTTTTTGGCCGTAGTAAACAGCTCCTTAAAGTTGAATTCACTGCGCTTTTCGACTTTTGCTTTAAGTGAATCATAAAGTGCTTTCTGCGCGCCGATGGCAGTGGAATCGCCGCCAAAGTAGAGTCCCTCGATTTTGTCACTGGCGACCCCGGCCTCGAAGATGCGATTTTGCCGCAACAGGGTTTTAAAGGTACTGTAGGGCAGTTCCCGGACGTGCGACGCGAAAAATAGATCATTGAAGAGGAAAAGGGTCATCAGGGCAAAAAGAATATACCAGATCGAAAAATGGATCTTTTTTTCCATCTTCGGCTTTCGCCGGTTGGGCGATTTGTTTTCATCCTGGTTGGGGAAGAGCATTAATAACTCCTTTAAAAGTACTGTAACACGCTATTTTGTGCAAACCAGTTTGCCGATCGCGATGGAGAGCGCTTTGCTGTCGGCGCTGTCCGCCCGCGAAGGAATCAGGACGGGCGCCGTCGAGCCCATGATGACATGGCCCAGGCGGAGACGTGCGAAATAGGTGGTCGATTTGGCGAGCATGTTGGCCGATTCAATATCGGGGCAAAGGAGGATATCCGCCCGCCCGGCTACCGGCGACATAATTCCCTTGATACGGGCCGCCTCCGGCGAGATCGCATTGTCCAGGGCCAAAGGCCCGTCAATGAGGCACCCCTTGATCTGTCCGCGCTGGTTCATTTTACTCAGGACGGCTGCATCCACTGTTGCTGGAAGGGCCGGATTCACCGTCTCCACGGCCGAAAGCACCGCAATGCGCGGATTTTCATTGCCCAGGGCGTGCGCAACCGCTACCGCATTTTCGATGATCTCGATTTTTTGCTTCAGATCGGGTTTGAGGGTGACACCGCCGTCGGTGATCATCATCAGTTGGTTATCCGACAGCGTCGGATCCTCGAAGATGAAAAGATCGCTGAGAAGGTGGCTGGAGCGCAAACCGGAGTCATTGTCGAGAACCGCCTTGAGCAGGACCGCGGTCTTGACGCTCCCCTTGAGCAGGATTTGGGCCGCACCGCTGCGGACCGCCCCGACCGCAGCCCGCAGCGCCTCCCCCTCATCGGGCAGGTCCTGGATGGGAAAGGGAACTTCCCCGGTCCCCGTCATCTCCTGGTAAATGCTGCGGATTTTCCTGGCATCTCCAAAAAGCACGCCATCTGCTATCCCGAGGGCGTGGGCTTCTGCCATGCCGCCGAGAGCAGCCTCATCGGCGGCTGCGGCGATCGCTACGGTGACCTTGCTGCCCTTCCGGGCGCTGTCGATCAGTTCAGCGAACGATTTGATCATTGCAGCTCCTTGTGTCATCCTTTGGGGTAGTGTTTGGCCTTCTCTTGGTGCAAGAGAACGCGCAAAGCACCGGAGGCCATCGCCTCCAATTCCAGCTCTCCGGGAAAAACCTTGACGGGCGCAATAAAACCTACCCTTGCGGTGATATCGGCGACCAGCCGTTGTGAAAACGCGAGGCCGCCGGTGAGCACCACAGCAGCCACCTGGCCATGCACGACGCAGGCCATGGCGCCGATCTCCTTGGCGATCTGGTACCCCATCGCCGAGAAGACCATCTCGGCTTGGTCATCGCCGGCCTCGATCCGTTTCTCGACCTCCCGGGCATCGTTGGTTCCCAGATAGGCCAGCAGACCGCCCTTGCCCATGACGAACTGGCGCATTTCCGCCTGGGTGAATTCGCCCGAGAAGCAGAGGTCGATGAAGGGTTGCAGTGGCAGGCTGCCGGTGCGGTCTGGAGAAAAAGGGCCATCGCTCGAGGCATCATTGACGTCGATGATCCGGCCCCCCTTGACCGGCGCAATTGAGATGCCGCCGCCGAGGTGAGCGACGAGGAAATTATTGTGGTTGGCGTCGATTTTGAGGGCTTCCGCTGCCCAAAAAGCCGCGGCGCGGAGGCTGAGGGCATGCGACAGGGCTCTGCGGGTGATCCGGGGATGACCGGAATAGCGGGCCAGAGGCTCGAATTCGTCCACAGAAACGGGATCGACGATGTAGGCGACACTGCCGTAGAGTTGGGCGATTTTGCTGGCGATGGCACAGCCGAGATTGGAGACATGCTCACCCTGGATGCCGCGCCGCGCGTCCGCGATCATGGCGTCATCCACCAGGTAAGTGCCGCGGCTCAGCGGCTTGAGTAGACCGCCCCGGCCAACCACCGCGGCCAGAGAAAAGGCCTTGAGGTTTTGACGGTTGAGGAATTCGATCACCAGATCGGTCCGGTAATCAAACTGCTCCCACAGGCCCTTCATGCGCAAGAGATCCTCCTTGCTATGCGTGAGGTTCTCCTCCGAGACCTTTTTACGGCCTGCAAAGAGCGCCACTTTGGTCGAAGTGGAGCCGGGATTGATCACCAGTATCAGGGGCGACGGGCTGTCGGTCATGCTGCCTCCCTCCTCTTCGTTCTGCCCGGGGGAATCCCCCCGGGCAGAGCCTACAGAGTTAATCCTGATAGACCGTTTTTGCTGTATAATGGGTGTGCAGCAGCTCATGGGCTTTGTGGCTGTTGGGTTCGCCCAGGAATTCCTTGTAGAGCTGTTGAACAGCCGGGTTTTCGTGGGATTTGCGGATGGTCTTGGCCTGATCGGCGCGGTAGATTGCTGCGGCGCGTTTCTTCCGGATTTCCGCGGAAGTGGGGACCGGTTGTCCGCCGCCGCCGATGCAGCCGCCGGGGCAGGCCATGATTTCGATAAAGTGGTAATGGGCCTCGCCGGCGACGATCTTTTTCATGAGTTCACGGGCATTGGCCAGACCGTTGGCCACCGCTGCCCGCACGTTGAGTCCAGCGATCTCGATCTCGGCCTCCTTGACGCCATCGAGGCCGCGTACCGCCTTGATCTCGATATCTTCAAGGGTTTTGCCGGTCAGAACTTCATAGACCGTGCGCAAGGCAGCTTCCATGACACCACCGGTGGCGCCGAAGATCACCGCTGCGCCGGTGGAGATCCCCAGTGGGGCGTCATACTCCTCCTCCGGCAGATCCTGAAGATTAATGCCGATCTGTTTCATCATCGTGGCCGCTTCACGGGTGGTGAGCACGGCGTCGACATCGCGGAAGCCGCTGCTGTTCATTTCCGCACGGTCGCTTTCGTATTTTTTGGCCGTGCACGGCATCACTGAAACGACATAGATGTTTTTAGGATCGGCGCCGATCTTTTCGGCATAGTAGGTTTTCGCGAGAGCGCCGAACATCTGCTGCGGGGATTTGCAGGATGAGACATGCGGCAGGAGTTCGGGATAGAAATGCTCGATGAAATTGATCCATCCTGGGCTGCACGAGGTCAGCAGGGGCAGGGTGCCGCCGGTCTTAATCCGGTGCAGCAGCTCATAGCCCTCCTCCATAATGGTCAGATCCGCGGTGAAATCGGTATCAAATACCTTGTCGAAGCCGAGGCGGCGCAGTCCGGCCACCAGTTTGTCGGTGACCAGCGAGCCGGCGGGCATGCCGAATTCTTCTCCGATAGCGACGCGAACCGCGGGGGCGGTCTGGACGATGACGTGGAGATCGGGATTATCGAGCGCATCCCAGACCCGCTGGATATGGCTGTTCTCGTAAAGGGCTCCAACTGGGCAGCGGTCGATGCACTGGCCGCAGGCGACACAGGCGACCTCGCTGAGCCCTTTGCTGAACGGCGTATCCACCCAGACATCATAGCCGCGGCTCTCCATGCCGAGTGCGCTAACGCTCTGGACCATCGTGCAAGTCTGGACGCAGCGGCGGCAAAGAATGCACTTCGAGGGATCGCGAACCACTGAGGGGCTGGAGGTATCCAGGTTTCCCTTGCGCTCGCGATAGTCAAAGCTGATTTCACGGATGCCGAGCTGGTCGGCTACAGCGCGCAATTCGCAGGAACCGTTGCGGACGCATTCAGTGCAGCGCATGGGGTGTCGCGAGAGCAGCAGTTCCATGGCAATCCGGCGCGATTCGCGCACGGTTTTCGAATTGGTGATCACTTCCATGCCCTCAGCCACCCGCCAGCTGCAGGCGGTGCGGAGCAGACGGTCGCCTTTGATCTCCACCACGCAGAGCCGGCAGGCGGAGACGGGCGGCAGGTCTGGATGATAGCAAAGACGGGGAATATAGGTCAGGGCTTTTTCGGCGGCGTCGAGCACGGTCGCATTCGCTGGTACAGTTACCGGGCGTCCATCTATGGTCAAATTGACAGTATCCAAGGTGACATCCTCCTAGTTGATAGAATGGTGGTTCAGCGTACAGATGCTGCAGATCATGCGGCGGCCTGATCCGATTTTTGCAGGTTGCATCGGCCAGCCTTGCAGGTGCCGGCGAGGTGCTGCTCGAACTCGCCGCGGAAATAGCGCATGCAGCCGAGGATGGGGATGGGTGCCGCCTGGCCAAGGCCGCAGAAGGCGCCTTTGGTCATGGTGCGGGCGAGTTCCTCCATCAGGTCAAGATCCCGAGCGGCGCCATGGCCGGAGGTCAGGCGCTCGAGAATCTCCAGCAGGCGGCCATTGCCTTCACGGCAGAGGGTGCAAATGCCGCAGGATTCATGGACAAAGAACTCGACAAAATTCTTCACCAATCCCACCGTGCACTGAGAATCATCGACTACCAGCAGAGCGCCCGAGCCCATGCCCGCGCCGATCTCGCGCAGCGATTCGGTGCTGAGCGGAAGGTCCAGATGTTCGCTGGTCAGGATTCCGCCGGTCGTGCCACCGAGTTGGGCCATCTTGAAGCCCTTGCCCCCGGGGATCCCGTGACCGATATCATAGATAATTTCACGCAGGGTGATGCCCATCGGAACCTCGATGAGGCCGGGATTATTGATGTTGCCAACCATGGTGAAGACCTTGGTGCCCGGGCTTTTGGCGGTACCGATACCCTTGTACCATTCTGCGCCCTTGAAGAGAATCTGGGGGATATTGGCGAGGGTTTCGACATTGTTGACGATCGTCGGTTTGCCCCAGAGCCCGACCGAGGGCGGGAAGGGCGGTTTGTTACGCGGTTCGCCGCGTTTCCCCTCGATGGATTCGATCAGCGCCGTCTCTTCGCCACAAATATAAGCGCCGGCGCCTTCACGGATCTCTAGATCGAAAGAAAAACCACTACCAAAGATGTTCTCACCGAGCAAACCCTGGCTGCGGGCCTGATCGATGGCTCGCTGCATGCGCGCAATCGACATATGGTATTCGCCGCGGATATAGATATAGCCTTGGCAGGCGCCAACGGCATATCCGGCCAGGGCCATGCCCTCGATCACAGCATGTGGATCGCCCTCGAGAATCAACCGATCCTTGAAGGTACCCGGTTCGCCTTCATCGGCGTTGCAGATGATGTATTTGATATCTGATTTTTCCTTCGCCGCGAAACTCCACTTGAGGCCGGTCGGGAAAAAGGCGCCGCCGCGGCCCTGTAAACCCGACTTTTTCACCTCCTCCATGACCTCTTCGGGCTTCATGCCGGTGAGGGCTTTGCCCAAAGCCTCATAGCCGTCATGGGCGATATATTCTTCGATGCTCTCCGGATCGATGACGCCGGCATTCTTGAGAACGACGCGCAGCTGCTTGCCCACCCGGGCCGGCTTGTCGCCCATCTGCCCTTCTGCAGCCGGGATATCGAGATACTGCAGGCGTTCAACCACGCGCCCCTTGATGAGATGCTCTGAGATGATTTCGGAGACATCTTCCATGCGGACCCCGACATAGTAGATCCCGTCGGGGAAAATAACCAGGACGACCCCCTTGTCGTAGATACCGAGGCTTCCCGTTTCGACGACGCGCACTTCATCGCCAAGACCGGCCAGCGCCAACTCCTTGATCAAGGCATCCTTAACCGAACGCGCACCCTGTGAAATGGTATGGGCATCCATGGCCACCAGAATATGGATTCTATGCATTGGATGATCCTTTCACTTTATAATCCTTCAATATCGCAACCGCCTTCTCGGGTGTCAGATTGCCATACACCTCGTTATCGACCATCATCACTGGAGCGACCGCGCAGAGCCCGAGACAGCTGGTGAATTCCAGGGTGAAGAGTCCGTCGGGCGTGGTGCCCCCGGTCTCGATCCCGAGATAGCTCTTGATCTGCTGGAGCACTTCAGTGGAATCCTTGACATAGCACGGCGCATTGTTGCAGCAGCGCACAATGTGCTTACCTTTGGGACGGGTTGTGAAGAGCGAATAAAAAGTGGCGACGCCATAGATCTCACTAAGAGGGATATCGATCCTTTTAGCCACATGAGTGAGTATATCCTCAGACAGGAAGCCATACGCCTTTTGCACATCCTTCAGGATATAGATCAGGGGCGTTTTGGTCGATTCATAGGATTTAACAATGTGATCAACTTGCGATAAATCCGTCATGGGTTCCTCCATTAAAAGCGGTTGATTAGGGCTGCGGCCGGAAACGGGCACGCTCTGCCGCGCTTATTCCTGGGTGAAAACGTGGCTTGAGACCACCTGTCCGCTTAGAATATGATCGGTGACGATCTTGCGCGCAATTTCAGGGGTAATTTTGCCATACGTGGTTGTGATGCCCTTGTCGCTCTGTACCACCTGAACCAGGGGTTCCTGGTCGCAAAAGCCGAGGCAGCCGGTCTGGGTGACCACCGCCTGGGTGACATTACGCTTGTTCATTTCATCAAGGATGGCCGACATCACGGAGCGGGCGCCGGCGGCGATACCACAGGTGCCCATCGCAATGACGATGCGATACTTGGCCGACTGTTCACGGGCCGCCATCTCTTTTTTAGCCTTGTCTTTAATGGCACGAAGATCTGACAGACTTTTCACGACAGATTCCTCCTGAAGATGATTGAATCGGCGGCACTGGGTCTTCGCCGCCGTGGCAATGGTTGATTAGGTCTGGCACACTTTGTTCAGCCGATCGCCCCGATTTGTTGCAGGCCCTGCTGGATCCGGATCTGTGCGGAGGTGACGAGCTCATATTGGGAACAGTCGCGTTCCGCCATTCTGGCATAGATCCAGTACGAGTCGAAGGAAAAATGGCCCGAATCGGTTTGATGAACATAGACAAAATGAACATCGGGCGCGCCGATGATCAGGTTGACCACGGTCGCGGCGATATCACCCAGGGGCGCACGGTTTAGACTGTTAAGGGCGAAGGTGGCTCGTAACGTCGTGCCTTCGCCCGGCGCAGACGTGATCTCCAGATCGCCCCCGCAGCTTCGCGCCGCCTGCTGCAGCAGCGGCAGCCCCATGCCCACGGGACGCGTGGTGCGGGTGGTGACGAAGGGATCCATGACGCGTTCGATCATCTCCCGGGTCATGCCGCGGCCGTTATCACGGACGCGGATGCTGAGAAGGTTGCTGGCGACCGATTCATCTATCCAGAGGATCACCCGGCTCGCTCCGGCTTCGATCGAATTGGTGACGACATCGAGAATATGCAATGAAAGCTCGCGCATGAACTCAGGCGCCCTTCCCATCAGCGGCGGCGGTGGCCGTGACCGGACTCTGCAGGCCGGTCCGTTCCGGCTCCAGGATGGAGATCCTGCGGCCCTCCGCCTGTGTACAGGCGAGCAAGAGTTCACCGAAGGTAGGCGCTTCGAGACGAAACCAACTGCGCACGCAGCCGATTTGCGGAAGATCATGAGCATCGGACGCGGTGATCAGCTGAAGGCCGCTGCTGCTGTAGCGCTCAACCGATTCGTCTGGGTTGGCCCGTCGTGAGAGCTCAATCACCTTGAAAGGAAGATCGGCTGGCAAAAAGCCAAGGATCCGCACCATACTGTTGGCGCGGCGGTCGATGTGGGCTGGATAGATGATTCCGCCCCGTTCGACAGCCTCCTGCACAACACGTTCATAGGCAGCACGGATGGGCAAGCTGAGCAACCGGGAGCTTTCTCCGAGAATGGTTTCCTCTTCATCCACCAACAGCTGCGGGCCCCACAGGGTCGGGTCGTTCGTCCCCTCCTGCAGATGGTCGTAGACAAATCCCTGAAAATCGACTGCGCTTGCCAGGCCGGGGAAAAGTGCAATCATGTGGATCTCCTCCCGGGTGGAGACCTCAATCCCGGCGAAAACCTGCAGTGGCGTCGCGGCTGCCGCGCGCTGATAGGCCGCCACATTTTCTGTGGAATTATGGTCGGTGATCGCGATAAAATCTAGTCCCTGCGCTATGGCCGTGGCGACCAGGTCCTTTGGCCCCATACTTAACTCCGAGCAGGGAGAGAGAACCGTGTGCAAGTGGAGATCACCGCAGAACCAGCGCAGCATTCAATGGCTCCCGCGCAAACCCAGAGTATAGAGACGTCCGGCAATATCGAAGGCATTGGCCTCGCAGCTGTAAAGGGCGATCTGTTTTTTGTTGGCTTTATCGATGGTTTCGACACTGGGCACCACGCCGTTGGCAAAGATGACGGCGGTCAATTCCTTGAAAAAAGCGATGGCGATGACATTCTCGTGGGTCTGGTTGGTGATCCAAAGGGAGTCTTTGGGTGCCTTGGCCATGACATCGCTGAGCATATCGGAGATGCATGCGGAGACTACGGGCTGTTCGACGGGATTGCTCTTAGTCAGGAGATTTAGGGGCAATACTTCAAGCACATTCTTAAGTATCATAGGCCTGTTTCAATTGATAACGGTTGTTGTTTTTTCATTTTCAGATCGGTAAGAATTCCATGTTTCAGTACCAAACCGCACCAGGTCGCGCACCAGAACCGACATATCAACACTTTCACCGCCCTCCACCAAAATCGCATCACCGGTGCAAATGTTACCGGCGAGCCAGGAAAAGGCCGCGGCCACATCGGGGCAGGTAATGACCTGTTTTTGGGCCATCGCCGCCGTGTCGATGGCAGTGGCGGTAGTAGCGGCCTGCGGTCCGACGACCACTACCACATCGATCGGCATTCCGGCTAGATAATGCCCCATCATAATGTGCGCGTCCAGCCCTTGCTCTCGGGGATCGGTCAGATCCCCCATGACAAAGATGAGCCGGCGGGAATGCTCCCGGAAACTGAGGAGCGCTTTGGTCGATTTGTAGAATGATTGGGGCGTAGCGTCATAAGAGTCATCGAGGATATGGATGCCCGCGAAGCGGTGCAGGCGCCCCCGGCCATTCGGCAGAACGAAATGGCCCTCGAGGGCCGATTTGATGAGTCTTCCCTCCACACCGAATTCCGCAGCAGCCGCCCAGGCGGCAAGTGCATTATAGACATCGCCGAGGGAATAGATGGCCATGGTGACTGATGCCTCCCTCCGGCCTTGCTTGAAAATCGTGAATGAGGTGCCTTCGGGGCCAAGATGGCGGATCTCGTCGGCATAATAGTCGGAGACCGGGCTGAGGCCGAAATAGACCACACGGCAGGTTAGGTTCTCTCCCATGAGCCGGGTAAATTCGTTATCGCGGTTGAGCAAGGCGGTTCCGCCGCAGGGGAGGATAGTGAGGAGGTCGGCTTTGGCGGCGGCAATTTTTTCGCTGGAGCCGTATTGAGCCAGGTGGGCTTGTCCTATATTGGTGATGATGGCCATGAGAGGCTGGATCAAATGTGCGGCCCGCAGGATCTCACCCGGAATGGCCGCGCCGAGTTTGATGACCGCCCAGTCAAAATCACCCCGCAGGGTGAGCAATTCGCTGGCGATCTCCTCGGCTCTCAGGTGCTCGTGCTGGAATTCATAAACTCGTCCGACCCGCTGCAGGATCTTGCTGAGCATGGAACGGGTCGTTGTCTTGCCATTGCTGCCGGTAATCGCGATGAACGGAAAACCGAGCTGCCGGCGGTGTTCGGCGGCCTGGACCAGGAGATCAGACATAGCGGGCATGATTTGCATATCACCCGTGAAGTCAACGTGATGTTATTGAAGGCTCATCCTACGATCATCTGAATCAATAAAGAAGTTACAGAATATTTGCATAATAATAAAGCAATTTAATTTTCCGGGCTCTCTTTTCTATCGGCCAGGGGAAAAGAGACCGTGAAAGTCGTTCCATGTTCATAGACGGATTCGGCTTGAATGCGTCCGGCGTAGCTGTCTATGATCTTTTTCACTAGAGTAAGCCCCAATCCCGTTCCGGTTATGCTGCGGGTATGCGGATTCTTGGCCCGGAAAAATTCTTCAAAGAGTCTCTCCTTCTCCTCCGGCTTCATGCCGATACCGGTGTCCTGGACTGTTAGCTGGGCATAGCCCTTCTCACGACTAGTTTGCAGCAGGATCGACCCCTGAGGACGGTTGTATTTGATCGCATTGGAGATCAAATTGGTTAGAACCCGCTGGATTTCCTCCCGGTCGGCATCGATCATCAGACCCTGAGCCAGGTGCAGTTTGAGGCTGAGCCCATTTTTCTCGATTTCGTTGGCAAAAAAGTCGCTGGCCGACTGGACCTGGGCGGAAAGATCAAGACGCTCTATTTCGCGCCGGACCTTGCCGGCCTGGATGCGGGATATATTGAGGAGGTCGTTGATCAGGCTGATCAAGCTTTTACTGCGTTCCAGGGAGCGTCGCAGATAGCCATCGTAGACCTCGGGCTCCTCGCCCAACGATTTTTCCACCACCATTTCCAGGTAGCCCTGGATCGCTGTGATCGGAGCCTTGAGCTCATGAGCGGCCATGTTGACGAACTGGGACTTGAGCAGCTCCAGCTGTTTCAGCTCGGAGATATCGCGTAATACCGAGACATAGCCGAGAACATGGTTCTGATCATCGCGAATGGGCGTGGTGTTGGCCATGACCACCAGCTTGGCGGGGGGATGGATGACAAACTCCTGCTGCAGACCTTGAAGACGGTCTTTCCGGTTAAAGATGTCGGTGATTATCTCCTGGAGGTTATCGGGCAGGACCTCGCGGATGGAGCGGCCGAGTACCAGTTCCTGCTTGAGATCCAGCAGACGGGGAAATTGCGGATTGAAGAGGACCACCTCGGCATCCTGATTGAGCACGACGATACCATCTGCGATCGAGTTGATGATCGTACGAATGCGCGATTTTTCCTGAGCGATCTCGAGAAGACGCCGCTCCTGTTCCCGCCGCAGTTGGCGCGCTTCCAGGATATACCAGCGCCGCTCAAGCGCCCGGTCGAAGACCAGCTGGATTTCCTCGGGCGCGAAGGGTTTAGCGATGTAATGATAGGCCCCGAGCCGGGTGGTCTCGACGGCGGTCTCGATAGAGGCATAGGCTGTGCAGATAACGCAGATCGCCTCAGGATATTTTTCCTTGATGGCGCCCAAGACCTCGACGCCGTCAAGATCGCCGATCCGCAGGTCGATGAAATAAATGTCGAATTCCTCCGCCGTTCCCTTTTCGATGCCCGATCGTCCGGTTTCGGCGGTTTCGACGCGATGGCCCTGTGCCTCGAAGAGACGGCGGATGCCCTCCCGCATGCCGAATTCATCGTCTACGACGAGAATATGTGCCTGCTCAATTTTCATGATCGCCTTTGAGATCGTCTGGGGACCGGTCTTGCTGGCATTGCCACCTCAGGTCAGGGACGCTATTCTGAACCCTTGATTTGCATCTAGGGGTGTGGTTCCGCCGGGGTAGCGAAAAAGCGTTCCTTGATGAAAGCCAGCAACTCCCGCGCCGGAATCGGCTTATCGAGGTATTCGTCCGCTTGAATCCATTTGCGTTCCTCAGCAGTCTGGGTTGAGAAGCGGATGCCGGTTTCATGGCTGGCGGCGGTCATGATGACGACCGGGGTATGGGCGCCCTCAGGCGTACTCTTGATGCGGTGGCAGAGGACAAAGCCTGAATCGAAATGTTCCATCGCCAGATCGACCATCACCAGATCGGGAAGAAAGGTCCGGAATAGCTCAAGCCCCTCGGCTGCCGAATTGGCCGTTGCAACCTCAAAACCCGCTTTCTCAAGCACCGGCACATAGATTTGCAGCAAATCATAGTCGTCATCGACCATCATTATTTTCTTTTTCATAGCGGTATCATCTCTCTCTGATAAGTATTATTTGTCCTGCAGCAAGGCGCTGACCTTTTGCAACAGCACCTCTTTCTGCACCGGTTTTTCGATGAAACTGTCTACGGGGTTCCATTCGCTGTCCGGGCCGATGCGCAAATTGAAGGGATGTTCCCGATTGACTCCGGTCAGCATCAAAATGGGCGTATGGCGAATGGTCTCGTTCTTGCGGATCTGACGCGCTACCTCAAAACCCTCACCGACGCTGGACATCATGACATCGAGGATGACCAGATCGGGCTTCTCATCCAGGGCCATTTCCAGTCCTTCGGACCCGCTGTATGCGGTGCAGACGGTGTAGCCGGCCTTGGTGAGCAAAACCCGATTGAATTCAACGATATCGACATCATCATCGATGAGGAGGATTTTTTTACTCATTTTTCGCTCTCCTGCACGGATTGGAAATCGAAATTTACAGAATGGACCGTGTTCTGCACCGGCAATTCGATGTAGAACGCAGAGCCTCTACCGACCTCGCTTTTTACAGTAATGCTGCCCCGGTGCATCTTGATAATGCCATAAGCGATGGCCAATCCCAAGCCGGTGCCCTTACCGATCTGCTTGGTCGTGAAGAACGGCGTAAAAAGTTTGCCGATATTTTCAGGAGGGATGCCGACGCCGGTATCGGTAAAAACGATCTGGACATTTTGACGGTCCGGCGTTGCCGCAGCCTGGATGGTCAGTATTCCCCCGTCAGGCATCGCTTCGGCCGCATTCACCGCCAGATTGAGAAAGACCTGGTAAATCTGGTCCAGGTCCACCTCTATCATCGGCAGATCCTCATCCAGCTTGGTCACCACCTGCGTCATCCTAAAGAGCGGCTGATTGAAAGCCATGGCCACCAGTTTATCGAGAATCTCCTGCAGGGCCACCTTGCGCAGATTGAGCTTGCCCTGACGCGCGAAGTTGAGCAGCCCGGCGACGATCTTTTGGCAGCGTTTGGCCTCGTCCATAATGAAACGGAGATCCCTGGTTTTAGCTTCATCTTCCTTCAACTGCTGCATGAGAAGATGGGCGTAAAGCATGATAGAACCTAGAGGATTGTTTACCTCATGGGCGACGCCGGCCGCCAATTGGCCGATTGATGCCAGCTTTTCATGCTGGATGAGCTGCTCCTGGGCCTCCGCCAGATCGTGTAACGACTCCTGCAATTCCTTCTGGGTATGCTGCAGTTCCTCGATGACGAAGGGGAGGCACATTTCCTCCTCGGCCAGTCCCTGATAGACCGCCCGGGCATAGTCTCGGCACGAGGGATAGCCACAGGCGCCGCAGTTAAGTTCGTCGGAGGAGGTGGCCTTCTTGATCTCCTTGAGGATCAGCCGGATTTCATCCTCGCTCGGTTCGGCCACCTTGATGTCCCCGGGCTTGAAGGTGCGGCGGATGACCACATCCTGGAACTGTAGGATCGCCTTTTTCCACTCGGCATAATTGGTCTCCATCCTAAGCGAATCGGTATACGAGACGATTTTCTGTTTGCGCGTGAAAAAGTTGATCGAAGTATCCGTGAAGGGTCCGCTGATGCAGCCCTCGCAGAAGAGGATATCGACGAGGCTGGCCTTGACCTCCTGGTTCTTGAGGCTGTCGAGGAGATTGAGGACCCGCTGTTTGCCCTCGGTGACCACCACTTCGTTATTCATCAGGTCGAAGGGCAAGCCGGCGCTGCGCAGCAGGCCGCCGGAGACCGGATAGAGCCGTCCGAGATAGGCATAAGGCGGATCGAACGGCGCGGCCTCGGCTTGAGCGGGTTCGACACCGAGGCGGCGCCAAAGCTCCTTGAGCTCAGCAAAGGTGAGCACCTCATCAACCGCATCCGCCACCTCGGGATCGCACATTTCGACCTTTTTGGCAGTGCAAGGTCCAATGAAGACGGTCCTGATCCCTTGGCCATAGCAGCGTTTGACCACGCGTCCCATGGCGATCATCGGGCTGACCACAGGAGCCAGATTGAGAACCAGCTCCGGCACATACCGCTGGATCAGCTCATAGATCGCCGGGCAGGAGCTGGTGATCAGCGGGAGCGCAATCTCCTTGCCTTCTGCAGTCTTTTTGCTGTTGACCAGCCGGTAGTACTCCCGGTTGATCAAATCTGCACCGAAGGCTACCTCCACGACGCGTTCGAAGCCGCTTTGACGCAGAGCTCCAGTCAGCACCTCGCCGGGCAAGCCAGGCAGCCCTGCGGGAAAGGAGGGCGCGACCATGGCGGCCACCGCGTCTCCGTCGCCGAGAAAAGCCAGCACCCTCTCCACCCCGCTCCGCACGGCCTTGGCGCCTTGCGAGCAGACGCGCACGCAGTGACCGCAGCCCAGGCAACGTTCTTCGATTACCTTTGCTTGTCCCTTGACGACCATGATGGCTTTCGCCGGGCACTCCCGGATGCAGGAGTAGCACCGCTTGCAGCGTTCCTCAACGGTCCAGACGACGGACATACGTCCTGCCTTTCCGGTCCGGGCTCAGGACCGTTCAACGTAATGGGTATGCAGCAGTTCGTGGGCCTTGTGGCCATTGGGCTCGCCGAGGTACTCCTTGTAGAGTCGCATCACGCTTTCGTTATGATGCGAAGCTCGTTTCGGGAGCGTGCGGTCGATCGCATAGATGGCTTCCATGCGCTTGCGCACTTTTTCCGGATCGGAGTTGATGGGTTGTCCACCGCCGTTGATACAGCCATTGGGACAAGCCATCACTTCTATGAACTGATAGGTACTATCGCCGGAACGGATCTTGTCGAGGATCACGCCGATGTTCTTGAGGCCGCTCACCGCGGCGACCCGGATGGTGATGCCGGCAATATTGACCTCGCCCTCCTTGACACCCTGCAAGCCGCGAACCGGCGTGAATTCGACATTATCCATATCCTTGCCGGTGAGAAAATAATGCGCAGTACGCAGGGCCGCTTCCATGACGCCGCCGGCGGCGCCGAAGATGACCGCAGCGCCAGTGGATTCGCCCATGGGATCATCAAAATGCTCGTCATTGAGTTTGGTGAAATCGATACCGGCGTTCTTGATCATGCGCGCCAACTCGCGGGTAGTGAGCACCGCGTCGACATCGGCATAGACCTCTTTCAACTCGGGACGTTGCGCTTCGAATTTCTTGGCAATGCAGGGCATGATCGAAATGACGTAGATATCCTGGGGCGGGATGCCGGTCTTCTCTGCGTAGTAGGACTTGATCAGTGCTCCTTCCATCTCGTGCGGCGACTTGCACGAAGAGACGTGCGGCAGCAGATCGGGATAAAAGTGCTCGATGTATTTGACCCAACCGGGGCTGCACGAAGTGAGTAGGGGCAACGTGCCGCCGTTTTTGATGCGGTGCAGCAGTTCGGAGGCCTCCTCGATGATGGTCAGGTCGGCACCAAAGTTGGTGTCAAAAACTCGGTCGACACCGATACGCCGCAAGGCGGCGACTATTTTACCGGTCACAACACTGCCGGGTTCCATCCCGAATTCCTCGCCTAGGGCAACCCGGACCGCCGGCGCAATCTGCGCCACGACATGCTTTTTCGGGTTGTTGATGGCCTCCCAGGCAATCTTCTCATTACTTTTCTCGCGCAGGGCACCGACGGGACAGACCGTGATACATTGCCCGCAGAAGACGCAGGCGATCGCGTTCAAGCTGCCATCCATGGCCGGGGCCACCGCACTCTTGAAACCCCGGCGGACAAAATCGATGGCGCCGACATTCTGGACCTCGTGGCAAACGCGGACGCAGCGACCGCAGAGAATGCATTTCTCGGGATCGCGTTCGATTGAGGGGCTAGCTATATCGATCTTACCGCCCCGGATTTCACCGGCATAGCGCACATCGCGCACGCCATACTGTGCCGCCAGATCTTGCAGTTCGCAGTTGCCATTGCGCACGCAGGTCAAACAGTCCTGCGGATGGTTGGCGATTAGCAGTTCGACGATCGTTTTCCGCGCCCGGCGCACTTGCGGCGAGTTGGTCTGCACCACCATCCCTTCACTCATCGGGAAGGCGCAGGAGGGAATCAAATTGCGCTGGCCTTCCACCTCGACGACGCAAACGCGGCAGGCGCCGGTCGGCGAAAAGCCCTTCAGGTAGCAGAGGGTGGGAATCTGGATGCCTTCGCGCTCGGCAACCGTAAGGATGGTCTCGCCCGGATTGGCCCAGCACTCTTTATTGTTAATCGTTACCTTCATGGGGATCCTCTCGTGTGAAATTACTCTACAAAGATCGCATCGAATTTGCAATTGGCGCGGCACTGGTCGCAACGGATACACTTTTCGTCGATGATATAGTGCGCCTTTTGCTTTTCGCCGAGAATGGCATTCTGCGGGCACTTGCGGGCGCAGACCGTGCAGCCCGTGCATTTGTCCGTGTCAATATGATAGGTCAGCAACTCCCGGCACAAACCGGCCGGGCATTTACGGTCGTAGAGGTGCGCTTCGTATTCGTCGCGGAAGTAGCGCAGCGTACTCATCACGGGATTGGAGGCAGTCTGTCCCAGGCCGCAAAGCGAGGTATTCTGGATCACCTCGGAGAGTCGTTCCATATAGACCATGCCCTGAAAACGTTGCAGCGCTTCCTCAGGGCTCTTCTCGCTGCGATAGCTGGAGGTCAGCCGCTCGAGGATCTCGAGCAGCCGCTTAGTGCCCTCGCGGCAGGGGATACATTTGCCGCACGACTCGGACTGGATAAAGGTCATGAAGTACTTGGCCACGTCGACCATGCAGGTGGTTTCATCCATCACCACCAGGCCGCCGGAACCCATCATGGCGCCGACGGTTTTAAGGTTCTCATAATCGATCGGCGTATCGATGACCTGCTCCGGCAAGGCGCCGCCGGAGGGCCCGCCGATCTGGACGGCCTTGAACTTTTTGTTATTGGGGCAGCCGCCGCCAATATCAAAGATCACCTCGCGCAGCGAGACGCCCATCGGTACCTCGACCAGTCCGGTATTGGTGATCTTGCCCGAAAGAGCGAAGATCTTGGTGCCCTTGGAGCCGGTTGTGCCGATTTGTGCGAACTGGCCGGCGCCATCGCGCAGGACCAGGGGGACATTGGCGAAGGTTTCGACGTTATTGATGACCGTCGGCTTGCCGAAGAGGCCGGAGACCGCCGGGAACGGCGGCCGGGGCCGCGGCATGCCGCGTTTGCCTTCGATGGAGTGAAGCAGGGCGGTCTCTTCCCCGCAAACAAAAGCGCCGGCCCCCTTCTTGATCTTAAGATGGAACGAAAAGTCGCTGCCGAGGATATGGTCGCCAAGCAGCCCGTAGGCCTTGGCATCGGCGATGGTCTTCTCCAGGCGCTTGATTGCCAGCGGATATTCGGCGCGGCAATAAATATAACCCTCACTGGCGCCGATGGCATAAGCCCCGATCACCATGCCTTCGATCACGCGATGGGGATCACTCTCCATGACGGCGCGGTCCATAAAGGCGCCGGGATCGCCTTCATCTGCGTTGCAGACGATGTATTTCTGCTCAGCTTGCTGATTATGGGCGAATTCCCATTTCTTGCCGGTGGGGAAACCGCCACCACCACGTCCGCGCAGGCCGGAAGCGATCATCTCCTTCACAACGTCGGCGGAGGTCATCTTGTTGAGGGCCCGTGAGAGGCCGATATAGCCGCCGCGTGCGAGATATTGGTCAATGCTTTCGGGATCGATGACACCGCAGTTCGCGAGCACCAGCTTTTTCTGTTTGGCAAAAAAGGGCACCTCACTGAGGAGCGGCAGCACGCCCCAACCATTGCTGCCCTCGGCAGGATAGATGCCGAGCAGTTTTTCCCGGACCACGGTTTTTTCGACCAGAGTCTTCTGCAGCAGCTCAGGAACATCTTCGGGTTTCACCTGGCAGTAGCAGAGGCGGGGATACCCGGGCAGTTTGATGTCAACGATCACTTCTTTCGAACAATAGCCGACACAACCGGTCGGGATGACCCGAACCTTGAGATTGAGCTTTTCGAGTTCGGCCAGAATGGCAGCATGTACGCGGTTGGCGCCATTGGCCAGGCCACACGTGCCCATGCCGATGAGGATGACCGGCTCCTTGTGCTCCTCGAGCAGAATTTCCCGCTTGAAGGCGTCGAGGTGTTTCCGGGTTTCGGCGGATTGGTGGCACTTTTGACCATCGTTGATGCACTCGATAAAGTGCGCACAGGGTTTATCAGCACTATGCCAGCAATTGGCAAAGATTTTTGCATATGAATTCATATCCGCCTCATTCCTTGTTGTTTTTCATTGCAGCGATCAGCTTCTGCACGGCTTTGACGGTGAGGCCGCCATGGAACTCATCGTCGATGGTGATCACCGGGGCAATGCTGCAAGCGCCAATGCAGGCGACGGTCTCGATAGAGAACTGCAGATCCTTGGTGGTGCCGCCAGCCTTAATGCCCAGTTCATTCTCCAGCGTGGTGAGGATATCGAACGATCCCTTGACGTGACAGGCTGTACCACGGCAGACGCGGATCACATGTTTGCCCAACGGGCGCAGTCGGAACTGATTATAGAAAGTCGCCACGCCGAAGACGCGGCTTACAGGAAGACGGGTATGCGCAGCGACATGATGCAGTTCGTCTTCAGAGAGATACCCGCAGATTTCCTGAATATCCTGCAAAATCGGGATCAGGATCGAGGGATCGTTCTTCGGATATTTCTGGTACACCTCTTGGAGTTCCATGATTTCCTCTCTTTGTGGATACCGATGATTACCTGGAATCACTGCCACGCCCGGAAATGCCGAGTGCAGCTGCCATGGCCAGTTGAAGGTCCTTCATGCCCAATGAATCAACATGATAATAAAAAACCTGTTCCTTGCGGACCTTGCCCTCAAGGGCGCGGCTATTTTCTTCGGTGCGTACGATAATGCGCGCCGCGGGATCGCACCCCTTGAGCAGGCGGATGGCCTGGTCGATTTTCAGTCCATGGGTCCGGGCATCGAGCACAATCAGATCGAAATGCTGCCCCTGAGCCTGCTCCAGCGCCTGGAGGGGATCATCGAGCAGCAGAGTCGTAACGGCATGTGCACTGAGAAATCGTGCCACCTCCTGCGTCACGCTCTTTTGCGGATTTGCCACGATTAGACAAGTCATCGAATTAGGCCAGAATGGAGTACGTTTTCTATTTCCTGTTCAAAAAACGTGCCATTTCCCGGTGGGGTGATGGTTGCTGTAATATCCTGTTATTATATTAAATAAAATCGTCCTGTCGAAGTGAACCGGATTTTATCTATCATTTTTGAGAGATTGTATTGTGGCGAAATTCCACAAACCTATGTCTCGGTTCAGAAAACGGTCAGGGTACGGGCTGAATGCCGCGGGATACTTGAGGCGGACGGTGCGAAATCAGGAGGCGGAAAGGTCGTAGCGGCGAATTTTTTCGTAAAGGGTCTTGCGGTCAATGCCTAGCAACCGGGCGGCATGGCTGATGTTGCCCCTACAGCGCTCAAGGGTCTTGCGGATGTGGTCTTTTTCCACATCGACGAGCGACCGGGGCTCCGTCGGACCAGCCGGCTCCTGCTGTCCAGGAAAACTACGCAGATGCGGTGGCAGGCTGTGTAAGCGGAGCTCGGTGCCCGCCTCGATCACTGCGGCGCGTTCGATAACGTTTTCCAATTCGCGGATGTTGCCCGGCCACGGGTATCGCCTAAAGAGGTCGAGCACCTCAGGAGATATCTTTTCAATAGGATTTTGCTGTCGTCGCTTATTATGTTTTTGGATGAAATGATCGAGTAAAATATCTATATCTTGGACTCTTTCGCGTAATGGAGGCAGCCGGATTGGAATAACGCTCAAGCGGTAGTATAGGTCCTCGCGGAATTCTCCCGCCGCGACAGCGGCGCGCAGATCGCGGTTGGTGGCGGCGATCACCCGGACATCCACGGGGATGGTCTGGGTGGAACCGATGCGGCGAATCTCCTTCTCCTGAATCGCCCGCAGGACCTTGGCCTGAACGTTCAGGGAGATGTTGCCGATCTCATCGAAAAAGAAGGTGCCTCCGTGCGCCAACTCCAGGGCGCCATGTTTGGTCGCCGTCGCGCCGGTAAAAGAGCCTTTGACATGGCCGAACAATTCGCTTTCAAAAAGCGACTCGACCAGCGAACCGCAATCCATGGCATAAAAGGGCTTGTTCTTGCGGTTGCTGAGGGCGTGAATGGCACGCGCGATCATCTCCTTGCCCGTTCCACTCTCCCCTTCGATCAGGACTGTGCTATCGGTGGGCGCGACCTTGCGCACCAGGGCAAAGAGTTCCTGCATGGCTTCCACCCTGCCGATGATACGGATCGACTTGCCCTGGAGGGTAAAATCCAGTTCTCCGGCCGGCTGCGAAGCCGGTGGCGCATGCCTCCGCGCCAGCCGGCTGACAATTTCGAGGAGTTGCTCCGCTTCAAAGGGCTTGGAGATATAGTCGCGTGCACCGTTCTTCATCGCCTCGACCGCCATCTCAATGCTGGCATACCCGGTCATCATCACAACATCGGTGGTGGGGCTGCTTTCCTGCATCCGGCGGATAAACTCGATACCGGTCATGCCCGGCATCCGGAAATCGACGAAGACAATGCCAAAAGCGCCTGAGGCCGCCTTTTGCAATCCCTCCTCCGCATCGGCGGCCGTTGCTACCTCATAGCCTGCCATCTCCAACAGCCTCCTGCAGCCCTCCCGGAGCAGATCCTCATCATCGATGATGAGGATTTTTAACGTCTCCGCCTTCATGCAGTTACTTCGGTTCCATTGCAGGAGGCAAATCGATGACGATCTGGTTTTCTGCAAATTGCAGGCCGGCACCCATCTGCTGCAGCAGCAGCCGGGCCATCTCCGCAGCGCGGCCGGCGTTGTCTGTAGCCCTCACCTCTCCCGTAATCCGGGCTCGATCTGCTGCACTCCATCCGCCGGCGGCGAGCAACTGCAAACGTGGTCGCCTGGATCCTGCGACGGCCCGGAGCGCCCGGATCTCGGGGGTGGGCCGGTCGTCTGTAGTCAGGGCGGAGATCAGCAGGTGCAGTGCCAGTACACAGGGCACGAAAGGTGCGGCGGTCTGCAGCGCGAGCGCGCCCGAGCCGGTTGTCCGCGATTGCGCGGTGCCTCTCTCCCGTTCAGCCAACGCTAGCGTGGTATCGGCGATGCGATTCAGATCACTGTTCACGACCGCCAGGGCAGGCCGGGCGATCTCGAGTGCGTGGTCGATCAATGGATGCTGCAGGGCTTCACCCGCATGCCCGCCTTCCAGTTCAGGCCGGGCGCCTGGAACCCAGGCCGCACCGGCGAGGACGGCTGTTACCGCGCCGAGTGTCAGGAAGGGCGTAGTCTCCCGTGCAAACTGCTGCAGCAAATCCTGGCGGGCAATCAATCCCTGCTGCCGGGCATGCAGGTGCCGGGATTCCATGAGATTGCGAATCGCCTGGGAGAGTTTTTCCGGCGGAAAGGGTTTGATGACGTAATCATGGGCGCCGGAACTGATGCACAACACGGCATCCTCGATGCTGGCAAAGGCGGTCATCATGATCACCGCCATCTCCGGGTAGTCACGACGCGTTTGTTTGAGCAGGGAAATGCCATCCATGCCGGGCATCCGGATATCGAAGACCCCGACATCGAAGGACTCGAATTTGCAGAGCTGAAGCGCCTTTTCGCCGTTCTCCGCCGCAAAGACTCGATACCCTTCCATCTCCAGCCATTGCTGCAGCGAATCACGGATGATGGCCTCATCATCGACGATCAGCACGGTGCCGGTGCGCGGCTGAGCCATATCTTCCATTGCTCCGAGAAAGAATTGAGGTGACCAAGTGGCGGTTAGGAGGCGGACTCACCCCACGCCGGGCTCTTGGGTCCGCTTGCGCCGTTCATACGGGCATACCATTTTTTGTTTTGCTGATAAAGCCGCTTGAATTCGTTGAAGAGCTGGTCGTACAGCAACCGATGGGCGGGATCGGGCTCATAGCTCTGGCGGATCACCACATGGTCGGCGATCGACTCAAAATCGCTGATGTGCCCTAGGGCCAGGCTGGCCAGCAGGGCGACGCCCCGGGCATTGGCTTGCTGGGGATCGGCAACCTGGCGGATGCGCCGGTTGGTGATGTCGGCGATGATCTGGCACCAGATATCGCTTTTAGCGCCGCCGCCGATGATGTGGAGTTCCGTGACCGGCTGGTAGAGCTTTTCCAGAACCTCCAGGGCCCAGCGCAGGTTGAAGGCGATGCCTTCGAGCACGGCGCGGATGATATGTTCGCGACCGTGCTGCAAGTTGAGGTTGAAAAGACCGGCGCGGACGTTATGGTCATCAATCGGGCAGCGCTCGCCGAACATCCAGGGTGTGAAGATCAGCCCCGCCGCGCCGGGCGGGGCCTGCATCGCCAGATGATCGAGAAGCTGGAATACATCGGAAAAAAGCGTCTCCTCCGCAAGCCGCTGCTTATGGTAGAGGATGCGGTTGGCGAGCCATTCGAGGCAGATGCCGATGGTCTCCTGATGGGCCAGAGCCAGATAGTATTTTTCCGGGAAGGTGCTGCCGACGCAGCCGGCATAATGGGCGATATCGATTTTACGCTTGCTGAAATGGCCGGAGATGCCGCCGCTGGTGCCAAGACGGATATTGAGGGCGCCCTCCTTGATCGCGCCAGAGCCGACAGCCGCGGCCGGGATATCCCCCGAGCCATTGATGACCGGGATGCCGGCCGGAAGGCCCATGTGATCCGCCGCTGCCGCCTGCAGGGGGCCGATAATCGCCGAACTCGGATAGACCGGCGGCAGCTGATCCGGCGTGATACCGGCGAGACGGCAGAGTTTTTCATCCCAGAGGTTGCGGTTCTTCCGGGTATCCAGAAGCCACCAGACGGACGCCATGTCGACCGATTTCGACCACCGGCCGGTGAGATGATAGATGACGAAATCCTTGACATCGAGAAATTTGTCGACCCGGGCGAAGAGTTCCGGCCGGTTGCGTTGGATCCAGAGGATTTTGGCGATGGGGTCCTTGCCGGTATGGCCGGGTGCACCGCCTGTAATCCGCAGAAACTGCAGCAGACGCAAGGGATGATAGCCCTGGATGCGCGGCCGGGGATAGAGGGTATCGTAAAGGACCTCCATACCGCGCGTATCGAGCCAGGAGATCGCAGGCATCACCGGCTCGCCCTGGGCATCCACCGCCACAAGAGTTTGCATCTGGCAGGTGAAGGTGATGCCGGCCACCTGCTCGGCCTTAATACCGGACTTTTCGAGAGCCTTGCGGGAGGTGGTATACACCGCATGCAGCCAGTCAAAGGGGTCCTGTTCGGCGTATTTGGGGCGCGGATAATGGACGGCGTAGTCCTGGCGGGCCTCCGCGATCAAACGTCCCTGCAGCGTGAACAGTACGGCTTTATTGGAGCTGGTCCCGAGATCGTGCGTCAGAATATACTTTTGAGCCATTCCCTCTTCCCGTTAGCGGCCATATCGTTGCCCAGCGGAAGCCGCGCATGATTCGCGTTACTCCCCGGTCATGCCGATGATGCGATAATTGAACTCGTAGGCGAGGCTGCGGCTCCAGGTCTCGTCGAAGAGGGTTTTGTAGCGCGTGCCATCCTCGGGGCCGACTGGTTTGCCATAAGAGAAGAACCAGTTGATGATCGGACTGCCGGTGAACCCGAGGGCCATCCAGTAGCGGCCGGGCGGCAGAAGCAGACCGGGGGTGCCAAAGTCAAAATCAACCCAGTCATACCCGGATGTATATTTCATCTGATCGACCGCGAGGTACTGGCTGGTCGTCAGGTAGGCGCCGGGTTTACCCGATCCGTCATCCTTATAGATTTCAACCCAGAGCTGTCCGGTGCCGCCAAATTTGTGGAGGGCGAGTCCAATCTTGTTCAGTTTGAGCGATTGGGCGATGAGGAAGGTCTGGGCATACTGCTGGCCCTGGGTGGTGACATACTCAGCCGTCTCGACTAGAAAGTTTTTACGCATCTCCATCTGGCCGTCATCGGTTTGCTGCGCTGGTCCCCGCGCGGCGAGAAAATCGGTGTTTCGTGGGAAATCGGTGTTGCCCTGGCTGTAGGGCTGGCTATAGGCATAACGGCGCATGGTCTGCTGGGAGGCCGGCGGTGCGGGCGGCGGGGGCGGTGTGGCCGGCCTAGCGGACACCGGGGTGAAACGCGCTTCCACCGGCGGGAAGAAGAGCAGTCTTTGCGGACCGTAGTTCTGCTTCTCCGCCCGCAGATTGACACGATCGGCCGCAAGGGTGTAGCCGATGTTCTCCTCAAATTGCGGTCTGCCCTGGGCGCCCGCCGACTGGGACCAGCGGATGAGACCGTCATTGCAGGTCTCCTCGTTGTCCAGTCCCACCTCAACCCGAATGAAGCGGTTGCTGACATAGAGGGCGGTCTGTTGTGGATCGAAAGGCACCCAGCCCAGGTCAGGGAACCATACCTCAATCCAGGAGTGCCGGCCTTGCGCCATGCGCAGGGTCAGGGTTCCGCCTGGCAGCTCGACGTCATAGGGTTCTTTCAGCGTGATGCCGTTGACAATACGGCAGGGGATGCCGACGGCGCGCATCAACGCAGCGCTGATATGGGAATAGTTCTGGCAGTTGCCCTTGCCCGTGCGCAGCGAATAGAGGGCGTCATAGCTCTCCGGGACCAGAACATAGCGGAGATGATCGACCACCCAGGCGAGAATCCGCTGTATGGCATCGAATTCGGTCTTGCTCGAGGCGGTGAGTTGTGCTGCGAGGCGAATGATTTCGTCGTTCCGGGCGGGCACCTGATTGGTGGCGGCGAGATAAACCTCCTCGACGGGGCTGAGATTGGCGAGCGGGAACGGGGCGTCGGTGCGTAATGGCTTCAGTCCAGTGCTGTTGCTCGCCGTGAACTGCATGACCGACTCAACCATGGCTTGCGGGCGATTCCAGATAGCCCGTACGATCCGGTTGCCGCGCTCATCGGTTTTTTCCTCACGGCTGGAGGGTTCGATCGAAAAGGTGAGGCGAAAGGTGCTGATGTTTTGACGATAGGTTGGTGAAGCGAATCCTTCGGGGATGACATAACTCAGAACCAGCTTCTGGGTGCCGGGCGCGGGTTCGACTTTTTGCACCATCTGGTAGCTGATTTGGGATTCCTGCCCGCCATTTATCAAATAATTTTCCGCTCTGACGGCTGTGAGGCAGCCCAGAAGCAAGCTGAGTGTGATGCCTGTGCGTCTCATACTCCCACCTCTCGCATTGCGACGTGTCGTCGCAGGCCAAGCTGCCCAGCAGAAAAGAAATATCCGCCAGCGACGGAAAACCCCTGCATAGTATTCCAATATAGGAATATGCACTTATTTTGTCAACAGTAATTAGCGTAAAGAAGGATGCCCTACGAAATCTGATTCGCGACCTCTTTGCCCGACGCGAACGTCCGGGTAGAAGCCGACTTGGGGGATGCGGGTAGCGCAGCGCTGTGCGATCAGCAGGGTCTCACGCCACTTTGTTGACAAAAACAACATTTGATCGTATTACACCGCCTACAATTGATTATTTATTAATCATCCGCATCAAATTGAATTAACTTGAATTAACAAGACTTTGATGGTTTATATCAATCTGATATGTTGTAAATATAATCATCGACACATTCCATCAGTGTTCATTTAATATGCATGCTCGATTAATATTACTCATTGATAATTAAAATATTAAGTCATATGAATTACGCTTCTATCTATTTTGGCATGACCTTTGCTGTGAGCCGACGTGACGAGTAATTCGACATCAAAGTAAATTGCAATAAAGGAGGCATATCATGGTAGTCCTTCTCATGCTGGTTATGGTCCTGATCTTCGTCGGCATCAGTTATCTGCGCGAGCGAGCCGCCCGGCGGCAGATGACGGCAGCGGCCAGTTCCTTCCAGAAAATGGCAAAAAAGACACCCTATTATCTGCACCCGAGCCACAGTTTTGCGCGGGTTATTTCTGACGAGATGGTCGAGGTCGGCATGGATGATTTCTCGCGTCATGCATTCGGCTACCTGGATGAAATTATGTTGCCGGAAAAGGGAACCGTTGTGCATCAGGGTGATGTTGCCTGGCAAGCACGGGTGGGAGGCCGCCTGGTGGCACAGCGGATTCCTGTGGATGGTGTCGTTCTGGAAGCCCGGGAGAAGAGCGGCAGCGATTGGCTGCTGCGGATCAAGCCTGCGCATCTGGCGGACAACCTCGCTAATCTAATGCAGGGGGCTTCGGTCGGACAGTGGCTCAAGACCGTGCGCGCCAAGTTTTTGCTCGAGCATGCCGGCGCTCTGCTACCGGCCATGCAGGATGGCGGCGAGTTGGTCGATGGCTTCGCCCGTCACCTGACCGATGCTCAATGGCGTGACTTTTGCGTTGAATTTTTCAACTACGAAACCCGATAAGCCATCACCTATAAAACCAAGGAACAGACCATGACCGTTTTATTACTCCTCGCCCTCGCCCTGGCTTTCATCCTGGCCGATTATCTGGTGCAGCTTCGCCAGGCCAAATCCTTCGCGCCTGCCACGACGGCTGTGCGTCGGCCCGTTTTTCACAGCATCGAGGAATTGCTGCCCCGCGGTGTTTTCGCTGCCTCCGGTCAGCTCTGGAGTTCCCTCCTCCCCAACGGCGAGATTCGTCTCGGCGTCAGCCGCCTGATGCTCTCGGCCCTGCACTCGATCGATGCGGTCTCGCTGCCGCAACCAGGGCAGCGGGTGAAGAAGGGCGAGCCGATCCTCTCGCTGCAGTTGGGGAAACGCACCCTCACCCTGCGCGCCCCGATGGCCGGCACGGTGACGACGATCAACAGGGCCCTCAAGGAAGACCCGCAGGGTCTTTACCACGACATCAACCGGGCCTGGGCCCTGGCGCTGCAGCCGGATAACCTGAGCGAATCGGTCAAAGGTATGCGCATCGGGGAAGAGGCTTATCAGTGGCTGCGCTCCGAAATGGCGCGGTTGCGTGACTTTATCGCCCTAGCTGTACCGCAGCAAGCGCTCGCCCCGGCGATGCAAGATGGTGGCCTGCCAGCTCAAGGCGCCTTACAGGCGCTGGATGATGCCAACTGGAGCAAATTTGTAGAGGAATTTCTGGACAGGCCCACTCAAAACTAAGATGGAGGAAGCGGATGAAAGCCGCTATTCTGACGGACTTGACCCAGTGCGTAGGCTGTGAAGCCTGCGCATTGGCATGTAAAGAGATCAACGGACTTCCCCGGACGTCCGCCAATAATCTGCTGACGGCCTATACCTGGAGTGCCGTGGAGAACCGCAAGGGCGTCAATATCCGCCGCCAGTGCATGCATTGTGAGGAGGCGGCCTGCGTCTCTGCATGCCCGGTTGGTGCCTTGACCAAGACTCCTGAGGGTGCGGTGATCTACGACGGCCACAAGTGTATGGGTTGCCGCTACTGCATGATCGCTTGTCCCTTCGGCATTCCCAAATACCAGTGGGACAAACCGATTCCCGTCATCGAAAAATGCATTTTCTGCTATGAAAAGGCCCTCAAGAAGGGGGATCAGCCGGCTTGTACCCGGGCGTGTCCGACCGGCGCGACTCTTTTTGGCGAGCGCTCCGCACTGATCGCCGAAGCGCAACGCAGGATGGAAGCACAGCCGGATCGCTACATCCCGCATCTTTACGGCTTGCGCGAGGCGGGTGGCACCTCGGTCCTTTATCTTTCGGCGGTGCCCTTCGCAGACCTCGGTTTTCCCGCCAATATGATCCAGGATCCATATCCCAAACTGACCTGGAAGGTCCTTAACAAGATCCCCAGTATCGTGACGACCGGTACCGCTTTACTCGCCGGCATTTGGTGGATTGTAAACCGGCGCATCGAGTTGCAGGATTCGCCCGAAGAACGGGTTTGACCCCTGCGGCCGATACCGCCAATCAACGATCGTCTCCCGTCACTTTGCTGAGGTGCTTATGAAAATAAAACTTCCCAAACCGACCTTCTGGACCTTCGTCCTCGCTGCCATCTGGGCGGGGGGACTCTATGCTACCTTTCACCGTTTTTACTATGGATTGGGGGCCACCACCCATCTTTCCGATCAATTTCCCTGGGGCATCTGGATCGGATTCGATATTCTGGTTGGTGTCGGTCTGGCCGCCGGCGGATTTGCCATAGCCGCGACGGTTTATATTTTT
>DAOLSP010000003.1:380418-401420 GCA_035419245.1 bacterium | reverse complement strand
TACTGGTATTACGCCCATAAGCATTGACTTTTACACAAGATTTTGGACTTGACTAAATAGGACTGCCATGCATACAAATAGTCTTGACCGGGTAATATTTTCGAAAATAGGCAAGATGCTTTTCAAAAGTATTAATTGCTAATTCATAATTGCCTCGAGCAAGTGCAAGATCTTCATAATGATAGCCGATTTCATGACCCATTTCGCTGATTTGTGCGATTATGTGTGGATCGTTGCTAATTTTCTTTATTCTAAAGTAATATGTTGCACTTATACCACGCTGAAACTCTCCTTGCGCCATTGCTAGTGCCAGATCGGGCCTTTTGTCAACATCGTGGCGTAGTATTACAAATTTTTGCGGTTTGTTTTGCAAATAATTCAAGTAACTAATCAAGTTGTATGATTCCTGCGCAAGTGCGTCCATTAGAGTAAAATAGTCTTTTAATCTGAAATCCATAAATACTCTGGTTAATAAAAACAATGCAATTGAAATAAGGAGCCTTTAATTAGAACGATGGGATTGGTAGCCAAGAATTGAGAATTTGTGTATAATCGATATTTTACAAAATTGTACTTTCCAGCACACTAGAATACAGACTAAGAATCAGCTGATCTTGTTGGCATAACTTTAGCAAGCATGTTACAGCCTTTATAGAAAATGATTAAAAAACGATCAAACCATCTGTCAGCAAGGTTAAGATCCAGCCATAGGCGAGTAGACCAAATTTTGGGAGGTTCATAACTTGATATCAAAAGCTTTTTTAAAGCTATTCCAATTATCGGTTCTTGAGCATATAATTCTGTCAATGTATCTTCATCAACTACATGAGGAGGTATGCCAAAGACTTTCTTAATAAGAATTAAACTAAATAACAGCCGCCTCCGGCAATGAAATGCGCCAGCTCTCTTAAAAACAATTTCCCAATTCAAGTCTGAATGGTTTACGATAAGAGCTGCCATATCATAAAGATGCAGTAGGGAGCCCCAAAATTCCTTGGAGCTATGTACTGAAAGGTATATTAACAAATCCTCTGGCGATAATACATGAATTATAGTATCTCCGAAATTTATTGTATGCGTCCGCTCCCATATTCCATGTATGTCAAGGTAAGAAGACCGGCTTTTAGGCAGATATTTATTATGCAACTCTAGCATGATGTGATGTTCGGAATGATATAGTGTACATTCATTCGAGATAACTCTATAAAATCTTTCTTGAATCTGGTGCAATTTATTCTTGGATGAATAACCAACAGTTTCCAATAACTTACGTGCCTTTAAATCATGTTCTGGTCTAACTAAGATATCAATGTCTACACATGGTCTTAAAGCAGGATCTCCATAAAGAAATTTAGAAAGACCAATGCCTTTGAGTAGTATGAACGGAATATTAGTTTGTCGAAAAAGCCGGCTAATAACAACAAGTTCCCTTTCATAATTTAAATTTCGAATGGCATTTACGCGATAAAAACGTTTTAACTCAGTGATCACTTCTTTTGGTACATTGCTATCATTATTCTTTAAATAATCATAAATGAGCAAAAGAACTCTTTGCTTTCTACTAATATCTAATGCCGCTTTCCAGATTTCTATATCAGCATTAGTAACCTGACTATTATTTCTCTTTAAATGAGCGCATAATATTGAGAGGACCATTTGCTGTGCAGGTGCTATTTTTTTTATTTCCGAACTGGACATATTTGATCAATGGTTACTTTTTAATAAGTAATCATACACTTTATCGTATTGTACGGCAAGTTTTGGCCAAGCATACTGTGTTCGTAATTTTTCTTGTGCGGCCTTGGCCATTGCAATCATATTATTATAATGCGTAATAGCCCAGCTGTATTTATCTGCCAGATCTCTTGCATCACCTGTTCGAAAAAAAAGCACTTCGTCTGTAGTAAAAATATCCTTATTTTCTTTGATGTCACTAGCTATTATTGGCACACCTAATGATGCTGCCTCGAGCAACATCATTGACATGGATTCAATGGCCGATGGGAAGACAAAAATATCGGATTGACATATTGTGTTAAATAGTTTTTCTTTATCCTTAATAAGTCCTAGCCAGACTACATTCAAGCCTTTAGAATGTTTTGATAGTTCTTTTGCATACTTTGGCATCTGCTTTAAATCACCAGCGACAAGCAATTTGCCATCATACTTTATTAATTGCATGGCCTCTAAAAATAGGTGGCATCCTTTGCTAGGGATGATTCGTCCCGCAGCAAAGCAAATTATATTATTAATAGAATAACTTTGTTTTGCTTCATCTGAGATACATACACCATTAGTGATGTGCTTGGTTAAACGCTTACGCAATCTGGTTACATACAGCTGATCTTTAAGTGACGGGCAGACGACTATATCTGGAAAATTAAGAAACAACCTATCCTGCAGCCTAAAAAGATGACGCAAGCTATAATGTTTTTCGGTTGGCTGAGTTCCATGGGTTGTAAGAACAACAGGAAAACGAGTTTTTAAAAAGGGAACAATAAATCCAGTTTCGCGATGATGCAAATGAATAAGACTATATTTACCACGAAATATACAATGTAACGCTGAGCGCAAATAATACAAAATAATATTTAATTTCTTCCATCTAATCGCATTAAAAACAATTATCTCAACACCATCATGTCGGCCAGATTTTAACTGAGTATGAGAAGAAATAGCATAAACATAAAAATCATATTTACTCCCTAATTGGGCGATGATATTTTCGCCGACTGCAGCTGCTCCACCAAATGCGGGCAATCCTTTTAGACCAATTACTGCGATTTTAGGTTTGATATTTATAAAACTAACTCCATATTTAACAAGATCTTATTATTTTTTTAGACTATTAATATTACGCAAGCATTATCCAGACTGAATGTTATATCAGGAATTTATATTGCCTGGTTAACTTTTCTTCTGAATAAATTAATTGATAGCTTTCAAGTAATTCCTTAGTATTTATATTTAATGATGTTGTCAGCAAAATATCTTCAATATTCCGAATTACTAATGCTGAGTTTCTAAGCTCAAGTAGGTTAGCATAACTAGTGATACTAGGGCTAATGATCGGAAAAACACCACATGATAGGTATTCTGCCAATTTGATGGGACTTGCTACGTTATTGATAATATGTTGATCTCTTATTAGGAATCCATACTGCATCTTGGATAAGTGATCTTGTATGGCATTTCTCTCAACTAAATGGTCAACAATAATACGACTCTTAGCTTTTTGTACTGCATGCAACTCTATTAAATTATATACCTGAGATATGTCGTTCATAATTAGAAAAAGCTTTGCTTCGGTGTTATTTTGACCAATAATATTGAACAACTGTAATATTTTGTCAATCTTTTGCCAAGCCGAAGTCCCACCAATATATGTATATGATGAAGGAATTTTCTTCGCAGATGTATAATGAAGATCAGATGTACAAGGTACTACAATAAATAAATCGGTATAACTCTTCTTGTATATTTTTTCAAAGTATTCTCTCATGTGGGTACTTACAAAGATATATCTGTGGCATAACTGCATTGCCATTCTTTGTATTAATGAATAAATAAAAAAGATCAGCTTTGATTTGGTTTTTAGATATTTTTCTTCTGCATGTAAACCTTGAACCCATAAGATAAATTTTTTCTTAGAAAAAATACGAATGGGCAATAAAATAAAGGCATCAAAATTGCCGGCGATGAATATTTTATTATCTTTGGCCCGCAATATTTTTGTGATCAGTTGGATATAATTACTATAATACTCTATTTTTATATTATTAGCTACCCTCGTACCCTCATAATTAGCATTTTTTTCACTCAAGAATACTGTCATTTCATTTTCAAATAGCGCAAATCTTTTAATATGTATTAAGAATGAATTCCAAATTGCGTTTCGATTATTGCCAATTATATAAGAATAAGCTAGCATTGTACTTGAAGCACATTCTTGACAAAACATGAATCACAATTATGATTGTGACTATTATGATGAATATTCATTTGCTATAATTGTTGATAGAGTATCTCGAAATGATTCGCTAACACCCTCAATACGGTGCTTAGAATAAAATTCATTTTGAGCGTTGCTAACAATCTGGGCCCTTAATTTATCATTGAAAATTAATTCCTTTATTGCAGTAACTAATTTATTTACATTTATTTCAGACACAACAAAAGCCCATTGACCCTTAACAGCATAATTTGTGAGAGCATATTTATCAGGCGCCATCACCAATATTGGGACACCGGAGGCCAAGTATTCTGAAACCTTGGTTGGCATAGAATATTGTATATAATTCTTTTGTGATTTGCTAAATGATAAAGGAAGTAATAAAATATCACTATTAGCTAGTATTTCTGGGATTTGATGATTATCAAGAGGCTTATTTATCTCCAAGCCATTTATGGTGTCCAGGACTCCAAGGATGAACGGCTTGGAAATATAGCCAAAAAATCGTAGCTTAATTTTAATTTTCTCAGATTGTAATACATCAATAGCATGCCCTAATGCAACAAATAAATCAATATTGTGCTCACCTATTGTACCGATAAATAATATCTCAATGGAATTAGGGACTCTTTCTTTATCAATGGACGATAAATTTGCTGTGTCATGAGCAGGATTATGAAAATAATAAAACTGTGCCTTATAACGCTTTTCATAGGCAATTTTCATGTCTTCACATATTGCAATTTTCAAGTCTGCAATCTTTAACAACTTTTTAAAGTCATGCTCTAATAAGGGTTTAAAAATAATTTTAAAATAACCAAATCGGTTGTGCTCGACCCAATCATCAAAAATATGAACAGCCAATGGTAAATTTGTCAGTTTCTTTAACCTGATTAAAAATGGAATATCTTTTGCAGTTGAGGGGATCGCGTAGAGTAAATCAAATTTATGCGAAGAAATCCATTTTATTAAATTGCCATCAATTTTGATTTTATTGATAATATATTTTTGCTCTAAAAAATTCTTAAAACCAATTAGCAGCTTCTTTTTAAATCCGTTGGCCACAGAGTTTCGGTCGATAATTTGGCTGGCAATTTCTTTGTCATCATTATTAATTCTATTAACGATAGGGAATTGGCTCGTATGCAGTGTATAATATAAATCGCAAATAGTCCTATCCTCTATAACTTGCAGGCTTGCATTTGCTAGTTTTGATTTTGGCCAGTTATAAAACAAGTTTCTTACCGTTATTCCGCTACCCATTGGATTGAAATTTACAATTAATATTAAGGTTTTTGGATAAATTACTTTCATTCCTTTAAAATTCAATCCTTTCGAACAACATCATTTGCCAAAATATTCGGATAGTGATTGTAACTATATTTAGTAGTACGGTTTGACGACAAATTATAGCCCTGTATTAAACATCAAAGGATAGAATCAGATAGCCATTCGCATGAATCAACATTAACCATGCAGAAAAAGTATGAAGTATTTCATTAATGGTGTGCATCATTGGATTTGCAGTTGAATCTTAGTCATAAATTTTTACACAAGATATTTACGATTCTCTTAGCAGCCTGACCATCACCATAAGGATTAACTAGTCAGCACTGAAAAAGCCTTTAGTTGCGAGAAAAGCACAGATTCGGTTCATATCTGACAAAAGGATTCAAGAAATAAGCACCAAATGCTCGCAGAAATTGCCAGATCTTTTCAGGCAAAAAGAAAACTGCGAGCAGTTTTCTCAAATTGTAGCCGCAGGCGCAGAGGATAGCGTTGATCTGGTCGCCTTCTTTGCCTTTGAGATAGTTCCTTGACATCCGATTATCAGTTTTCACATGACCAATGACAGGTTCAATGGCCGATCTTCTCCTGAACCAGTATCGGACCGCTCGAGTTTTTCGCTTCATGCGCTTCCAATCGACAATATGCACATTGGTCGCTTTCGGGTCCACTGAATGGCCGCGATAGCCGCGATCGACATACGCCTCTCCCGGCTGCCAGCCAGTGTATTTTTTCGTCTCTGCCAAACAAGCCGGCAAAGTATGGCCGTCATAGGGATTATCGTGAAACGCCTGGACACCTACAATCCAGTTATCCTTACTGGTGGTGACTAAACCTACTTTGCAGCCAAACTCATAGCGCTTATGAACTTTGCCTTTGGCGATGCACTCCACTTCCGGCGCATGGACACTGTAAAGCTTGTGAGAGTCATTCTTTTCTTGCAGCAATAACTTTTCAGCGCGCATCAAAAGCTCAGCAAGTTGCTCATCTGGATCGTTGATTTTTCGAAGGATATCACGATAGACACGGCCTAGCATAGTCTTCAGACGCTTGGTTTCTTTGCGCGCCCGGCGCAGTTGTCTGGCATGTGAATAGTGGCCTTGTTTGGATAAGCATCTTTTGGCAACGCGCCGGTAATTTTGCCGCAGCTCGATGCCTCTGGAGTCAGCAGCCCGAACCAGCGCATCGCGCATCTTGTAATAGAGGCGAGCATCTGTTGGAAAGGCTATTGCCTTTTCCTGCACGGTTGTATCGACATTCACTTTGTTCAGGTGGCTGCGAGTAAGATGTTTGCCGCGTTTGGCCGTCTCAATCACTTGCTCAAAAAGTTTCTCAATCCCGCCTGGACCAAGGCGCTTGCAAAAACGGGTCATGCTGCTCGAGTCAATCGGCAGCTCATGCTGAAAGTATTCAAAACCGCAAAAGTACTGCCAGTAAGGGTTTTCCAGAAAGCGATCCACAACCGATTCGTCGCTCTCATTGAAGGTGTATTTCAGATAATGCAGGCCAACCATCAAGCGTGTTGGGCAACCTGGCCGGCCAGTCTTTTCATCATAGGTCTTGCCAAAAGCTTCATCGAAAATAGACCAGTCAATTTTATTGGCCAAAATGCAAATCTGATGAGAATGATCCAGAATCTGATCCAGCCTGGCACGGAACAAGTCGGGCGTCTCGAAGTGTTTTTTGGGCTTCATAAATTACCAGCTTTTGAGGTCATTTTCTAAATTTCTGGCAATTTATGAAGCTAAATTGAATTTTCAAAGTCAATATTTATAATCTGTTAAAATATTTTTCAGCGACGACAGAATCAGATAGCCATTCGCATGAATCAACATTAACCATGCAGAAAAAGTATGAAGTATTTCATTAATGGTGTGCATCATTGGATTTGCAGTTGAATCTTAGTCATAAATTTTTACACAAGATATTTACGATTCTCTTAGCAGCCTGACCATCACCATAAGGATTAACTATTTTATCATTAGATTTATTTGAAAAGTCCTGGATAAGAATACTTTTAGCTTCTTCTACTATAGAATGTTTACGTGTGCCAACTAACTTGGCAACCCCTGCTTTAATCCCTTCCGGTCTTTCCGTAGTGTCGCGCATCACTAACACTGGCACGCCAAAAGTTGGTGCTTCTTCTTGGATTCCGCCTGAGTCAGTGAGAATTAAAGATGATTGTTTCATCAAATGAACAAGATCCAGGTAATCGAGTGGTTCAATAAGATGAACATTTTTTAAACTTGAAAGAATTTGACCTGCTGGTTTACGTATATTTGGATTTAGATGTACCGGATATATAAAACAAGTATCAGGAAAGATGACGGATAGCTCACGAATTGCTTGACAAAGCTCATTGAAAGGTTTTCCAAAGCTTTCGCGGCGATGGGCTGTAATTAGCACTTTACGAACGTTTTGTGGAATATCTTTCAGAGCGCTTGCTTTCCAATCGAAATCTCTTTGTGAAATATCAATTAAGGCATCTACAATGGTATTGCCAGTTATATGTATGGATGCGTCAGGGAAGCCTTCATTAAGCAGTGCCTGACGCGCACCTTCGGTCGGTGCAAAATATATATCACTAGCCGCATCTGCCAGCCTTCGATTTATTTCTTCAGGAAATGGGCGTCGCTTATCATTAGTGCGTAAACCGGCTTCAACATGGCCGAAATTAATATTATGATAATAGGCCATAACTGCAGCGACGAAAACAGTAGTAGTATCTCCCTGCGCTAATATCCAATCAGGTCTGATGTTATCTAATACCTGATCTAGCGCCTCGAATAGCTTCGCTGTTAGCACGGCAAGACGTTGATCAGGCTGCATAAGATTAAGATCCACGTCAGGACAGATATTAAAAATATCGGTTCTAAGCAACATTGAGTGGGTAAAAATTTAATATTTTTGCTAAATTCCTTTCTGATAGACAGAATTGCAGAACGATCAGATCTTTTCAGAAAGGATTTATATGGCTACCAATGAACTGTTTAGCCTGGCACTTGGGCTAGAAGAGCCCTGGCTTGTGACAGATTTTAAATTCGATCCAGAGAAAAGACGATTAGACCTGACGATCGATTTTAAACGTGGTGCTCATTTTAGCTGCCCCGAATGTTCCAAGTCAAATTGTGCTGTACATGACACAAATTCTCGAACTTGGCGGCATCTGGATTTCTTCCAACATCAGGCCTATCTGACAGCACGGGTGCCGCGCATCCAGTGCCCGGATTGCGGGGTTAAACAAGTCGTTGTGCCGTGGGCTCGGCCTGGGAGCGGTTTCACGCTGCTCTTTGAAATTTTCGTGCTTCTTTTATCCCAACAGATGGCCATAGCCCCACTTGCTGAATTGTTGCACGTACATCCTGACAGCGTCTGGAGAATACTTGGACATTATGTGGACCAGGCTGTCCAGGATACCAAGTTGAACGAATTGACCCAAGTTGGTATTGACGAGGTCGCTCAAAGAAAGGGGCACGAGTATATCACAGTCTTTGGCGATTTGAAGCAATCCAAGGTTGTTTTTGTTGCGGATACCCGCGAATCAGTGACCGTCAAAACCTTCGCTGATTATCTGAAATCCAAAAAAGTGCCCTTTGAACAGATACGTGATTTTTGCCTGGATATGTGGCCGGCCTATTTAAAGGGGCTGGAGGAGAATTTTCCAAAGTCCCAGTTGATTTTTGACCGATACCATCTTATTGCCAAAGCCAATGGAGCGCTTGACAAAGTGCGCAGTGAGGAAGCCAAAGAACATGTTGAACTAAAGAAGACGCGATATCTATGGCTAAAAAATGGAATGAACCTGTCCAAGAAAGAGAAAGAAAAACTGACGTCACTAAAACAACTCAATCTAAAAACAGTTCGCGCCCATGCAATTGTAGAATCCCTCAAAGAGATCTGGACAGCAAAGGATAAGGAAGAGGCCCGATTTCTTCTAAAAAAATGGTATTTCTGGGCTACTCATAGCCGCTTGAATCCGATCAAAGAATTTGCAAAGACAGTTCGAAATCACTGGGAAGGCATTCTCAATGGTTTCAAATGCTATATTACCAATGGTGTCATTGAAGGTCTGAACAACAAGATCAAAACTGCGATGAAAAGAGCTTACGGCTTCAAGACCTTCGAATATTTGCGGACGATAATTTATCTGGTCGCGGGTAAACTGGCTTTACCCACACTATCCTGACTAGAACCAAAATATCAAGTACTTGGTCAAGCATCTGCCGGTGCTGACCGGTGACGCAAACCACACTCTCGATTTGGTCAGGGTACTTTTTCAGCTCTTTGAGTATCGGCGCCATCTTTATGGCTTCTGGCCGCGTGCCGAAAATGGACAGAATTTTCATTTGATTGACTTTTATGAAGTGTTAATGACTCAGAGCAGAACACTGTTCACGATCATTCTGCAACAAATACTAACCGGACGTTACTGAACAGACGATATTATGCTTTTCCTCTGAAAATTATTATTTGAGAGTGCTAATCCCATCCAAATGATGGTTACAGCAAAATATGTCGGGACACTGATGCTGTCCGCTTTAATTTCATTCATTACAAATAAAGAAAAAGCAATAAAAAAGAATAAAGCCATCATTCTATTTTGAGTCTCGATTTGCTTTTTGCCAATATTTTTAAATGATTTAATTATAATGTTGAGTAATAATCCCCAATATGCAACAGTCCCAATCCACCCGAAAAGAAATAGTATCGCTAACATTTGAGAATGAGCAGAACCACGCCTTATTGATGGATCAACATAGAAAGCATTACGATTATCTTTTTCAGTTCCCCAGCCATATCCAGTTAGCCAGCTTTTTCTACTGTAGTATCGCATGTAGCCTTGTTCAAAAGCATATTCACGATTAATAGCTCTGCCATCGAGAATGCGATCGAGAGTCAATCCGCCAACTTTATCTATAGTGTTTTCTGCTTGTTGTACTCTGCCAATTACATAATCCAATTTGAATGTTTTAATAATAAAAAACATAAAGAAAGAAATTAATCCTAAAAATATGATCTGTCGATAAATTGTATTAATCCTTATATTTATCAATTTATATTGCAGAATAATAACTAATGCAATTCCTGCAATCGAGAGTAAAAAAACCGATCTAGAGATTGACAAAAAGATATTTACGTAAGAAATAACAAGACCTAATAAGAGTGTAGATTTTTTAATTGGAACTATACTCTTGTTCAATATGAAAAAAGAGAAAAACAACATCAACAAAATTAAACTATGCTCACCGTAAAGAGGAGAAACTCCAATAATACCTCCACCTTCATAGTATTCTCCGGCTTTACCATAGGTGGGTAACATTGGTGTATAAGGAATGATATTTAAAAAAGTGTTTAAGCTTGCTATTGTCGAGTATACAATTAATACCAAGTTCAATTGCAGGAATACTTTAAGCCTCTCACGGTTTAGGCGCAAACCACTGGCGACGATTAGTAGTAAAATTACCCCCGAAAAAGTAAAAATGGCGTAATAAACATCAAGCCCTTGCCCAGTATAGTTGGTTAGCCAACCCAAGACTGAGCTAAGCACAAATACAAAAATAAAAATACTAGCTAATCGATCACTATTACTGACCTCTAAGGGCAATTTTCTTTTAGAAAAAAAATAAAAAGCTATACAAATAAAACTAATAAGGTTAAATGCTCCTCCTTTTTGTGGAGAATATGGAAAAGTAGAACAAAAATAAATCACCATAATAAACGAAAAATAATCTTTTTTTCTGAGAGTATTAAAATAAATAAAAACAGAAGTAATGATTGATCCAATAATATTTAGAGTCAAACTTGGTACATATGTATTCAGCATTAAATACGCCAAGAGGAGCGCAGCCAGACTTAGTATCGTGATTTGCTTCGCAGTCTTTGTGCTATTGTAGTGCATTTCCACTTGGATATTCTTTCCTGATATCATCATTAACTAATATAATTATGCTATTTAACAAATTTATAATATTCGTTTGCTTCCCCAATATCCAACCATGACTTTTCACTAATAGGGAACACACCAACTTTTCGTCTTTCACTTATCAATTTATTGATTAACGCTGTTATATGAAAATACTCATCTTTCGGAATTTCAGCAATTAGATGTGGCTCTAAGACATAAAGGCCGGTGTTAATTTTATAAGTATATTCTGGTTTTTCAGTTAATTTTTTGCAAAGCCCATTACGACCTGTTTCCAAAATCCCATATGGAACAGAATGATGCTTCAATGCTGCGACGATAGTTATTTCATTCTTGTTCATACGATGATATTTTTCGATCTCCACAACGTCCTGATCAATTACAATATCACAATTTGAGACAAAAAATGTAGTTTTAATCTTACCCTTTAAAAGATGGATACTGCCTGCAGTGCCTAAAGGCTTATTTTCTTGTATATAAGAAATATGATATCTTTTCTGCTTAAGTTCTGAAAAATAATACCTTATCATTTCCGCTTTATAGTTGATAGAAATATAGAATCGTTTACAGCCTGCATCACAAAAATTATCCATTATCTGTTCAATAATTGTTTTTTCGCCGATTGGAATCAATGGCTTAGGTAAAATATTAGTTAGCGGTTTTAGACGACTGCCTTTTCCACCAGCCATGATAACGACTGGAAGGTTCAGCTTTATACTCCCATTTCTATCTTTTGAAGCAAATAGATCAGCCCACATATATGCTGTTACTAGCTGTCTGTTATCATCTAATATCGGCATGCATTCGATCCTATGTTTCTGCATGAGATTCAGAATATCTTTTTTATCATCTTTGGCTTTTGCGTAAACAAAATCCGTCCGCATAATTTTTAATATGCTTGTCTCTAAAGATAAATTAGCGATAATAGCTTTTTGAATGTCGCCAATACTTAATACACCAATAAAACGCTCTTTGTCAAAAACGAGCAATAACTTTTTATTTATCAGATCCATTTTTTTTAAAGATTGTAGAATAGAGTAGGTACTGGGGATTATTCTCTCTGCAATTGGAATTGGATAATTTTTAGAATTTATTTTAGATAGAGGCATAAAACAAACCTTATTAATTAGGGATGTAAAACTTGTTCCGAGTCAATAAATCTGCAATTGAATCGAAAGCTTCTGCAATATTTGCCCAGAACACTAAAAGATTCATTGCTTTCTAAAAGCTCACTACTCATTATATCTCTTGGTGTGGTAAAACTTAAAAGCTCAGTCAACGGATCCATATGATGTATAGCCAAGCAATAATCGCCCCCTTCCTGCCCGTATGCTTATGTGTTCAACACGGGTTTACTGCGAAATTTTCTTTAAATAAAGATAAAATAAGTACGTCATGATATTCGCCATCGAAAAATACGTGCCGTTTCAACCGTCCTTCTTCAACAAAACCGCCTATTTTTTCATGCATTCTTAATGTTGCTTTATTACATGTTATAGCATAGCCAAATATTTTCCTGAGATTAAGAACATTAAAGGCATATTGAAAAAGAAGGTTTGGAGCTTGAACGCCATATCCTTTGCCCTGCTTTGCGGCTTCACCAATTATTAATCCCCAAGTGGCTGTTCCCGAAAAATAGTCAATATTGTTTAACTGAATTATTCCAATAAACTCGCTTGTGGATAATTCATCAATACCAAAATAAATATTTTTATTAGTTTTATCTGCCAAAACTGCCTCAAACCAATTCTTTTCCACTTCAAACGTTTTTGGCAACCTGATACCCTGGGTCAACTTGATGAGTTCAATATTGTTGCGCCAAATATAGGTTTTCTCCATATCTGACATTTTAAGAGGGCGTAAGACCAGGTTTTTTCCAATTAGCATCTTCTTTTCCCTTATTGTCTTATTATTATTACTTTATGAATTTCATTCATTAAAAAGTTCATCGAATCCTCAACCTCACTTTTGTTATGCCCATTAACTATAATAAATCCATAGCGATCCATACTGTTTGTTATTCTGGGGATTCTTTGCCCACTACTCAGCTTAAATTCAAGCTTTACTAAATTCGGGTGAATAATTTCAGATAATTTATCTTGATCGAACTCTACAATTCCTTCAGGAAAATGGAAATATTTGATATAAGCATAATTCTGTTCAATCATTGGACATACAAACGGTTCACCAATGCATATTTTTAACAATTGCTGCTCCATATTTACGCCGCTTGATAAGGGTGTCAAATGTGATGTTATGTAATCTCCTCCCAGTCTTGCCCCATTCTCAATAATGTAAGGTATACCGTTATATACCTTAGTCTCAGTGTGGCATGCGCAATTATTTAACTCAAGAGCACTTGCCATCTTTTTAACAACCTCAAGAATTCTATTATATATTATCGGGTTAAGTTGCGCCGGTTGCTTATGCGCTAACTCAACGTTATAAGGGGGTGCTGTCGTCTCTTTTTTAGTTATCTGAATCACACTAACATTGTTTTTGAATATAAGACTTTCAATACTATATTCTTCCCCACCAATATACTCTTCAACCAATACTTTCTTAACATTCGAATAGTATAGTGCTTTATGCAGGGATTCTATTAGAGACGTTGCATCACTGCAGTATATTACACCTCTGCTTCCCGAGTTATCAACCGGCTTGACTATAAGTGGGTAGGAAAACTGATTAATATTCTTAATTTCACTAATGTTTTCCAGAAGAGTTGCGTTAGCTGTGGGAATGTTGTTTTTTATTAAGATATTCTTTAACAGGTGTTTATTGGTTGTATTTTTAATTGCTTCCAGTGTTGGAAACACAAAAGAATACTTTTCAGATATTTTTGCCATCATTTCCAGCGGTCTATCGGTTGCGGATGTGATCAGGCCGTCTATCTGAAATTCTTCTACAAGTTTACAAGTGGCATTAAAATCATCGCCCGGTATGACAAAGAATCTATCACATAAATTTTTAGCAGCTACATCATTTTTTATATCAAGCCCAATAACATAATATCCTAATAATTTTGCATTTGAAATTAAAGATTCCTGTAATTCGCCACACCCAAAAACCAATATTTTTCTACGCATTAGCAAATTTTCTTAAATTACTTACAATAAAATCAATTTGGGATGTTTCTAGTGTAGAAAACAAAGGCAATGTAATCAGGTTATCGGAAGCATAGTCAGTCTTTGGAAGCTTTGATGCATAGAGCTGATAGATGGAAAACCTGTGAACAGCAGGATAATGCACACTTGTTTGAATTCCAGCTTCTGCAAATTCACCTCTAATACGATCCCTAATATTTCGCGAGGAGTTGCTAAGTAAAACCGTAAAAATGTAGTTCGATGACAAATATTTTTGCTTTTTAAATGGAATGATAATGTTTTTAAGACCCTCTAATTTTTCTAAATAGTAACTTCTTAATTCTGCCCTCTTTGACAAATCGCTTTTCAGTTTCGAAAGCTGGACGATGCCGATGGCTGCTCGAATATCATCCATTCTATAATTATATCCCAAATCAATTACATCATAACTAGTAGAATGACCCTTAGCTCTCTCATAGGAGAGTGATGTCATGCCGTGCGAACGAAGCAATTTAGCTTTTTCGAAATACCCAGGATTATTGGTAATAAGCATCCCCCCTTCACCCGTGCTAATATTTTTATTAGAAAAGAAGCTGAAACACCCTACATCGCCAATAGTTCCTAATTTTTTGCTTTTGTATTCTGAGAGTGGGCCATGACAAGCATCTTCAATCACTTTTAATCCATGCTCATTAGCTATACTCATAATACTATCCATGTCGCAAGCAAAGCCACCATAGTGCATTACAACGATGGCTTTTGTTTTTTTGGTAATTTTAGATTCTATATCATCTGGATCGATCGTCAAATCGTCAAAGCTTTTAATATCTGCAAATACAGGAATAGCGTCAACGTACCGTATGGCATTAACCGTTGCCACAAAGGTTAGCGAAGGGCAGATTACTTCATCCCCAGGTTTAATATCCAACAATTTCATCGCTAAATGAAGTGCTACCGTGCAATTACTTAATGCTACGGCATACTCCGTCTGGAGCATCTGAGAAAAACGCTCTTCGAATTCAGAAATTTTTGGTCCCATTGAAATCCACTTTGACCGCAACGTTTCGATAACTGCTGCTTCTTCTCCTGTATCAAAGTTCAAATCAAATAGTGGAATTTTGTAGGTCATATTGTGTTATTTCTTGATATAATAGATTTATAAGCAGCTATTAATCGCTCAGTATTTACATTAAGGCCGAATTCATTTATTCCATAGCTAAATGCTTTTTCGGCTAAATTATTTCTAAGTTGATCATCTTGAAGAAGTGTTTTTACTTTTCGAGCCATTTCTTTATAATCGCCCGTTCTAACAAGAATAATGTTTTCGTCAAATTTATTAATATAAGGAATTCCGCCTGTAGCGTAGGCTACTATTGGCACTTTTAAAAAGATCGCTTCTCTTATAGTCATTGATAGTCTTTCCTTTAATGGCGGAGCTAAAAACACTTTTGCTGCTTTAACCTGTTTGAATAATTCTTTTTGATTCTTTGAAAAACCTGCAAACACAATGTTATTTGCACAATTTAGATGTTCTGCAATTTCAAGGAATGGTTGGGGATTGCCAGGACCAATGATACAAGCCTTCACCTCAGGTATGCTTTTCTTTAATTCAGCAATCACTTTTATATACTCTTCAGTCCCCTTTAGCTTAGACAAGGTTCCAAAATATATACAATCATATTTTGGGTCAGATTTTAAAGCTTGCTGAGCAAAAGCTTCATTTATTGGAGCATAGTACTTAAAAAAAACATGAGTAGGATTGAACTTTGCTATGTATGACGAAGAATCTTGCTCACCGCAAAAATTAATATTATTGGCAAGTATCTTTTCTTCGATTTGTATTCTATCTCTGACGTCAAGAGTCGCTGGTAACTCTTCTTTAAGTTGGCTAATAAAGCCTTGTATTGTAATTAAAATAGGATATTTTCTGCAATAATCAAAAATTGAGCTGCTGTAATATGCATTTTCAGCACCTATTAAATTTACTAAATCTGGATTGATTCGAGCGATGAGTTTTTTTGCCTTTCTTCTAAACATAAAATGGTTGGAAAAGATATCTAACCTAAAAAAACTCGGCCAGTGTCTATGCCATATAGGTATACCGTAGGGGATAAAATAATATTTGATATTCTTCAATTCAAATTTTGTAGTTCTCTGTAAGTATTCATGCGGTGAAATAACATACAAGTCAATATCTTCTCGTTCTTCAAAACCTTTTAGCATATTAGGTATCCAAGGGGCGAATTCAATTTTAGACCGCCATAAAGGGAGCAAAGACTGTATTTCATCATTTGAAAAATGACAAATCCAGACAACTTTCATTTTTTTGCGGCGATTCATTCTTATAATTAGATTTTTAGAAATTCGTTTTCTTTCTTAATCTTTGCCAAAATTTATTAATGTTTATTGAAAAGGATATTTGTTGATTGATGATTTTTTTAAAATGATTTCTGTCGTAAAATTCATTGCAAAGGATAAATAATGGTTCTTTGCTGATTGAATATTTATCATTTGCTGGATAAAAATGAGCATTCGTTTTAGAGTTTGTATGAATTCCCTCTACTCCAATATTGGATACCAAATTAGACTGCGGTATAATTGATAATCCATATTCCTTTATTCTACAGAAAAACCACTGGTAATCCCATGTTCCTTTATTATCCATTTTGTAAATTCCATCAAACAACTTTTTCATATACTTTCTTTCATTTCTTCGGATAAAAACATGATTAAGTTGACCAGAGTCTCGAAATTGAGGCCAGTCATTCATAAAATAATCATATTTATTCCAAACCCTCTTCCAAGTTGCCCATCCCCAAATATGTCCATATATTGAAAAAAAATAGCTTTCATCTGTTGCATTAAACTCATTAGAATAATTATTTCCACTAATCATACAGACTCGAGTATCATCTTTAAATTTTTCTAACAAATAATCGCAGTAATGAAAAAATGAAGATACTGGAACACAATCATCTTCAAGAATAATTAATCGATCCTCATTTAGAAAAGCCCATGATATTGCACTTGAAACACCGATACCACATCCCAAATTTGTTTCAGAAAAATAGATTTTCGTTTTGCACTCCCAATCTATTGAGGTTACATATTCCTCAATTTTTCTGCGAGCAGTCAGATCAGCACTGTTGCCTGGTCTTGGCCCATCATTAAAAATATATAAAGTTTTTATCCGTGCAGTTCGAAGTACATCTAATACTATTCGAGTTGTCTCCGGCCGATTAAATGTAATTAAGAGAACAGGGGATTCCATTATTATCCAGCGTACCCTAGTTTAAGATTTTTAATTACAAGATAAGCCGACGTTGTTACCATTACTATAGCCAATACGACTTTACCATAGGCGGCACCAATAAAACCAAAGTTCGCTGCTGCAATATACATTATTATCATTGCAGATATACTACCTAAAGTATTAACATATAAGCTAAATTTTGTTTTGCCCAAAGCAATAAATATTTTATCGGAAAAATAAAAAATGCCCATCAGAAACACTGATATAAGTGTAATATTTGTATATTTTTCAGCTCCAAGATATTTTCCAGCCGTTAAAATAGAAACTATCGATCCTGAAAATAACATCATTAGAATAACAACTAATAGGTAAGGGGCGAACATTATTACTGCTAGTTGTATCAATTTTTTTGTATTATGATTAGCCACACTTTTAAAAATATCTGGTTCAAAAGCAAGCGCTAAAGCTGCATATGCTAGTTGTACATAGCCCGCAATAGCAATTCCAATATTATAAAGGCCCAATTCAGACAAATCATTTAAACGTTCCAGAAATATTCGGTCAATACTAGCGATAGGTACGTAGGCGTAACTTGCTAGTACTAAAGGTACTGCAAGTTTTACATTCTTTATAAAGAAAGAAAAATTGAAATTCACAATTGTAAATTTTTTTAACATAATCCAGCACACTGGAAGTAGCACCAGGCTAGAAATTAAAGGTGCAAACATTCGTCCTTCGGCGCCCCATTTCAAATAAGCAACAAAAAGCAGCCCAAAGCTAAAATTTAGAATCGCATTAACCGCAGAAAAATAGAAATAAGCGGATGCCCTCTTACGGATTCTAAAATTTATCAATACGATTGTTTTTATATTTTCAAGTAATAAAGATGTGAGGGCAAACCAAGCAAAAGGGTACAGTGGTACGGTAATTTTGAGGAAACTGAAATAATAATAAAGTATGATATAGCTTATAAATATCGTTATGCTGTTGAAGCAACAAAGATAAAAGGTAATATTGAACAATAATTTTTTATTTTCAGGTTCTTCCTGACGAAAATATTGCATCAAATAGACAGATGGCATTGAGAAAATAAAAATCGGAAGAAAAAAACTTTTAATAGCATCAAAATAGCCAAGTATACCAAATTCGCTAGCAGACATATGGATAGCATAAATAGGTTGTGCTATTAAAGCTAATAATGATTGAACAATAGAACCTAGAAAATAGAGGCCAGCATTTTTTATATTATCATATATTCCTCTATTCTTGCCAAGTAAATCAATAAAATACTTATACATTATAGATTGTGGCTTTGTATCTTGACAGATTGCCTTTTATAGAGAACCAGTTACATGTAAGCTGAAGTCCTTTTTTCAAGTCATACTCTGGCTTAAATCCAGTTAGAGAAGTAATCAAGGAATTATCTCCCCATAATCTGAATACTTCTGAATTACCCGGCCTATGACGCATATTATCCATTACAATTTTTGCATCCCTACCCAAAATTTCCTTTATCATATTAAACAAATCCAGTATCGAAATTTCAAAATTTGAAGAAATATTAATTTCTTTGCCGATCGTTTCTTTTTGGTTGGCCAAAGCAAGAAAACCTCTACAGGTATCTCTGACAAAAGTCAAATCACGTGTGGGCGTAATATCGCCTAATTTTATTTCTTTCAATCCACTGGCCATCTGACAAATGATCGTAGGTATGATTGCACGGGCCGATTGTCTTGGACCATAGGTGTTGAACGGCCTTGCTATAGTAACCGGTAATTGGAATGAATTGTAAAAACTCATAGCAATCGCATCCGCACCAATTTTTGATGCTGAGTAAGGAGACTGCGGTTGCTTGGCATGACATTCATTAATGGGTACATATTTTGCAGTTCCGTATACTTCAGAGGTAGAAGTATGAATAATCCTTATGCTTCCATTATTTCTTGCTGCCTGGCAAATATTCAAAGTCCCAATTATATTTGTCGTGACATAACTTTCCGGTGCAATATAAGAATAGGGTATTGCAATAAGTGCGGCTAAATGAAAAATAATATCAACACCTTTTACTAATTCATTACAAAAATGTGGATCACGAATATCACCGGTAATAACCTCCAAATTAGGCTGGCTTGGCACATCTTCCAGCCAACCCCAATTATTGAAAGAATTATAATATGAGAGTGCTCTTACACGATAGCCACTTTGCAGCAACAACTCGGTCAAGTGCGAACCAATGAAACCATCAGCACCGGTTACCAGTGCATTTATCATAGTAATGACATTACTCCATTATAATATTTATTTTAGTTATTAATTCCCCACCACAAATTACTCAATCCAGTATTACCGATAATCAGTTTTAATACCCGCCAGGATACCATTTCTATGCTGTATTCATTGGGAATATGCTTGTAGTACTGGTTTTCAAGTTGAGAAATTGCCACAGCTATTGAATTCAGAACAGCGTCTTGATTTAAGCCAGACAAAATAATCGTTCCCTCATCTTGTGTTTCTGGCCGCTCCATGGACTGCCGTAATGATACAGCAGGAAAAGAAAGAATCGCGGATTCTTCACTTATTGTACCGCTATCCGATATGACGCATTTGGAATTCATCTGTAAATGCACATAATCCAGAAATCCAAAAGGCTGCATAAATTGTATCAGATCACTATGATGAAAGCTTTCCAATTTTTCCAGCCGCTTGCGGGTGCGTGGATGTGTGGAGACAATAACTGGCAAATTATATTCTTGTGCAATCTGGTTTAGAACTGCCAAGATCTTTTTCAGGTTTTCAGAATTATCTACATTCTCTTCCCTGTGGGTACTCACGAGAAAGTATCCTTTTTCCTTTAGCTGCAATTGCTGTAAAATTTTTGAAGCTTTGATTTTGTCCAGATTGTCATGCAGTACTTCATACAGCGGTGAGCCGGTCAGGTAGATTCGGCGGTGGGGCAAGCCTTCGGATAAAAGATGTCGCCGAGCGTGCTCAGTATAGACCAGATTAAAATCTGCGATGTGATCGATAATCCGGCGGTTGATCTCCTCAGGCACATTGAGGTCAAAGCTGCGGTTGCCGGCTTCCATATGGAATATGGGGATACGCATGCGCTTGGCGATGATCGCGGCGATGGAGCTGTTGGTATCTCCCAAAATCAAGACCGCATCAGGCTTTTCCTTTAGCAGTACTTCTTCAGTTTTGATCAGCGTTTCGCCATATACTTTGCCCAGAGATGAGGTATCCACAGCCAGATAATAATCGGGCTTGCGCAGCTCCAGATCCTTGAAAAAGATCTCATTCAATTCATAATCATAGTTCTGGCCGGTGTGAATGATAATCTGCGTCACGTATTTGTCGAGCAACTTCATCGTCGAGGAAAGACGGATGATTTCAGGGCGGGTGCCGACGATGGTAGCGACTTTTAATTTTGAAGGAGACATCTTTTCCTGAAGGTTAGAAGGTGAAAAACGTGAGAACATGAGAACGTGAGAACATGAGAAC
>DAOLSP010000003.1:252073-380318 GCA_035419245.1 bacterium | reverse complement strand
GTGAGAACGTGAGAACGTGAGAACGTGAGAACGTGAGAACGTGAGAACGTGAGAACGTGAGAAAATTAATTGCTTATTACATTGATAGCAAGAGAAAATTCAGGAAATCAAACATTTTCAAAAAAGGTGTCGGGATCAGCGGGGTTGTAGAGTTCGTTGATCCAGAACACAGTGTATAGGTCTTCCGGCCCGATGTTGGTAATGTTGTGGGTATGCCAGACCGGAATGTCGGCAAAGGCAGGCTGGTCACCGGCAAGCTGGTATGTTATCACCTGATCGGTACCGATGCGGCGAAGCCGGATCTCCGCCTGGCCTTTAATAACCATAAATCGTTCCACTTTGCGGGTGTGAAAGTGGTTGCCACGGGTGATGCCAGGCCGCGTGGTCGAGAATGACGTCTGTCCGCCATTGGGCGTTTTCACCAGCTCGACGAAATGTCCGCGATTGTCGGCATGAAGAGTATATTTTCGAGGGAAAAAATCATGCGGAAGATAACTGCGAAAGGTATTGAACAAGCAGAGATCGAAATAATCGGAGAGATCCGGTATAAAGCCATCCGTCAAATAACTTTTTTTGAAAGCGCCAAGTCTGGCAAAGAGGTCGGTTACTTTGGCTGTTGCGGTTTCCTTGATCTCCAGTTCCTGTGCAGTTTCCCGTTTTTCAATGATTCGCCGAATGGCAGCGGCCAGGTCGTTGACATAGATGAGCGGCAGTTCGGCATCGATCTCGATTTTCGGTTCAAGACCGTTCACCAGCTGATGGGAAAAAGTGGCAACCACGGAATTGTAAAAGGGCCTGCCAAACGGGCCAAAAACATTGGGGATCACCAGACCGGTAAAGGCCGCATGATGCTTTTCAGCCCATTCTATCAGCATCTGCCGGCCGGCCTTCTTAGAGCGGCCATAGGGGTTGTCGCGCCGTTCCTGAATGGAAGAGGAAAACAGTAGATGCGGCGTCGCATCCACCGCTTCCATGGCGTTAATCAGCTGGCGCACCAGGCGGATATTGGTTTCGGCCAGGCTTTCAGGATCAGCGTGGCGGTTGACCGCAGCCAGGTGAACGATCGCATCACAGGAGGCGGCGAATTGTCTCAGCCTTGAATCATTCTGAAAATATTCGTCCTGAAAAGGGATACGCTCAATGGTATCAAAGAGCCCCAGATAGTTATAGAGATGGGAGCCGATAAATCCGGCCTGCCCGGTGATGCCCACCCGGATCCTATTGCCCATGGCCCTTTTCTTTCAGCAAGTGCCAGTCGAACCAGAGATGGGCGGGAAAGCGATAGATATCCTCACTGCTGTCTTCCAGCAACAGATCCGAAAGCACGAGCAGCTTGTTCGGCACGGTCAATGCCCGCATGCCGTTGGCATGACCCGGCGGCACAATCAAGACACCCGGCTTGCCGGTCTTGAGAATAAAGCTCTCCGCCTGAAGATCCGGCGAGGGGTCTGCAAAATCATCCAGCCGCACCGCCGCGACGACAAACTCTCCCTCCACGGCGTAAAAGTACTTGGTCTCGCGTTTGTGTCCCTGCCAGGCGCGAATAATATCGGTTGTATGATTTGTAATGAAATAAAACCGGCGGACCGGATCGAGGCGAACATCATTGGCAAAGGCGATGGCGCCGCGATCGTCGCTGTGCTGACCGCCCTGGATGAAAACCGGTCTGTCCGGCATTTTCGGGGCATACGTCACGGTTTCAGCGCTTCCTGAACAAAATCCAGCTTGAGCAGCAGCTCTTTGGTCTCTTCCACATTGAGCCGGTAGGTGTTGCTGGAATTATAGTCGTCCGCCCGGCTGATTGTGACCTCTCCTTCGACAAAATACTTGTTGTAATTCAGATCCCGGGTATCGGCCGGCACGCGATAGTATTGGCCACAATCATGGGCGATGGCCTTTTCTTCTCGTGTGAGCAGGGTCTCGTGCAGCTTTTCACCGTGACGCGTGCCGATCGTGCGGATTTCGGTTTTGCTGGCAAACAATTCGATCAGGGCTTTGGCCAGGGTCTCGATGGTCGCCGCCGGAGCCTTTTGGACAAAGCGGTCACCCTGATGACCGTTTTTATAGGCGTACAGGACCAGATCCACCGCGTCATCGAGGGACATCATGAACCGCGTCATGTTGGGGTCGGTGATGGTGATGGGTTTCTTTTCCTGGATTTGCGATATGAAGAGAGGAATCACCGAGCCGCGCGAGCCCATGACGTTGCCATAACGGGTGCCGCAAAAGATGGTCTTGCCGGCCGAAACTCTAGCCTTGGCGAGCATGAGTTTTTCCATCAAGGCCTTGGACATGCCCATGGCATTGATCGGATAGACCGCTTTGTCGGTGCTCAAGACGATGAGCTTTTCGACGCCATGATTTGCCGCGGCATTGAGGACGTTTTCCGCACCGAGCACATTGGTGCGGATCGCTTCCATGGGATAGAATTCACAGGAGGGCACCTGTTTGAGCGCAGCGGCATGAAAGATGTAATCCACGCCCTGAATGGCGTTGGCTACGCTGCTGTATTCGCGCACATCGCCGATATAGAATTTGAGCTTGGGGTTCTTCAGGGCGATGCGCATGTCCTCCTGCTTTTTCTCGTCCCGGCTGAAGACACGAATTTCTTTGATGTCCGTATCGAGAAAGCGCTTCAATACCGCATTGCCGAATGAGCCGGTGCCACCGGTGATCAACAGGGTTTTGTTTTTGAACATGTTCAGATCCGTCCGTATCGGCTATTTGCTTTTGGTGGAAAAGCTGTCATAATAATGGTTATACCGGTGATAATCCCCATATCCCCGCGTTGTCTTGACATAGTTGAACAATACTCCCAGGATGGGCGTCTGCGCCCGGCGCATGAGCGCGGAGGCTTCCTGCACATCGCGCATCTGGGTCGAGTTGGCCTTGACCACTAGCAGCACATGGGTGGCCTTGGCAGCGAAGAGCAGCGGGTCGGTAACCAGCCGCACCGGCGGGGCGTCGATAACCACCAGATCGAACATCATCCGGCACTGGGCGATGAAATCCCCCATGCGCTGGCTGGCGATCATCTCCGCTGGATTGGGCGGGATGGTGCCGCAGGGGACCAGGCGCAGATTGGGCACGCTGGTCTGGTAGATCACCTGTCCGGCGCTGAGCCCCCGCGCCATGCAATCCGCCAGGCCCGGCGTGCTCTTTAATCCGAAGAGGGTGTGCTGCCTGGGCTTGCGCATGTCGCCGTCGATGATCAGCACCCGCTGGCCCAGTTCTGCGAAGCTGATGGCAATATTGGCCGTGGAGAGGGTCTTGCCTTCACCCGGCAGGGCGCTGGTGACCAGCAGAGCGCTGATGGGCTGGTCGACGCTGGCGAACTGGAGGTTGGTGCGCAAGGTGCGGTAGGCATCCACCACCGGCTCGCGCGGCTTCATCTGGGAGATGAGATGGCCGGTATAGCCGTTGCTCGAAAAAGCATAAGCCGCGGGCCCCGTCGTTTCGGCCTCCTCAACTTGCGCCGGCCGGACCGGCTTGCGGCCGGCGGGATCCTTCACCTTGATCTCGGCGACCGCCCCCATTACCGCCAGCCCGGTATGACGCGTCAGCTCATCCTGGCTGCGGATGGTGTTGTCGAGATAATCGCGCAACATGGCGAGGCCGAACCCCAGGCCGAGGCCGAGCATCAGCCCGACGGCGAGATTGCGCGGCACATGGGCGGGCACAGGCCGCTGCGGCATAACCGGGCTGTCGAGGATGCGGATGCCGCCGGTGCCGGTGGCCGACTTGATGCGCGCCTCCTCGCCCTTTTCGAGCAGGATGGCGAACATGTCCTCGTAGACCTTTTTGGAGCGCTGCAACCGGGTCATCTCGATGGCGCGCTCGACCAGTTTGGGATTTTCGCGGCGGTAGGTGGCCACCTGGCGCTGAAAAAAACGCTCGCGGTTGCGCAGCATGTAGAGCTGCAGCTCCTCCTTGATGCGGTTCTGGCGGATCTCCTCCCAGAGGTTCTGGTTGAGATAGGCGCCGGCATCCTTGCCCGGCGTGGTCTCGAGGATGGCCTGGTAGAGCTGGTTGCGCACCTCGTCGATCTGCTGATCCAGGGAGACCGCCTTGACGCTGCGCGTCCCGGCGCCAGCCAGCTGGGTGCGCTCCTCGATCAGCCGGTCGAGGCGGCTGCGCAGCTCCTTGGTGCGGGGGGTGTCGATGTCGTTCAGCTCGGGGGTATTGGGGGCCTTGAGATCGTTGAGGCGCTGGTTGTAGGCGGCGATGTTGGCCTCGGCCAGCTCGCGCTGCGACTGCACCTCGGCCAGGCCGCTCTCCAGCTCGACCAGCTTTTTCAGCAGCCCGCCATCCTCATCGCTGACGGCAAAGCTGGTCGACTCGTTGAATTCCTGCAGTGAGCGCTCGGCATCCTCGAGCTTGCCGCGCGAGATCTCTTTCTGCTTGTCGACATAGTCGACGACGTTGCGGGTCTCCTCCAGCTCGATCTGCTTGCAGCGCAGCTTGAAGACCGTGATGGCGAGGTCGGCGAGACGCCAGGCCAGCTGGGGCGATTTGGCCGTCACCCCGAGCTTGACCAGTTCGGTCTTGTCGGTGGTCAGCTTGATGTTCTTTTGCAGGAAGCGGTGGAACTCCTCGCCGGTCATGCCGCTGGCGAGAATGATGCTGTCGCCGCGGGCCTGCTGCCAGAGCTGCTCCTGGTAGGCCTGGCTTTCGAGCAGGGCCTGGTAGAATTCCAGCGGCCGGCCCGGCTCGGCGAGCGCCCGGGCGCTAGACTGGCTGCCGAGCAGGCTGCCCAGGCCCATATTCGGGCTCTCGATAATAAAGGTGGCGGAGGAGTAGTACTGCGGCGGGCGGATGAAGGTATAGACGGCGGCGGCGGCAAAGATCAGCAGCGCCGTTACAAGAATGGAGAACTTGCGGCGGAGAAAGAGATTGATATAGTCCTGCAGGGTCCATTCGCGCTCAATGGCGCTGTCATTGGGGATATCAGGAGGCATGCGTACTCCGATGCAGTGACGGCCGGCGGCGCGAGGGCGGCCGGCCGGATGCTAATTATTGCGGATTAAAACGACGTAATAGATGCTGATCAGCAGGCTGGAAATGGTGCTGACATAGGGGAGAAAGGACTGCCAGCCGGCCGGCTTTTTCGGGATATAGATGATGTCCCCGGCCTTGACCTCGGGGTTGGGATAAGTACCAGTGGCGGCGAGATACTGCTCGAGGTTGATGCGGTATTCGGTCTGCTTCTTGCGCGACGGGGAGACGTAGCGGATCTTTTTGACATCGGCATTGGCGGTCGGCCCGCCGGCGCGCATGATCATGTCGATCACCGTGGCGCTGGTGAATTCTTCAAAGACCCCGGGCAGGCGGACCTCGCCGATCACCTTGACGTTGTCGAGCAGCTCGCCGCTGGTGACCATGATGATGTCGCCTTCGGCGAGAACCGGATTCTGCTTGAGATCGCCCTCGAGCAGGAATTTGCGCAGGTCATAGCGGGTGGTGGCCATCTTGCCGGGCTCGCCGCGCAGCAGCTGCACCTCGCTGAGGCGCGCGCCGGACATGGGCCCGCCGGCCGCGGCGATCGCCCCCTGGAGGTTGGAAGCGAGGGGCATCTGGCGGATGCCGGGCTGCTTGACCATGCCCATGATATTGATGTTGATGACGTTGCTTTTGGCGAAATTGAGGGTGACCACGGGGAAGGTATCGAGGTAGCGCGAGAGCTGGGCGACGACGATCTCGCGCAGCTTCTCCAGGGTGAGGCCGTCGACCGGGAGATTCTGCATGAAGGGAAAGTCGATGGTGCCCTGGGGGGAGACGGTGACGATGCGGGAGAGTTCCTGGTGGCCATAGACGACGATCTCGATGCCGTCGCCGGCCTTGATGCGGCGCTCCTGGGGACTGACAATGGCGGCGAAGATGAGCAGGATCAGAAAGATGCGGTGCAGGTGTTTCATGATGCGTTCCTTGTTTGTGGGACTGCCGTTCCCACCCGGGAAACCACCGGGTGGGAACGAGAGGTGGTGCGGGCAGGAGCGAGAAGGTGGCTCAGGGCGGGAGCGAGAAGGTGGCTCAGGGCGTGAGCGAGAGGAGAAGACAAAGCGATGCCCTGTCACTCCAGGATCGCCACAAAAAAATCCCTTTTCTCGCGGCACCTGAAGCGATGTTTGAAAAGGAACAGGTGTACTCTATCGATACACTTGGGCGCTGTATTAGCTACAAAAACCGCTAAAATGAGTCCAATTATTCAGGAGTAAGACGAAAGCAAATACCATACCATCAAGAACACCCCGGGCGCCTGGCGGCGCCGGTCACTTTACCTCTTCCCTGCCCAACCAGAGTTCTTGCTGGCGATTCTGCTGAAGTGAGGCGTTTAAAGCGCGTGGTTGTGTCCCCAAGTCACCAATCTCATCCCCGCCCCGTTGCCGAACAGAAGCTGCCATGCCCTGGATGTGATCGACCGTGCTGGCGCAGTAGTCAGATACGATAATATAGCATAAAAATTTAATTATTCAAGCAATTTTTATCGTTTTATGCGGTTTTGCCGCCACGCGTCCCTGCCAGCGTGGTTTGGTGTACCGGTTGCCCATGCAGGTGCTAATGCAGCAACACGAGCTTGCGGGTCGCGCTGAAATGATCCGCCTTCATCCGGCAAAAATAGTCTCCGCCGGCGGCTGCAGTGGCATTCCAGACAGCCTGATGGCTGCCGGCGGCCATCCTCCGCTCGACCAGATCCGCAACCACCTCCCCCCTTTCATTATAGATGATCAGCGAGACGTCAGCAGCCTGGGGGAGCGTAAAACGGATGGTGGTTGAGGGATTGAAGGGATTGGGATAGTTTTGCGACAGCGTAAATTCCCGGGGACCATCCGCAACCCAGTGGTTTACGGCTGTGGTCATCTCCGCGAGCGGCCGCCGCCAGACGCCGTCGTCGGTGCCGGCGTACAGGTCATTGTCCAGGATGAACAGCGAATAGACGCGTCGATCCTGAAGGCCTGTGTTACTCCCCTTCCATTTCGTTCCGGCGTGGGAATAGACATAGACGCCATCCCGGGCCCCGGCATAGAGCACCGAGTCCTGGACGACCAGGGCATAGACATGCGGCGGCGACTGCTGATCCGCCTTGATTACGGTCCAGTTGACTCCATTGTCGGTGGAGAGGTAAACACCGCTGCCCTCGGTCCCGGCGAAGATCAGCGTCCCCATGGTGGCGAGACTTGTCACGTAATAACCGGTCAGGCCGGCGCCGCTCCAGGTGGAGCCGCCATTGATCGACATAAAAATGCCGCTGCCGGTTGCGGCCCAGAGATTGGCGCCGCTGAATGCCAGGGCATAGACGAAGCGGTCGGCCAGACCCAGGCTGGACCAGCCCTGGCCTCGGCTGAGCGATACATGGACGCCGTTGGCGGTACCGGCATAGATTTTTCCCGCCTTGACGATGAGGCACTGGGTGCAGCAGGGATTATCGGCAATGCCGCTCTCGGGCCAGCCCTGAAACTCCGGATGGAAAAGATAGACGCCGTTGTGGTTGGCGGCCAGGAGCAGGGTATCGAGCACGCACACCGCGTTGATGTCGATGACGCGCAGACCGCCGTTAAGGGCCGTCCAGCTCGCTCCGTGGTCCGGGGATGTAAAGACGCCACCGCCGTTCTCGGCGGCATAGAGGAGCCCGTCTTTCGCCGCAAAGGCCTTGACCGCACCGCAGGTCATGCCGGTATGGGCCGGCGCGACACTGGTCTCGCTGGTACTCAAAAAAACGCCTTTTTCGGTGCCGACGTAGAGGCCGAGCGGTCCGACCGCCAGGGCATTGGCCGATCCGGGTGAGGCGCTGCCCGCATACTGCCAGCTGGCGCCGTTGTCCTTTGAAAAGCTGACGCAGAAACCGCCGCCGGCGATGAGATAGTCGCCATTGGCGGTCATGGCCGTGACCGGCATATCGCTGGGCCAGTTACCGTTGAGCTTTTTCCAGGTAGAGCCGTTGTTGGCCGATACGTACAAGCCGAACTTGCTGTTGCCGCCCTGCCCGACTCCGGCATAGAGAGCTGTCCCTTTGGAATAGATGCAATTGATCCTGGCCATGGGCAGGCCGGTGCTGATGAACTTCCAGGAAGCGCCGTCATCGGTGGAGAGCGAGATGCCGTTGGTAGCATAGCCGGCGTAGAGGTTGCTGCCATTGAGGTACAGGGCGCTGACGTTGGGATTGGCCAGGCCGGAACTGACCGTTTGCCAGCTCATGCCGCCATCCGTTGACCGGAAGACGCCGCCGCCTTCGGTGCCGGCAAAGATCGTATTGTTGTCCTTGATGGCCAGGGCGCGGATTTTTTGGTTTGAGAGGCCCTGGTTGGTGGGCTGCCAGCCGTTCGCCTCCGTCTCGGAAGGAACGAACACCCCGCCACTACCGGTCCCGACCATGAGGATTGCACCTTTTGCGGCGATGGCGGTGATCTCTTTGTCGGTCAAGCCGCTGTTGAGGGCGGCCCAGGTGGTGCCATTATCGGAGGAGCGAAACACCCCTCCGCCCCTGGTTCCGACGAGCAAGTCGGCACCCGAGAAGGTCAGGGCGTTAATCACGCCGCCGTAGGGCCCGTTGGTATGCTGCCACTGGGCATGAATCACCTGGCTCTGCAGCAGCAGCACGAGGATGGAGAGGGGGATACGCATCGTTTTCATGGCCGTCTGCTCCGGTCAACATTCCTTTTCCTGATGGTAAGAAAAATCAGCATCAAAGTCAACAGGCCGGCAAAAAATATTTTGTATGGCGGATGGCGCCGGGCGAGAACCCGCGGAGAAAAACACGGCTGTAGCGCAGCTGTCGGCCGGGGATCCACCGGACTCTCGTGCCCACCCTGGCGCCTGGCGAGAACCAGGTAGCGGGCGTCGGCCGGGTGGGCGCGAGGGCAAAAACACGGCTGCAGCGCAGCGGTCGGCCGGGAATCCGCCGAACTCTCGTGCCCACCCTGGCGCCTGGCGGGAGCCGGAAAGCAGGCGTCGGCCGGGGATCCCCCGAACTCTCGTGCCCACCGTGGTGCCTGGCGGGCGCGAGGGCAGGATGGGCCGGGAGGGAGCCGGATTTCGGGGCGCATCCGCAGCGATTTTGCCGTTGTCTTTTTGGCTGGAATGCAATATATTAGAGCCGGTATTCATCCGGGAGAATGCATCCATGAAAAATTTTGCCCTCATCGGCGCCGCCGGCTATATCGCCCCGCGCCATCTCCAAGCCATCCGCGACACCGGCCACACCCTGGTCGCCGCCTGCGACCGCAGCGACTCGGTCGGCATTCTCGACCGCTGGTTCGCGGATGTCGATTTCTTCACCGAGTTCGAGCGCTTCGACCGCCATGCCGAGAAACTGCGCCGCCTCGGCGAGGCGCAGCGCATCCACTATGTCACCATCTGCTCGCCCAATTATCTCCACGACGCGCACATCCGCTTCGCCCTGCGCATCGGCGCCGACGCGATCTGCGAAAAACCGCTGGTGCTCAACCCCTGGAACCTCGACGTCCTCAGCGAACTCGAGCGCGAGAGCGGCCGCCGCGTCTATACTATCCTGCAGCTGCGCGTCCATCCCGCCCTGGTGGCGCTGCACGACCGTATCGCCGCCGAGCCGGCCGGCCGCATCCACGAGGTCGAGCTGAGCTATATCACCTCGCGCGGCCGCTGGTACGATTTCTCCTGGAAGGGGGATGTGCACAAATCGGGCGGGATCGCTACCAACATCGGCATCCACTTTTTCGACATGCTCGCCTGGATCTTTGGGCCGGTGCAGGGGCTGGAGGTCCATCTCGCGGAGGAACGCCGCGCCGCCGGCTGGCTCGAGCTGGAGCGGGCGCGGGTGCGCTGGTACCTCTCGATCGACCGCGGCGATCTGCCCGGCGCGGCGGCCGCGGCCGGCAAGTCGACCTTCCGCTCGGTGCAGGTGGACGGCGAGGAGGTCGAGTTCTCGGAGGGATTCACCGATCTGCATACCCGGGTCTATGAGGAGACCCTCGCCGGGCGCGGCTTTGGCATCAACGAGGCGCGCACCTCGGTCGAGATCGCGCATCGCATCCGCCACGCCCATCCGGTCCAGCCGGATCCGCTGCGGCAGCATCCCCTGGTCACGCTCCGCTAGCCGTAGCTGAAGGAGCCGGACAGGCCCGCGGGGCTGCGGCCCCCAATAAAAAAAGGCGCTGAAAATCAGCGCCTTTTTTTGTTACGGCCCCTGCCGCGCCGGTGGGTACAAGTGCGGAGGTTGTTCCGTTCCCTCCCACCCCCCGGTGGGCGGGAACAAGTGAGGCCGGAGCATGCCCCCCCGCCATGCTCCCGGCCTTGAGGACTCGGGTGGATCTACTCCTGACCTCCGGGTCAGGAGCGCGAAGCCCCTCTCTTTACTTGAGCAGGAGCATCCGCTTGACGGCGGTGGTGCTGCCGGCATTGAAGCGGCAGAAATAGAGACCCGAAGGCAGCGCGGCCGCGTTCCAGGTCACCTTGTAGTATCCCGCCGGCTGTTCCTGGTTGACGAGCACGGCCACCTCCTCGCCGGTGAGGTTGTAGATGCGTACCGAGACCAGCGCGGTTTCGGCCAGCTGCCAGGAGATCGTCGTCTCCGGATTGAAGGGATTGGGATAGTTGGTCTGGAGGGCATGCGCCGCCGGCACGGCCGTAACCGCAGCCGTCTCGGCCGTGGCTTCCGCCGGAACCGCTCCCTTGCGCTCGGAGGTATTGACGCCGAACTCGACCACCTGCATCCAGCCGCCGTCGCCCCATTTCGGCTCGGTGACCTTGAGCAGGACATATTTGGCGGCCACGGTGCTGTTGAGACGGTACCAGGTCATCTCGGGATGCTTGACCCGGAAGGCGCCGGCGCTGGTGAAATCGCCGGGCTCAGTCCCGGTCGTCGAGACCAGCACCTCGAAACGCACCGCCTGGCGGTCGGCGACCGCATCGTCGTCCACGCCGTTGTCGGTCTGCAGGGTGATATAATTGAAGCGATAGAGCTGCTCGTCGCCGAAGCGGAAGAGCGCCCAGGCCGCGCCCGAGTCATCGGGACGGACGGTGGCGGTGCCCTCCCAGCCGGCGGTCACGCCATCCACCGCCTTGCTCCAGGATTCGCTGCGGTGCGCCGGGGAGCCCTGGACCAGCACCAGGGCGTTGGCGGCCACCGCAGGCGTCGTAGCCGGTGCGGCCGCGACCGCGCCCGCCGTCGGATTCAGGATGAACTCATGACCGGTGACGGAGTAATAGGCGCTGGCATCCGGCACGTCCAGATCCATCCCGTCCGGTCCGGCAAACTGATAGCCCGCGGGCGCGATGAATTTGAAGTGATAGGTGCCGCCCGGGACCGGGAAGAGGCCGCGGAAGAGGGCGTTGTGGGGATGGCGGCCCCAGAGCAGGCTGATCTCGGCGCTGCTGAGGACCTTCCACTCCTGCTCACCGGGCACCTGCAGATAGGCGAGGACGTCGCCCACGGCCTGTCCGGAGGCGGTCTTGAAGGTCAGGGCGACGACGAAATCGTCGGGCTTGACGGTGTTGCGCAGCTCGCCGTAATAGTGGCTGGGGTCGCTGGCGCGGAGGGTGTCGCACTCCATTTCGGGGAACTCGGCGCCCGGCGCGGACTCCGCCGGCCAGCAGAAGCGGCCGGTCACCGAGCCGAGGTTGGCATACTGGCCGAGCTGGGCATGGCCGGTAGCCTGGTAATGCCAGGTCTCGCCGGGTTCGAGCAGCCCGTCTCCGTCATCGCCGCTGACATAGGCGGGGCTGAAATCGTCGAGGGTAGTGGCGGGGGTGCCGTTGTCATCCACCACCTGAACATCGTCGATAGCGGCCTCCGACTGCGGCTCGAAGATGCCGTTGACATCATAGGTCCAGGTCACGGTGTCGTCGAGGAGCAGGACCGGTCCGGAGGGGGTATCGGCATCCTGGCCGTTGGTGTACTTTTTGATGTGGATGCCGACCTGCGGCCGGGTTGGTTCCTGCGGGCATTGCAGGGGGATATTATTGAAATGGATCAAGGGATCGCCCGGCGCAAGATTAAAGCTGACATAATAGGGATTTCCGGGGCAGGAATAGTCGAGCAAGTGCGTTCCGGCAGCGTCGGGGCCGGAGCCCAGGACATAGGGATCGGGCTGGCCGGAGGGATCCAGGGGTCCAGCCTGCGGCAGGCAGCTGGTGCTGAGGGGATAGCCGGCCGGGGGCGTAACGGTCATGGTATAGACGCCGGCCGTGCCGTCGGTGATGAATTCATAATATCCCGTGCTGCCGTCATGAAGGATGATGACCTCGCCCGGGCCCGAGACCTCGATCAGGCCGCCGGGGAGGATCTCGCCGGTGGTCTCGCAATAGAAATAGCCCATGGGGTCGTGGTGTTCGGTGATCTGGACCAGATAATCCTCGACCTCGCCGTCGACGGCCAGCCCGACCGGGGTCAATCCGCCGGCCCTGCTGAAGCGGAAGCGGGTGTAGACCGGTGCGAAGGCGGCGGCCGTGCAGGGCACGGTGAACTGGAGCAGGTTCGATCCGGCATGGAGGGTCTGGCTGACGAAGAGTTGCTCGCCCGCGTCATTCCAGTCGCCGTCGCTGTTCCAGTCGAACCAGGCGTCGAGCTTGCCGGCCATGGAGGCGGTCACCTTGATGACCGCGGTTTTGCAGACGGTCAGTTTGGTGAGGAACTGAACGCCGTCCTCATCGCCGCTGTCGGCGGCATCATCGCCCGCGGCGGCAACATTCGGGTGGCCGTCGCTGTCGGCATCGATCCCCGCGCCGAGGTAAAAGCCGGCGACGATCTGATGGCGGGCGCCGTTGCTGGCGAGCAGGGTGCCGAAGGTATCGGGGGCATCGCCGAAATCATAGGTCGGAGTGGGCGGAGGAGGAGGAGGCGCGTCGCAGGTATAGTTGGTGGCCACATCGGTGGGCGTGCCCGAAGTCTGCGGGCCGCTGTCTTCGATCTCGATGTGCGCCTTGATGGTGTGGGGGCCGGGTGTCAGTGGAAACGAGGCTTCAAAACCCTGAACGTGGTTAGGATTGCCGTCAAAACCCACGCCCACCCAGGCGAAATCGGGGGGCACGCCGTTGTTGTCGGAGGTGCCCGAAACGATCGTGGCATTGCCGAGATCGGTCGCCTTGATCCAGCTGAGCGTGGGATCGAGCAGGCCGGGATAGCCGGTCCGGGTCAGGACCAGGACGAACATGGTCTGTGTCGCGCAGTCGTAGCGCAGATAGAGGTCGGATTGATACTCTTTGGAGGCCTTCCAGGCGCGGTGCATCTGGGACACCCAGTCGGTGGTAAGGTTCCAATCCGTGATCTGGCCGTCGACCACGGGCGCTGCGGACGGGAGAACCGCAGCGGCAGCGGGCCAAACCAGCAACGTCAGCAGTACGGCCAGCGTTCCTGGTCTGAGAATGGAGAGTAGATACTTGGTCATGCTAGGCTCCTTTGTTCGTGAGACTTGCAGGCAGCTGCGGGAACGTAGCAGGAGTTGGCAAGACCGGAGGCGTAGCGCTGGAGCCGATGCGGGGCACGGGAGCCGGAGAGCAGGCATCCCGCGCTGCGGATGGGGAAAAAGAGGCCGACAGTGCCCGAGGTCATGGCAACACTTCCCTGTGGTCCCGGTTGCCCGGTTAGTGCTGCGACGCGCGCCCGATCTCGTTATCCGGACTGTGTGAAGCGGACAACGGTGGGCGCTCCAGCGTGTGCCAGGCCCGGGTGGATGGCCGCCGGGCTTGGAACCGGTCTGGAAAAACGCCGCGGTTAAAGTACGACCGATAAAGTCGACGTATGCACATCAACCCCTAAACCGCAGAGAAACACTGCCCCAGGTACGTCGAAAGTGACGAAGTATATCCGCATTTCAAAAAATTAACTTATTTAGCGGTTTTTCGTCACTTATTAATATACGCGTTAGGCCGGTCAAAGTCAAGCGAATGTTCATTCTTTGCACATTATTTTTCAGGATGCGGGAGGGGCTGGCGCCCACCTCCATCCGGCCCCCGCCCCACGGGCCCGGCGGCCCCCTTCCATCTCGTCTCCACCCCGCCGGCTTTTACCGCGCCGTCCCGGATCGTTCTAGAAGATTATTTTTTCTGGTGCATGGAAGATAAAAGTTTGTTATTTTAAACCCGGTCGAGGCGGAGATTTTCTGTTCCGCAACACGCTACGCACAGCCGGGGGTTTGCAGGTACGTATTCAATAAAAAGGAAGTCTCCTGTGAAAGGCATCATTCTCGCCGGCGGCGCCGGCACCCGCCTTTATCCCATCACCCAGGCGGTGAGCAAGCAGCTTCTGCCCATTTATGACAAGCCGATGGTCTACTATCCCCTCTCCGCCCTGATGCTGGCCGGACTGAGGGAGATCCTGCTCATCTCCACCCCCGAGGATCTGCCGCGCTTCGAGCAGCTGCTCGGCGATGGCTCGCAATTCGGTCTGAGCATCAGCTACAAGGTGCAGCCCGCCCCCAACGGCCTGGCCGAGGCCTTTCTCCTCGGCGAGGCGTTCCTTGCCGGAGACAGCGCCTGTCTCATCCTCGGCGACAATATCTTCTATGGCCACAATTTCAGCGGCCTGCTGGAGGCGTCGGTGCGGCGGATCGAGCGCGAGGGTGGCGGTGTGGTGTTCGGCTATCAGGTGAAGGACCCCGAGCGCTACGGCGTCGTCGAATTCGACGCCTCCGGCCGTGCCCTCAGCATCGAGGAAAAGCCGAAACAGCCCAAGAGCAATTACGCGGTGGTGGGGCTCTATTTCTATGATCAGGAGGTCGTGCGGGTGGCGAAGAGCATTCAGCCCTCGGCGCGCGGCGAGCTCGAGATCACCGACGTCAACCGGGTCTATCTCGAGCGCAACCGGCTGCAGGTGGAGATCCTCGGGCGCGGGTATGCCTGGCTCGACACGGGCACCTATGAGAGCCTGCTCGACGCCGGGGCCTATGTCAAGACCATCCAGGAGCGGCAGGGGTTCCGCATCGCCTGCCTCGAGGAGATTGCTTTCAACAAGGGGTGGATCGACCGCGGCCAGCTGCTCGCCCAGGCTCGGCGGCTGGAGAAGAATGAATACGGCAAATATTTGAAATCGCTGGTGTAATAACAGGCTGGAGGCTCCCGCCTGTTCAGACCAAAACCTCCCCGATCAGCTCCTGCATGATCTCCTCCCCCCTCTTCAGCTCGCGCTGAATGCGCGCCTCGAGGGTCTCGGGGCGCTTCTCGCGCAGTCCACGGATCCGCCAGGTCTCCAGCACGGGGTGGAGGTGCTCCAGATCGACCTGGTCGTCGGCCGCAACGGCGAGGCGGTTGAGATTGCGCACCAGCCGCAGCAGTTCGTAGTGACGCGAGAGTTCTTCGAGAGCCTCGGCGTGCGCGGGCAGGATGGCCTCGAGTTTTTTGAAGAGGCGGTAGTTCGAGTTTTCGTGGATCTCGAACCGGGCGCGAAAAATGTCCAGCAGCATCTCGACGTCGCGCAGGCCGCCGGGTAATTCCTTGAGGTTCAGTCCGGCCGGCGCGGCCGCGTGGCTCCCCTCCGGCCCGGTGGGAGCCGGCGGGTGGGCAGGAGCCGGCGCGAGGCCGTGCGCGCAAAACCGCTGCCGCCCGGTGATCTCCTCCAGCATCGCCGCAATGTAAGCCTCCTTCTGCGCCAGGATCACCTCCTGCACGATCTCCCGGTAAAAAGTCTCCCACTGTCGGCGTCCGCCGACGATCATCCTCGCCCCCAGCAGCTGCGACATATCGATAAAACGCTCCGCATTCTCCGGCCCGAGCAGCGAACGGATCTGCGCCGGGGTGCAGATGAACGAACCGAAATGGTCGCCGAGGCGGTAGTGCGGCAGAATCCCGCTACGGCTGATCTCGCGGTGTATGCGCTTGAGGATGTCGATGTAATAGGCGTGGTCGCCGGGCTCCTCCGAATCGAGAAGGATGATCAGGTCGTGGTCGTCGTCGAAGGCGAGCATATGGCCATACCCCCCGGTGACGAGGATCGCCAGGGCAGGCCGCTCGCGGCGCGGATGCCGTCCGGTCTCGTCCACCCGCTGCTTGCAGGTATCATAAAGGAGGCGGATATAGGTGTCGGAAAAGTAGATGAATTCGTCGGCGATCTGGCCTGAAGTGGCGTTGCCGAAGAGCAGCAGGCAACAGCGGAAGAACTCGAAATCGTGCCAGGCGGCGATGCCATGCAGCCGCTCATGGTAGGCGGGGGTGCGGTTGATCTCCGCCAGCAGCCCCTTGCCGAACTCCTGCAGCCGCTCGGGGTCGTCGAGCAGGCGGTAGACGGCGGGGTGTTGTTCGAGCACCCGGTTGGTGATGCGCTTGAGGTAGCGCGAGGAGGCGTAATGGAGGCCGGCGAGGTAGCTGAGACGATTGCGCGCCGGCACGAGACGGGTGTCCCAGAGCGCCCCGGCGATGATCTCCTGAAAGCGGCGCTGCTGCTCGCCGGTGAGGCTGCCGAGGAAGGCATGGACCTCGTGCGGCACATATTTAAAGACCGTGGCGAAGCGCTGGACGATCTCGGTGCCGATGGAGCGTTCGAAAAAGAGTTCGACCATGCGCCGGTGCAGCGGCCGTCCGCCGGGATGGCGGTAAAGCAGGTTGAGGAAGGAGAAGAGGGCGATGAAGGAGTTCCAGCCCCACTCGATATATCCCTGCAGCAGCGCCTCGGTCCGCTCCGGATCAGCGGTCAGGTCGTTGACGAGACGGCCGAGGAGGGCGTGATCCTCACGGCGCAGGACGGCGATGATATCATCCCAGAAGCGGGTACCGCGGAAGAATTTCGTCTCCTCGAGGAAGCGCACGGCGAGGTTGCCGACGCGGGTCTCGCCGGAGCGGGTCACCTTGCGGCGGTGCATGAGGCGGCCAAAGGTGGTGATGGTGCCGAGATGGGTGATGACGTCGGGAAGGAGTTCGCGGACCGTCCCCTTGGCCAGCCGGGCCTTGGCGTAATAATCGGCGAGGAAAAAGTCATAGGCCGCGGCTGTGCCCGTCCGCTGATAGCCCATATAGCCGGCGACGAGGGCGAGGTTGTCGCGCGTGGCCGGATCGCCGACATAGATCTCCTCCTCCTGGCTGACCAGGAGGTGGTAGAGGAAGCGGAAGACCTCGAGATAGGTGAGGCTGACATCGAGCTTTTCGTAGAGGTGGGCGCGGCGCTTGTCGCGCAGGCGCAATGCGTCGATCAGGGCCCAGGCGTTGACCTGGCGGAGGTTGAAGATGGTCTTGGCGGCGAAGAGGCTGGCCTTGATCATGCGCAGGCCGTCGACCTTGGGATCGAGGCGGTCGTCGGCGAAGGACTTGAACATGAAGGAGCGGATCTCGCCGGTGATGCCGCGCAGGTAGCCCTCATGGAATTTATGCAGCTCGGGCCGGTCGGGCTGGAAATAGTAGCGGCTGGTCACCTGGCGGAGGAAATCGCTGAAGAGCGCACGGCTGCCGAGGATGCGCGCGGCGCCGAGCATCTCGTTGATGATGACAAAATCGTGGATCTCGGTATCGAGCAGGGCGTTGTAATCGGCGATCGAGGCGGAGAAGGAGGCCTCGCGGCAGACGTTCTCGGAAAGGTGGTAGTGGGTGACGATGGCCTTGCGCAGCATCTCGCCGTTGAGGCGGGCGATGGCGCTGGTGAGCTGGCCGCGGAGTTCGGGGCCGCTATCGACGACGCCGACGTCGATATCGTCCTGGTCGGAGCGCGTGCCGACGCCCATGAAGACGAAATCGCCCGGATAGGTATCGGGCAAAAAGATCCGCAGCAGCTCGGTCATGTAACCGGCGACGAGCTGGCGCACCTCATGGCCGACGTGGAGCATGAAGGCGCGGAAGACGCTTAGCCGGGCCTCGACGCGGGCGACGTCGAGGAGCATGGTGTCGAGGGCGTTGAGGTTGAGCTGGAGGAAGTGGAGGGCGAAGAAACAGCCGAGGTCGGCGAGCTTCTCCTCCTGGGATCGGCCCAGGCCGGCGACCAGACGCATCTCGGCGCGGTAATCGAAGGGACGTTGCCAGAGATGGACGCTCTCGCAGAGGCGGCACACCTCGAGGCGGGCGCAGAGGCCGTCGTAGCTTTTATCGATGACGTGAAGATATTTGTGGTAATGGTTGCCGAGGATTTGCGCCCGCCGTTTGAGGCGGGTCAGTTGGTCATCCATCGCTCCTCCGGAAAGCTTCTCGCGTCCGAAATCTCGCACCCACCCACAACATGCTCGTGCCCACCCGGGCCAGCTCGCGCACTCGCAAACACTTCGTGCCCACCCGGGCCAGCTCGCAGACTCCGTGAAATTACACTTTTGCCGCGACATTGTCAACGCTTTAGTTATACGCCTTTTTTGCGGCGCTGCACATGAAATGATTGGTGAAAATCGAAAAATACTTTAATATTACCGAAGTGTGTGGCGGGGCGGAGAAAAGAGCATGGCCGATACGAGTCAGATGCGACGTTTCGGGCCGATGCTGGCCCTGGCGATAATGGTGCTGGCCGCCGGGTATTGGCGCACCGTTGGCGACACGGTGGACAATGCCTGGATCACCTTCCGCTGCGTCGACCACCTGGTGCTACGTGCGGATTTGGCTTCAGGGAGCGTCAGGGGGCCAGGCCCAGGCTGGCCTGGATTGACGCGGGAAGAGTATACAGGCCGGCCGTCACTGGAGCCATAGAGAGGCCAGGCTGCGGGCCGATATAGCATTGCGCGATGAACTGGCGCGCCCGGCGCAGCTCGCGCAGAGCGGGGCGCCAATGCATCTGACCGGAGAGCAGATCGAGCAATTCCAGCGCGCGCTCCAGGCAGTAACGGTATTCCCGGGGATCATCCAGCAGATGGCTGGCCCGGTTCAATTCGTTGGCTACCATCTGCAGCTGCTGATGTTTGGGAAAAGAGCCAAAGCGTCCGGCGAGCGTCTTGTGCCGGCAGAATGCGCCGGGGGGCGCCCGGGTGGGAGCCAGATTGGAGGCCCGGGGGGCCGAAGCCGCAAGGAGGTGCAGATTTCCCTTGACATAATCCATTTAGAATCCTAACTTGAAATGCTTCCTTGATCATGAACTTGAGGCCCATCCCGCATGAAGCAGGCGTCGCCACATCGCTGCACCCCCCAAGATCATCATCCCTATACCATACCTGCCGTTGTATCACACCGCCTTAACAGAGGAGGAGATGCATGTCAAAAGTTTTGACCCATGATCTCGTCATATTCGGAGCCGGACTGGCCGGCCTGCGCGCCGCCATCGAGGCCTCACGCCAGGCCCAAGGCAAGATCGATATTGCGGTGGTCACCAAGAACCAAATGATGCGCGCCCACTCGGTCGCGGCCGAAGGCGGCACCGCCGCGGTCATGCGTACCGAGGACGGTGACAGCCTTGAGCTGCACGCCTGGGACACCGTCAAGGGCAGCGATTTCCTCGCCGACCAGGATGTGGTGGACCTCTTCGTCAACACCATGCCCGGCGAGATCCTCCAGCTCGACCATTGGGGCATTCCCTGGACCCGCCGCGACGACGGCCGAATCGCCCAGCGTCCCTTCGGCGGCCACAGCTACCCCCGCGCCGTGCTCGCCGCCGACAAGACCGGCTTTTTCGAGCTGCAAACCCTCTACGACACCCTGCTCAAGTATAACAACACCACCCACTACAACGAGTTCTTCGTCACCGCCATCCTCGTCGAGGGCGGGCAGTTCCGCGGCCTGGCGGCGATGAACATGACCACCGGCGAGTTCACCCTGATCCGCGGCAAGGCCCTGATCATCTGCACCGGCGGCGCCGGCACCCTCTTCGGCTTCACCACCTACTCGCAGACGGTCACCGGCGACGGACTGGCGCTGGCCTACCGCGCCGGCCTGCCCCTCGAGGATATGGAGTTCCTCCAGTTCCATCCGACCGGGCTGGTCCCCTCCGGCATCCTCATCACCGAGGCCTGTCGCGGCGAGGGCGGCACTCTGATCAACGCCAAGGGTGAGCGCTTTATGGAGAAATACGCCCCGCAGAAAATGGAGCTGGCCCCGCGCGACCTGATCTCGCGCTCGGAGATGACCGAAATCGAGGAGGGGCGCGGCGTCAAGGGACCCGGCGGGCTCGACTATATCTATCTCGACCTCACCCATCTCGGGGCCGACAAGATCAACGAGCGGCTGCCGCTGATCCGCGAGGTTTGCATGGAGTTCAATGACCTCGAACCGATCGATGAACCTATCCCCTGCCGGCCGGTCGCCCACTACTCGATGGGCGGCGTCGAGACCGACATCAACGGCGCCACCCGCGTGCGCGGCATCTGGGCGGCCGGCGAGGCCGCCTGCGTCAGCCTCCACGGCGCCAACCGCCTCGGCTCCAACTCCACCGGCGAATGCCTGGTCTGGGGCAAGATCACCGGGGCCGAGGCCGCCAAATATTGCGCCTCCCAGAGCGCTCCGCCGGATCTGGCAAAGGATCTCTTCGAGGAGGAGGAGAAGCGGATCTTCGGCTCGCTCCTCGGCAAGAACGGCAAGGAGAATCTTTACGATCTGCGTAAGGAACTGCGCGCCACCATGGACAAGTACGTCGGCGTCTACCGCACCGGCGAGGAACTGGGCAAAGCCCTCGAAATCATCCAGTCGCTGAAAAAACGTTTTGCCGACATCGCCATCCCCGACAAGAGTAAGGCCTACAACACCAACCTCGCCCACGCCCTCGAGCTGCAGAACCTCATCGATCTGGCGGAGGTGATGGTGACCGGCGCCCTGACCCGCACCGAGTCCCGCGGCGGCCACGCCCGGCGCGATTTTCCGGTGCGCGACGACGAGAATTGGCTCAAGCACACCCTGGCCTTCCATACCCCCTCCGGCCCCAGACTCGACTACAAATCCGTGACCATCACCAAGTGGAAACCGGTGGAGCGCAAGTACTAACCCGATCTTGATGAGGATTGACCTATGGCAGAACGCGCAAATCACTACCCCAACAAACTCGGCCTCTGGGGCTGGCTCGGCGGCGGGCGCTATGGCTTGGAGCGCTACGCCTATGCCCTGCACCGCCTCACCGGCATGGGAATACTATTCTATTTTGTCCTCCATATTTTCGTCACCGGCTCGCGCCTCGGCGGCGCCCAAAAGTGGGCTGCCGAGATGGGCTTTTTCGAAAACAACCTCTTTAAATTCGGCGAGTACCTCGTCTATGCGGCTTTCGCCTATCACGCCCTCAACGGCATTCGTCTCGGTCTGACCGAGCTGGGTTTCCTCATGGGCAAGCCGACGCGGCCGCTCTATCCCTACCGCAGCGCCGTGATGAGGCAGCGCCCGGTGCTGATCGTGGTCATGGTGCTGGCGGCGGTGCTGATCATCGCCGGCGGCGTGGATCTGTTCGAGTAAGCGCGGAATCGTGGCGGCGGGAAGCTCTCCCCCGTTAGCAGTGTTTCCGGATAAGGAGAATTGCGAATGCGTGAATCCACATTATGGTTCTGGCACATCATCGCCGGCGCGGTGATCCTGGTGCTGCTCGGCCTGCACATGGCGATCATGCACCTCGATGAAATCCTCGGCTTGTATATGGATCCCACCGGCTGGGAGTCGGTCATCGCCCGCAGTCAGCAGGGCTTCTTCATGGTGACCTATATTCTGCTGCTCGGCGCGGCGCTTTATCACGGCCTCTACGGCTTCCGCACCATTCTGTTCGAGCTCAACCTGCGCAAGGGGACGCAGAAGCTGATCACCTGGCTTTTTCTCATCGGCGGGCTCTTTCTCTTCGTCTATGGCACCTATGTCGCCATCGCGGTCTATCAAATGAAGGAGGTGGCGTCATGAGCGAAGCCCCCAGCAAAGTGACCTTTGAAGTGCTGCGTTACACCCCCGGCGCGGACGCCAAGCCGCGGATGCAGAGCTACGAAGTGCCGGCGCCCAAGGGACTGACCGTCCTCGACGGTCTGCTCTGGATCAAGGAGAATCTCGACCCGACTCTGAGCTGGCGTTCGTCCTGCCGCATGGGGGTGTGCGGCTCGTGTGCGATGTTCATCAACGGCCTGCCGCGGTTGGCCTGCGCCAATCAGGTCGCCCACCTCGGCGGCGCCAAGGTCGTGGTCAAGCCGCTGCCCAACTATGCGATCATCCGCGATCTCGTGCCGGATCTCGAGCCCTTCTTCGCCAAACACGCGGCGATCAAGCCCTACCTGATCCGCAAGCAGGTCGAGGAACTCGAACATCCGACCGGCGAGTATTTCCAGAGCCAGGAGGAATTGATCAATTATATCCAGTTCGCCTATTGCATCAAGTGCGGCGCCTGCCTGGCCGCCTGTCCGACCGTGGCGACCGACGAGTCCTATCTCGGCCCGCAGGCGCTGGCGCAGGCTTGGCGCTATATCGCCGACAGCCGCGACGAGGGGGCGGCCGCACGCTCGCAGGAGGTCTTTTCCGGCCATGGCGCCTTCCGCTGCCATTTCGCCGGTGCCTGCTCGCAAGTTTGCCCCAAGGGAGTCGATCCGGCTTTTGCCATCCAGCTGATGAAGCAGTACATGTTCCGGCAAAAGCTCGGCGCATGCAAGGAGCAGCATGGCACCGCGGTGGCGCCGCCGGTGGAGAACTGGACGCCGCGCGAGGGCGTTCCGAAGGCCCCGGAGCATTCGGTGTGAGCGGCCGGCCTGCAGCTTTCTGCTGATTGTATCTACCCAGGGGCCTGGCGTGGTCGACATGCCAGGCCCCTGGTGTTTACGGCCCGCTCTGGTTCCCGCCCGAATGACCGGTCGGCTATGAGGCGGCGGCCAGACGGAGAGAACGAGAAGGCGTCCAAAGTCAGGAAAAGTGCATGAACAGAGACCGATTTCTGCAGAATCTGACATCCGAGCCCGGTAAAATCTGGGATGTGATCATCATCGGCGGCGGGGCGACCGGTCTCGGCTGCGCGGTCGATGCCGCCAGCCGCGGCTTCACGACCTTGCTGGTCGAGCAGGCCGATTTCGCCAAGGGCACCACCAGCCGCAGCACCAAGCTCGTCCACGGGGGGGTGCGCTACCTCGCCCAGGGCGACCTCTCGCTGGTCTTCGAGGCCTTGCACGAGCGCGGACTGATGATGCAGAACGCCCCCCACCTGGTCCGCAACCAGCCGTTCATCATCCCGCTCTATGAGTGGTGGGAAGGCCCCTTTTACAATGTCGGCATGAAATTCTACGACATCATGGCCGGCAAGATGGGGCTTGGCCCCTCGCAAAAGATCTCCCGGGAGGAGACCCTGGCCGCCATCCCCAATCTCGACCAAAAGGGGCTGCTCGGCGGCGTGATCTATTACGACGGCCAGTTCGACGATGCCCGTCTGGCGGTCAATCTCGCCCAGACCGCCGTTGACAACGGCGCGACCTGCCTCAACTACCTCCGGGCCACCGGGCTGACCCGGGATCCGGACGGGCTGCTGGACGGGGTCAACCTGCTCGACGTGGAGAGCGGGAAATCCTTTCACGCCTCGGGCCGGGCGATCATCAATGCGGCGGGGATCTTCGTCGGCGAGATCCAGGCCATGGCTGAAAAGGAGGCTCACCGCGCCGTCCTGCTCAGCCGCGGCGTCCATATCGTCCTGGACCACTCTTTTCTCCAGGGTGAGGCGGCGATCATGATCCCCCACACCTCGGACGGCCGCGTGCTCTTCGCCGTCCCCTGGCACGACAAGGTGATCGTCGGCACCACCGACACCGAGGTCGAGGAGCCGCTGCTGGAGCCGCGGGCCTCGGCCGAGGAGATCGAGTTCATCCTCAAAACCTGCGAGGCCTATCTCAGCAAGGATCCGCGCCCTTCGGACATCCTCAGCGTCTTCGCCGGACTGCGCCCCCTGGCCGTCCCCGAGGAGAAGAGCGGCCCCACCAAGGATGTCACCCGCAAGCACCAGATCCTCATCTCCCCCTCCGGCCTGATCACCGTGACCGGCGGCAAGTGGACCATCTACCGCAAGATGGCCGAAGATGCCATCGACAAGGCGGTGCAGGTCGGCGGTCTCCCCGAAAAGGCGTGCATCACCAAAACCCTGCCGGTGCACGGCTATCTGCGCAATATGGAGTTCGACGCTCCGCTGAGCTATTACGGATCGGACCGGGGGGTGCTGGAGGAGACGGTGCTGGCGGAGGAGCCGGCCGGTCGTGAGCGGCTCCATCCGGCTTTTCCCTATCTGAAGGGGGAGGTGACCTGGGCGGTGAGGCACGAAATGGCGCGGACGGTGGAGGATTTTCTTGCGCGCCGGGTGCGAGCCCTCTTTCTCGACGCGCGCAGCAGCATCGAGGCGGCCCCGGCGGTCGCGGAGATCATGGCGCGGGAGTTGGGGAGGGATGCTGCCTGGACTCGCGGGCAGGTCGAGGCCTATTCAGCCCTTGCGAGGGGATACCTGGTGGAATAGGTCAAGCGAACGTTTCAAGCAAATAGTTCGAGAGCGCTGCCAACTCCGGCGCCATCGATACCGACTGTTTGGGCAGGGCGAGGCAGCGCACCAGCCGCTCGGGCAGTTCGGGCTCCTCTCCTGTCGCCCGCTTCACTGTTTCAGCGAATTTGCCCGGGTGCGCTGTGGCGAGGATCACCACCTGCGCGTCCCGCCGCGGCTTCTCCTCGATAAAATCCTCTGCGACCGCGCATCCCACCGCGGTGTGGGGATCAACGAGCACGCCGAAGCGGCGGTGCATCTGATTCATGCTCCAGAGGGTCCGCTCATCGTTCACCACTCCGCTTTTCACCACCGTTTTCATCGCCCGCCAGTCCCCCGCGAACAGCTGCTCCATGCGCTCGAAGTTGCCGGGATGGCCGACGTCCATGGCGTTCGACAGGGTGTGCCGCGAGGGGCGCGGCGAAAAGACTCCGCACTTGAGATAATCGGGAACGACATCATTGATGTTGGTGGCGGCGAGAAAGCCGGCCACAGGCATCCCCCAGTGCCAGGCGTAGAGTCCGGCGGTGAGATTGCCGAAATTGCCGCTGGGTACGCAAAACCAGGGTCTCTTTTGACGGAGGGTGGAGTGCTGCGACACCGCATGCAGATAATAGAAACTTTGCGGCAGGAGGCGGCCGATGTTGATCGAATTGGCCGAGGTCAGGCGCAGCGTGGCACGCAGGCGGCGGTCGCGGAAGGCCGCCTTTACCAGGCGCTGGCAGTCGTCGAAGCTGCCTCGGACCTCGAGGGCGTGAACGTTGCCGCCGAGGGTGGTGAGCTGCTGCTCCTGCAAGGCGCTGACGCGTCCCGAGGGATAGAGGAGGATGACGTCGATGTTGGCGCGGTTGTAAAAGGCGTGGGCCACAGCGCTGCCGGTGTCGCCCGAGGTGGCGACCAGGATCTGACAGCGCTCCCCCGCGAGCAGTTCCTCGATGCAGGCGGCGAGGAAATTGGCGCCGAAATCCTTGAAGGCGCAGGTGGGGCCGTGAAAGAGTTCGAGGAGGAGCATACGGCCGTCAAGGCGCACCAGGCGCGGGGCGAAGAAAAAGGCGCGGCGCGCGATACGCTGCGCCGCCGCCGCATCGATCTCCGGGGCGAACAGGGCCGCGCTGACCGCGGCGGCCAGATCGCCAAAAGTGACACTCTCGTCCAATCCGGCGATGAGGGTGGAGAGATCGGGATGATCGACGGGAAGGTAAAGTCCGCCGTCGGGGGCGAGACCTGAAAAAAGGGCCTCCCGGAAGCTGACCGGATCGTGCGGATGCAGGCGGCTGGCGAATTTCATGCCGCGCCCCCGTTTCCCGGGATCTCCAGGAGCTTCGGCCCCGCGGTGTTAACCTTCGAGATATAGAGATCGGAGGCCAGGCCGGCCTGCCGGAAAGCGGCGGTCATGGCGGCGCCGGCCGAAGCACAAGCCGCCAGATCGGCGCAGAGCGCAAAGACCGAGGGGCCCGACCCCGAGATCGAACAGCCCAGGGCGCCGGCGGCGAGCGCGGCCGCCTTGACCGCGTCGAAGCCGGGGATGAGCACCGAGCGCACCGGCTCGGCGACTACATCCTGAAGGGAACGGCCGAGCAGTTCGAGATCGCCGCGGTAGAGCGCGGCAACCAGGGCGGCGAGATTGCCCCACTGGCGGATGGCCACAGCGAGCTGGATCTCCTTGCGCAGGATGCGGCGGGCATCCTCGGTGCGCACCTCGGTGTGGGGATGGACGACGGCGCAGGCCAGCCCCGGCGGCACCGGCAGCTGGATGATATCAAGGGGTTCGGTGCTGCGCACTAGGACGAATCCGCCCAGCAGCGCCGGCGCGACATTGTCGGCATGGGCCGATCCGCAGGCGGCCTTTTCGGAGAGCAGGGTGAAGGGTAACAGCTGCTCTTTGCCGAGGGGGCTGCCGGCGAGGAGGTTGGCGCCGGTCACCGCGGCGACGGCGCTGGCGGCCGAGCTGCCGAGTCCCGAGGCCAGCGGCATGCGCTTCTCCACAACCAGTTCGAGGCCGAAGGGATCGCCGATCGCCGCGAGCAGGGCTCCGGCCGCGACCGCCGCCGTGTTCTTGCCGGAATCGAAGGGGAGACGTCCCTGGTCGCCGTGAATGGCGGTGACGCGCACGCCGGGCAGGCGTGTGCGGGTCAAGGTGACCACGTCGCCGGGCTGTTCGAGGGCGAAACCAAGGACGTCAAATCCGGAGGCGACGTTGGCCACGGTGGCCGGCGCGAAGACGCGGATCTGTTCCATCAGGCCTCTCTCCTGCCGGCGGGTGGCTCCGCCGCCGGGCGGCCGGCCGCTGTTACCGGCGCGGCGAGGAAAGCGGCATGGATGGCGCGCAGGGCCAGGGCGTGGTTCTTTTCCTCGATGACGATGGAGATGTTGCGCTCGGCCGAGCCCTGGGCGATAGCGAGGATGTTGACGCCCGCTTCGCCGAGTGCGGTGAAGAGACGGCCGGCAAGCCCGGGCTTGCCGCGCATCTTTTCGCCGATCACCGAGATGATGAGGAGTTCGTCGATGCGCTCGAGGGCCTGGATGCGGCGGCTGGAGAGTTCCATCGCCAGTTCGGTCTCGAGGGCGGCGAGGGCGCGGGCGGCCTCACCGCTGCGCAGTACCAGCGTGATGGTATGCTCGGAGGAGGCCTGGGAGATCATGATGATGTTGATGCGCTCGCGGGCGAGAGCCGAAAAGACCCGGGCAGCGATGCCGGGGATGCCGATCATGCCGCCGCCCTCGATGTTGACCAGCGAGATGTCCTCGATGGAGGCGATGCCGGTGATGGGGTGGCCGTTCTCCCCATCCCGGCCGTTGCTGCGGCCCTCGAGGTGGTGCGGCGCTCCGATCAAGGTGCCCGGCGCCGCCGGATTGAGGCTGTTCCGGATGCGGATGGGAATGCCCTTCTCCACGGCCGGCAGCATGGTGTAGGGATGCAGCACTCTGGCGCCGAAATAGGAGAGTTCCATCGCCTCCTCGTAGCTGATTTCGGGGATGACGTAGGCGTCGGGGACAAGACGCGGATCGGCGGAGAGGACGCCGTCGACGTCGGTCCAGATCTCGATCACCGCCGCGCCGGCCCCGGCGGCGACGAGCGAGGCGGTATAGTCCGAGCCGTTGCGGCCGAGGGTGGTGGTGACACCGTCGGCGGTGGCGGCGATAAAGCCGGGAAGGACGGCGACGCCCCGGAGGCCCTGCAGGCGGCTTCGGATGCGGGTGTAGGTCTCCGGGAAATCGACGCCCGCCGCGCCGAAAGCGGCATCGGTGCGGATCAGCTCGCGGGCGTCGAGGAGCAGGGGGTCGAGCCCGCGGCTTCGCAGATGGGCTGCGGCGAGGGTGCAGGAGAGGCGCTCGCCGAAGCTCATCACCAGATCGAGGGTGCGCGGCGAGCATTCGCGGATCAGCTCGATGCCGTGGAGTATCTCCTCGAGTTCATTGAGCAGGAAGCTCAGGGGGGCGATCACCGCCGACTGGCCGGGGGCGGCGAAGAGGTGGCGCACGGCGGCGAGGTGGCGGGCGCGGATCTCCTCGAGGGCGCTGCGCCCCCCTTCGGCGCCCTTGACCGCCTGGCGCGCAGCGGCGATGAGCCGGTCGGTCACCCCCTGCATGGCCGAGAAGACGACGGCGATGGAGTCTGCCGCGGCGGCGTCCGCGATAATGGCGGTAGCCGCCGCGATGCGCGGACCGTCGGCCAGCGAGCTGCCGCCGAATTTCAGAATTTTCATACAGCCCCGTTCCGGATGAGGATTTGCTTTAAAGATTGCAATATACTGGATCACGGTCATTATGTCAAGCAAAAACCACCGCGGCTCTCAGCTCCGATCCCGCTCGCGCCCGCGGCTTCTCCCCCCTCGTTCCCACCCGGCTCCGCCGTGGCGATTTTTTCCCTTGAATTGCAGCGGAATATTGCCTAAACTGTAAGAGGCCAGACTCTGCCCAGGGGGCAAAATTCCTATGTCCAACTCTCATAGCCAAAGCGAACGGATCATGCTCAAACACTTCCACTCTCTCTTTCCGGGGACACGCAAATCGGAGATCCGGCACGTCTACAGCCCCTATCGGGTCTGCCCGGTTGGGGCCCATATCGACCATCAGCATGGTCATGTCACCGGTTTTGCGCTCGACCACGGCGTCGATCTCCTCTATGTGCCGACCGAAACGGCTGTCATCAACCTTTTCAGCCGCAATTTTGAGGAGCAGGTGCTCTTTCCCCTCGAGAATGTTCCCCACAAATACAGCCATTGGGGCCGCTACGTCCAGGCGGCCATCTACGCCCTTTCCAAACAGCACAAGTTGAAGGTGGGCATTCAGGGGCTCATCTCAGGTTCTCTGCCGGTGGGCGGCCTCTCTTCCTCAGCCGCGGTGCTGCTCTGCTATATCATGGCCCTCGCCGACGTCAACGGAATCGATGTCGGTGAACTCGAGCTCATCCAGCTGGCTTTCGAGGCGGAGCGCGAGTACATCGGCCTCAACCTCGGCAAACTCGATCAAAGCTGCGAGGTGCTTTGCCGCAAGGATCACCTGCTCTACCTCGACACCAAGGATGAATCCTACCGTCTGATCCCGCCCGGTCCGCAAATGCCGCCATTCGATATTCTTATTTTTTTCAGTGGCTTAACCAGAACCCTCATGCAGACCGGCTACAACACCCGCACGGACGAGTGCAAGGTGGCGGCCTTTGATCTCCTCGCGTACGAGGGGCTGCCCTATGGCCTGCTTGCGGAAACGCGCCTGCGGGATGTCGATCAGGCCATCTTTGAGAAGTGGAAGGACAAGCTGCCGGCGCCGCTGGCCCGGCGCGCTTCGCATTACATGTCCGAGTTCGCCCGCGTCGACGAGGCCGTGGCGGCCTATCAGGCCGGCGATATCGTCCACTTCGGCCAGGTGATGTTCGCCTCGGGGCTGAGTTCGATCCAGCAGTGGGAATCGGGCTGCCCGGAGATGATCGCCCTCTACGAGATCATGCGCGATACGCCGGGCATCTACGGCGGCCGCTTCAGCGGCGCCGGCTTCAAGGGGTGCTGCGTGGCGATCGCGGATCCGGCCCGGCGCGAAGAGATCATGCGCTCGGTCGGCGCTCGCTACCTGGACAAGTTCCCGCGGCTGGAGGGAGAGTACTCAGCCCATGTCTGCAAGACCGCCGACGGGGCCGGCCACGTCGGGGCGCCGGCATGAGCCACAGCAGCGGGCAGCCGGCGCGCACGGCGCCGGGTGGGCGCGAGAAGGTTGGGAGAAGAGAGGAGGTGCGATGAATGGCCTGATCCTCGCGGCGGGCTATGCGACGCGCCTCTACCCGCTGACCCGAAACTTCCCCAAACCATTGCTGCCGGTCGGCGGCCGCGCCATCCTCGACCGCCTCCTGGAAGACCTCGAGGCCATCCCGGCCGTCCGCCGCCATATCGTCGTTACCAACGCCACCTTCTTCCCCCACTTTGAGCAGTGGAAAAGGCGGAGCCGCTATGCGAAAGAGCTCGTCCTGGTCAACGATGGCACCACCTCAAACGAGAACCGCTTCGGCGCGGTCCGCGACCTCCTCCATGTTATCGAGACCCTGCAATTGAATGAGGATCTGCTGGTGCTCGCCGGAGACAACGTCGTCGATTTTTCCTTCCGCGGTCTGGTGGACTACGCCGAGACTAAAGCAACGAGCTGCATCACCTGCCATCACGAGCCCTCACGGGCTGCACTGCAAAAGACCGGGGTACTGATCGCGGATGCGGATTTCCGCGTCGAGGCGATCCAGGAGAAACCGCAGCATCCGGCCTCGCACTGGGCCGTTCCGCCCTTCTATCTCTACCGCGCGAGCGATCTCGGACTCATCCGCAACGCGCTCGCGGAGGGTTGCGGCTCCGATGCCCCGGGCAACCTCGCGGCCTGGCTCTGCCGCCGCACCCCGATGCACGCCTGGGTGCTGCCCGGCCGGCGTTATGACATCGGCGATCTCGACTCCTACGAAGCGGTGAACAAGCTTTTTTCGGCCTGACCTCCGGAGCCGGAGGAGATCGCCTGACAGGATATGAATTAACCAAGGAGGAGAACCATGCGAAAAACTATCCTGCTGCTGCTCTTCGCCGCCGCCGGTTTGCAGGCCCAGGGCTATCTTGACCTCCAGAACCGGGTGGTCAAACACACGCTCGACAACGGCCTGCGGATCCTGATCCTCGAACGCCACGACGCTCCGGTGGTCTCGTTTGTCACCTATGCCGATGTCGGCGCGGTCAATGAGCGGATCGGCATCACCGGCATCTCCCACGTCTTCGAGCACATGGCCTTCAAGGGCACCCGCACCATCGGCACGAAGGATATCGACGCTGAGTTCAAAGCGATGGCCCGGGAGGATGAGACCTTTTACGCCTGGCGTGACGAGTATGCCAAAGGGGCGCTCGCCGATTCCGCCAGGCTGCAGCAGCTCGCCGCAGACCACAAGGCGGCCATCGAAGAGGCCAAGAAATACGTCGTCACCAACGAGCTGGGCCAGGCCGTCGAGATGGCCGGCGGCACCGGCCTGAATGCCTTTACCAGCTACGACCAGACCGTCTACTTTTACAACCTTCCTTCCAACAAGGTGGAACTGTGGATGTCGCTCGAATCGGACCGTTTTCTCAACCCGGTCCTGCGCGAATTCTACACTGAGAAGCAGGTGATCCAGGAGGAGCGGCGGCTCGGGGTTGAAAGCCAGCCGATCGGCAAACTGCTGGAGGAGTTTTTCGCCGCAGCTTACAAGGCGCATCCCTATGGCGGGCCGGTGGTGGGTCACATGTCCGATCTCAGGACCTTCAGCCGTCAGGATGCGATCGAATATTTCAAGGCCCATTATAATCCGGCCAATCTGGTAGTGGCTATCGTCGGCGATGTCAGAGCCCCCGAGGTGATCAAAATGGCCGAGACCTACTGGGGCCGTCTGCCCAAGGGCGCCGCACCGACTCCGGTCTTCACCGAAGAGCCGGCACAGCTCGGGCAGAAGCGCATCGAGGTGGAGGATGCGATGCAGCCGATCATCATCCTCGGCTATCACCGCCCCAGTATCTATTCAAAAGATGCAGCAGTGCTGGATGCGATCAGCGACATCCTTGGCAGCGGCCGCACCTGCCGCCTTTATAAGAGCCTCGTAAAGGAGAAAAAAATCGCCGTCCAGGTTTTGGCCGTCTCGGGGATCGCCGACAAGTATCCCAATCTCTATATCTTTCTGGCGGTGCCGGCGCAGGGCCACACCAACGCCGAGTGCGAATCGGCCATCCTGGCGGAGATCGAAAAGCTAAAAAAGGAGCCGCTGACAGCCGAAGAGCTGACCGCAGTCAAGACCCGCGCCAAGGCGGGCTTCCTCGAGGGGCTCAATTCCAACAGCGGTCTGGCGCAGCAGCTGGCCGAAGCCGAGATCCGCTTCCAGGACTATCATGAGATGTTCACGCGCGTCGCCAAGATCGAAGCCATCCAGGCCGCCGACATCCAGCGCGTGGCCGCCGCCATCTTTACCAAACGCAATTGCACCGCGGCGGAGATCGTTCCCCCGGCTAAAGCCAATTAAAGAAAGGGCACAGGAATGAAAAACATGATCAGAATGGTCCCGGGGCTGATCCTTTTCGCCCTGATCTTCAGCCTGGCCCCGCTCTCCTCCGGCCAGACCTATTACAAAAATCTGCAATACGGCAAGCTCAATGATGTCACCATCCCGCAGCCCAAAGAGGTGACCCTTAATAACGGCCTTCGTCTCTTCCTGCTCGAAGACCACGAACTGCCCTTCATCAAGATGGAAGCGCGCTTCGTGGCCGGATCGGCTTGGGAGCCGGCGGAGAAAGCCGGACTGGCCGGGATCACCGGCATGGTGATGCGCACCGGCGGCAGCCAGAGCATGCCGGGCGACCAGGTGGATGAGCAGTTGGAAAAGATCGCCGCTTCAGTGGAAACCGGCATCGGCCTCCTCGAAGGAAGCGCCGGCCTCTCCACCCTTAAGGAGCATTTCGACAAGGTGCTGGCCATCTATGCCGATATCCTCCGCCATCCCGCCTTTCCACCCGAAAAGATCGAACTGGCCAGGATCGAGTACAAGAGCGGCATCTCCCGGCGCAACGATGATGTCAACCAGATCGCCCGGCGCGAGTACACCCAGCTCATCTACGGAGCCGATTCGCCCTACGCCCGCGATGAGGAGTATGCCACCATCGACGCCATCACCCGCGATGACCTCATCGCCTTCCATCAGCGCTACGTCCAGCCCAAAGGCATGGTGATGGCGGTTTGGGGGGATTTCAAGACCGCCGAGATGCTCAGCAAGCTGCGCCGCACCTTCGAGGCCTGGCCTGCGGGCACCTCGCCCTTGCCCAAGGCACCCAAGGTGGAGTATGCCTTCAAACAGACGGTCAATCTCGTCGCAAAAACCGATGTCAACCAGAGCAATATCTGGCTCGGACATATCGGCGGGCTCAAGAACACCCCGGACGAAGCGGCGCTGGTGATGATGAATGAGATCCTCAGCGGCGGCTTTTCCAGCCGGCTCTTCAACCGCCTGCGCGCCACTGAAGGGCTGGCCTACCATGTCTCCGGAGCGTATGGCACTAATGTACTTTATCCCGGCATGTTCTACATGCTGCTGCAGACCAAATCGAGCCGCACGGTCGAAGCGATCCACTCCATGCTGCGCGAAATGAAGCTGATGGCTACCACGCCGGTGACCGAGGAGGAACTGCGCTATGCCCGCGAGAGCTGGCTCAACTCCTATGTTTTCAATTTCGATAGCAAGGATGAGATTATCCGCCGCATGGCTGGATATGCCTTCACCGGCTTGCCGCTGGATTACCTGCAGCGGCTGCGTCAGCAGATCGAAAAAGTGACGGTGGCGGATGTGCAGCAGGTTGCGCAGAAATATCTCCATCCGGAGGAGGTGCAGATTCTGGTAGTCGGCAATCCGTCCGAATTCGGCGAGCCGCTGAACTCGCTCGGAACTGTGAACGAGATCGACATCGCCATCCCGGTGCCGGGAGGCGCCGCCATGCCCGAGGCCACCGCCGAGACCAGGGAGCGGGGCAAGACGGCGGTCCTCTCGATGCTGGAGGCCATGGGCGGCGTTGACAAGCTCGCCGCGGTTACAAGCGCCGAATACACCGCAAAACTGGTGCAGTCTTCGCCGATGGGCGAAATGACCATGAACGCCAGAATCATGGTGGTCTTTCCGGACAAAAGCTGCAGCGTGATGAAGCTGCCGCAAGGGGAAATCAAGATGATCCTCAACGGGGAGAAGGGGTTGCTGGTGGCGCCGCAGGGGAGCATGCCGGCTCCTGAACCGGTGAAACAGAACATGATCGAGAACCTCTTCCGCGACCCCTTCATGCTCGCCCGCCAGCTCGGCGCGCTCGAGGTCCAGTGGGTGGGCGAGCCGGGCTATCTGGGCAAGCCGGCGCAGGAGGTGATCGTCGCCAAAGGCAAGCTCAGTTATCATCTCTTCATCGATGCGGCGACGCACCTGCCGCTGGCCATCCAGTATACGACGCTGAGCCAGCAGGGCCCGACCGAGGTGGAGGAGCGCTATGAGGAATATCGCCCGGTGAATGGCATTCAGGTGGCCTGGAAGACCCTGGGATTCGAGAAGGGGCAAAAGGTCTCGGAGACCCTTTTGGAGACAGCGGTGCTGGACGGCCCGGTGGATCTCACCGTTTTCGAGAAATGAGGCGGAAATGCGGTTCAGGCCCGCGTACACCGATTTCCGGGTGGGCGCGAACTCAAAAGCCCTGTGCGGTTGCACAGGGCTTTTTAATTGAGGCGGGCGCGAGGGCCCGCCGGGTGGGAACCAGAGTGTGGGGCGCCGGAAAGGGCCGGCTCAGCCGCTAAAAAAAGGTATAGTTCAACCCCAGCGAGACCGCCTGCTTGACCTGAGCGCGTGGCGAGACCCGCGGTTCGTTGATCGTCAGCACGTTGAACATCGCCGTGACATACTTGCTGACCTTGGCGGCCAGCGCGGTATTGGTCCGCAGCATTGGGTGACTGAAATCCGTGAACCCCGTAAAGCTCTCGATCAGAGAGGTGAGCAGGAGGTTCTGCGAAAGCTTCCAGTCCACATTGACCGCCGACTCGGCGCCGCCCTGGACCACCGATTTCTCGAGCTTGTCTTTCGTCTTCTTGTCATCGGTATAGATCGCGGCGTAATTGCTGGCCAGGGTCTCGCGCAAGCCGGCGCCGAGACGGATCTTGACCTGCGGCAGGGTCTGCCAGCCGATGCCGACCGTCTGCGTCAGGTAGGCCGGATCAAAGCTGCGTGAAACCTGGGTGCGCACATCCTTGGCGTCGTAGCTATAGCCCGGGGCGAACTGGGTCTTGAAGGTCGCCGCTACATAGGGATTGACGAACAAGTTGTATTTACGGGTGTAGATACTCTGCACCTCGAAGCGGTCATCGGTCTTGCGGGTGCTCTTGGAACCGAGCTTGGTATTGCCGAACCCAAGAATATAGGAGGTGCTCCAGTTGTTCTTCCCCGCCTCCAAGGCCGACTTGCCGTCGAGCAGCAGATTCCAGGCGATAGCATCCTCACCGCCCTGCTTCCAGTCGGTGAAAGAGACCTGGTTGCCGAGCAAGGAGCCGACCAGCTTGTGCGTCCAGGGGGGCGCCGGCTTGGCGGTATCCGCCGCCGCGGCACCCGCCGGGGCGGTCTCCTGCGCCCAGGCGGACAGGGAAAAGAAGAGCATCATACAGATCAACTTTTTCATAATGGCCTCCATGGTTTCCAAAACAGGCGGTACAGGGTGCGTCAAGCACTTTTAGTGGCGCGGAGATCAGAGTATGCAGTGGACCCGGACCCTTCCTCTCTCCGTGGCACTGCGCCTCAGTGTGAGGCCCAATCAGAATCCCGCCTCCTCGATGGAGCGCACCTCGAATGAGGCGAATTTCTCAAGTTGGGCGCGGATCTCCGCAGCCTTGCCAACCACAACCAGGACGACCGGATCGGCGGGCATCAGCGTTTGCGCCATCTCCCTGGACTGGTCGGGCTGCACTGTCGCGATCGACTGCAGGAAGCGGGTGTAATAGTCGCTGCCAAGTCCGTAGAAGTGCAGGTCGGTGTAGGCCTGCGCCTTGGCCATCTGGCTTTCGAGGCTGGGCGGAAACTGACCAAGGATGTAGTTGCGGCCGCTGGTGATCTCTTCGTCGCTGAATCCCTCCTGCCGCGCCTTGTTGATGAGGTCGAAGGTCACCTGCAACATCTCGCCGATTTTTTCGTTGCGCGTATACGAACTGATGGAATAGAGGCCGAGATGATTCCAGGACTGGAGGGTGGCGCGGGCGCCGTAGGTGAGGCCGCGTTTGACCCGCAGCTCGGTGACCAGCCAGGAGGTGAAGCGCCCGCCGAAGAGGGTGTTCATCACCGTCGCGGCGGGAATCCGGGGATCGCCCATCGGCAGGCCGGGGGCGCCCAGCATGAAATAGGCCTGGGTGGCATCGGGTTTGTCGATGAGCAGGTACCGGCTCTGACCGCGCGGAGGAAGCGCAGGCAGGCTGGCCGCTGCAGTGGCGCCCGAGGCGGCCTTCCAGCCGCCGAAATGCTTTCTCACGAGGGCTTTGAGGTCCTCGAGCCGGATGTCACCCACCACCGCCATCACCGCCATATTGGGGTGATAATGGGCGCGGTAAAAGGCGGCGGGCGCTTCCGGGGTCATGGCAGCCAGAGCGCTCTCGTTGCCGATGCTCAGCCGTCCGAGGGGATGCGCCCCGAACCAGGCTTTCTGGAAGTAATACCGGACCGCCTCCTGGGGATTATCCTTGATGGCTACCAGGTCATCGATGCGCCGGCCCTGCTCCAACTTGAACTCGCTGGCGGCGAAGGCCGGCTGCAGGAGGCACTCGCCCGCCAGCGCCATCAGCGTGGGCAGATTTCCACTCAGGGCGCTGCCGCTCATCTCGGCGTACTCGGCGCGGGCGCGGGTATCCAGTTCGGCGCCGATGAAGTCGATCGCCTCGGCAAGCTCGGCTGCGGATTTGCTCCTGGTTCCCTTCAGCAGCAGCTCGGCGGTCAGATCCGCCAACCCCTCCTGCTCCGCACTCACAGCGCAGTTGCCTGCGCCCGAAATGATCAGGCGGAAGCTGACCAGCGGCAGATCGTGCTGGGCCAGGTGATAGACGGTGAGGCCGTTGGCGAGGGTGAATTTTTGCGGCTTGGGCAGTTCGAAGGCCCCCGCCTGCAGCGCCAGGGCGGCGACCATCAGTCCGGTCAGAATCAACGTCGGTTTCATTCAGCACCTCCCTGTTCCGGAACCAGTACCCCGGTGGTCTTCTTCAAGGGTCCAAGCCACCTTTTCGCCGCGTTCTGGACCTGAGCGACGGTCACCGTATCGAAGCGCTCGGGCCAGGAGAAAAGCTGTTCCCAACCGCCGAAGAGCAGCTCGGCCGTACCGAGGATATTAGCCTTGCCGCTGATACTCTGCTGTGGACGGTAAAAATCGGTGCGGATGGTGTTGCGCGCCTTGGTCAGTTCCGCCTCGCTGATCCCCGCGGCGGCAATCTTCGCGATCTCGGCATCAATGGCCGCCTCGATCGTGTCGAGATCGGCCTCCTGGCGCGGATCGACATAGATACTGAAAAGCAGAGGATCGACGCTCTCCTGCATACCGCCGTGAACATCGATTGCGAGCTGACGGTCGCTCACCAGGCTGCGGTAGAGGCGGCTGCTCTCGCCGTGCAGCAGGGTGATTTCCAGAATGCGCATCGCCGGAAACGCCTCATCGAGGCAGGCCGGTGCATGCCAGGACATCTGGAAGTTGGGCGACTGGGCCTGCTTGTGCAGCGTCACCCGGCGCGCACCGATTTGTTCCGGCTCGGTCGTGGTCACCGCCGCCGGAGCGGGACTGGCCGGGATCTTATCGTAGTACTTTTTGATCATCGGCAGGATCTCGGCCGTCCTGAAATCGCCGACCACCACCAGCACCGCATTGTTGGGGGCGTAATAGGTGCGATAATAAGCAATGATCTCGTCACGGCGCCAGTTCTGGATATCGCTCATCCAGCCGATCACCGACCAGTGGTAGGGATGGGCCATAATGGCGGTGGCGCGGACGGTCTCATCGAGCAGGCTGGCATTGTCATTTTCGACGCCCATGCGGCGCTCGGAGGCGACCACGCCGCGTTCTGATTCGAGCACCTCGGGATCGAAGGTGAGGCCTTGCATGCGGTCGGCCTCGATGGCCATCATCTTCTCGAGGGCCGCGGCGGGAAACCAGTCGGTATAGGCGGTCAGGTCATCGCTGGTGTAGGCATTGTTGGAGCCGCCGTTGAACTCCATGATCTTGTCGAGCTGACCCGGACCGGTCTGGGCTGTGCCGTTGAACATCATGTGCTCGATGAAATGGGAGACGCCGGTCAGCCCCGGCCGCTCGTTGCGCGAGCCGACGCGGAAAAAGGTGAAATAGGCGATATTGGGAATGGCGTGATCCTCAAAGAGGAGGATCTTGAGGCCATTGTCGAGTTTGGCGCTGGTGATGTTCTCCCGGCTGAAGGTCGCCGCCAGACTGACAGTCGAGCCGAGCAGGAAGAAGAGGCCAAAGAGGGGGAGCAGTTTGAGGTGCATGGTGGTTCTCCTCTGATTTGTGATATCAAAGTATTCATTTCCAAAAACTTTAGCAAGGAAATTTCTTGGTGGGGGTCGGCGCAAGATGGCGCTGCAGCCGCGATGGCTGGCTGCCCGGATGGGCGCGAGGCGTCGCCTGCTTGGCCCTTGCATCTTTTCGCCAGGATGTCTATATTGTCGGTACCATATAGGGATCGTTGACCAGGAGGCCCTCGCATGCACAGCTCACTCTTGCGCCGCTCGCTCGCCGGCGGTGCCCTCGGACTTCTCGCCGCCCTGCTGGTGCTGCTGCTCACGTATGCCGTCGAGCCCCGGCTCTTCGACGCCTTCGAGGCCAAGTCCCTCGACTGGCGTTACCTCGGCCGCCTCAAGACCCTCTGGGAGCGGCGCCAGGGCGCGACCATCGAGGATATCATCGTCGTCGACATCGACGACCGCAGCCTCGAAAAACTGGGCCGCTTCGATCAGTGGCCGCGCGACTACCATGCCCGCCTCATCGATTATATCGCCGGTGGCGGCGCCCGCGCCATCGGCTTTGACGTCCTCTTCATGGAACCCGACCGTGACGCGGCGATGGACTCCGCCCTGGTCGCCGCCACCGCTCGCGCCGGCATGGTCTATCACGCCATGGCCTTCTCCAGCGCCAATCCCGACGCCTTTCTCTACCCTATGAAAGAACCGCCCGCGGGACTCGAGGCCGGGCGCCTCGCGCTGCAGCTCCATGCCGGCACCCTGCCCGGCATCCGCAGCGCCGACCGCATGGACGGCCGCCTGGTTCCCCTCTACAACGCCGCCGCCGGCATCGGCTTTGCCAACTTTTCGCCCGATAACGACAGCGTCATCCGCACCATGCCGATGTTCATCGGTTTCGCCGGCCGCCACTATTGCGCCCTCACCTTGGCCATGACCATGGGCATGATGGGAGCGCGACCCGAAGATCTCACGGTGATCCCCGGCAAGGCCATCACCATCGCCCCGGCCGGCAAAGCGGCCATGCGCATCCCCATCGATAAGGCGGGCCGCATGCTCATCAGCTACCAGGGCACCTTCCAGACCTTCCGCTATATCTCTTATTACGACGTGCTGATGCAGCGGGTGCCGCAGGAGACCTTCCAGGACAAGATCATCCTGGTCGGAACCTCGGCGGCGGGGCTCTCGGATATCCGACCGGTCCCTTTCCAGGATTCCTTTCCCGGCGTCGAGGTACACGCCAACGTCCTCTACAACATTCTCCAGCATCAGTATATCGAAAAACAGAGTCTGCTGTATACGGTTCTCACCCTGATCGGGCTGGCCCTGCTGGTCGCTTTCCTCACCGTGCTGCTCAAACCGGTCCTGGGCGGTCTCGCCGGCGCCCTGATCATCACCGGCTACGCCCTGCTCGGCCGCCACTGGTTCGCCGAGCAGGCCTTCTGGCTCGAATTGGTGCGCCCGGTGATGGCCATCGTCATCGCCTATCTCTTCGTCATCCTCTATCGCTTTATTGACGAGGAGCGCAACAAGCGCTTCATCAAGAATATGTTCCAGCACTATATCACCGCCTCGGTGGTCGACGAGCTGCTCAAGCGGCCGGACATGCTCAAGCTCGGGGGCGAGAAACGGATGGCCACCGCCTTTTTCTCGGACATCAAGAATTTCACCACCGTCTCGGAGAACCTCTCGCCCGAAACCCTGGTCGCACAGCTCAACGATTATCTAACCGCGATGACCGAGGTGGTCTTCAAGTATCAGGGCTACCTCGACAAATATGAGGGGGATGCGATTATGGCGGTTTACGGTGTGCCGGTCGAGATGAAAGACCACGCCCGCCGGGCCTGCCTCGCCGCGCTCGAGATGCAGAAGAAACTGGTCGGGCTGCGGCAACGCTGGCGTTCGGAGAACAAACCCGAGTTTCATGTGCGCATGGGCATCAACTCCGGGCCGATGATCGCCGGCAACATCGGCGGCAAGGAGCGCTTCGACTATACCGTGATCGGCGATTCGGTCAACCTCGCCTCCCGCCTCGAAGGGGCCAACAAGGCCTACGGGACCAGCATCATGATCAGCGAGTTCACCAAGGAACTTCTGAACGGGGAATTCCCGCTGCGCGAACTCGACCTGCTGCGCGTCAAGGGCAAGAACCAGCCGGTGCGGGTCTACGAGCTGCTCGGCGGCGCCGCGGCCGAGGTTGACGCCCGTGTCCGGAAGGCGGTGCCGCTCTATGAAGAGGGGCTGGCGCTCTACCGCGCGCAGCAGTGGGACGCGGCGATCGCCGCCTTCGAGCGCGCCCTGGCCGCCCATCCCGAGGACGGGCCGAGTCAGACCTACATCGAACGTTGTGCCTGGTTCAAGGAGAATCCGGTGGGCGCTGAGTGGGACGGGGTTTTCGAGATGAAGACCAAGTAGGGACGCCGCGCCGGCGATGACCGCCCCGACAGAGGCGGAAAACCGATACGTTCCGGAGAAGCATGCAATGTTAGCCTATATCTACGGCCGCAACCCGGTGCTCGAGTGGCTGCGCGCCGGCTACCCCGCCGAGAAGCTGCTCTTCTCGCGCGAATTGAGCGGTGCCGCCCTGCAGGAGATCGAAAAGCTCGCCGCCAGCCGCCGGATTCCATTTGAAACGGTGGCGCGTCCCGAGCTGAGCCGGGCCGCCGGCAGCGACCATCATCAGGGGGTGGCCGCGCGCATCCTTCTTCCCGATTACGTCGAGGTCGACGAGATCCTGGCGCGCGCTGAGCAGCGTAACGAGCCGCCCCTGATTGCCGTCCTCGACTGCATCCAGGACCCGCATAACTTCGGGGCGATCCTGCGCAGCGCTGATGGCGCCGGCGTGCACGGGGTGATTATCCCCAAAGACAACGCCGCCCCGATGACCGCCGCGGTGTTCAAGGCTTCAGCCGGCGCGGCTGCCCACGTCGCCGTCGCCCGCGTCACCAACCTCAGCCGCGTCATGGACGATTTGAAAGAGCGCGGCCTCTGGTTCGCCGGCACCGACGAGGAAGGGGATATACTCTATACCGAGTTGGATCTCAAAGGGCCGGCCGGCCTGGTGCTCGGCAGCGAAGGCAAAGGGCTGCGCCGTTTGGTCCGCGAAGAGTGCGATTTCATTGCCCGCATCCCGCTCAGCGGCAAAGTGAACTCCCTCAATGTCTCGGTGGCGGCCGCGCTGCTCTTTTTCGAGGCCCGCCGCCAGCGTGGATTCTGACATTTTTTCCATACAGGCTTCTCACGGAGGCACAAAGACATCAAGAGAAAAAGTGATTATCCAAGATCGTATTCCTTGTGCCTCTTTGGCTCCGTGAGAAAAGGTTTGCTTGTACAGCCTTAGAAGCACTCTGCTCTCTTAACCTATTGGAGATACAACAATGAAGCTTTTTGTGCCGGGGCGCATCTGTTTGTTCGGCGAACACAGTGACTGGGCGGGCGGGTATCGCCGGATCAACGCCGCCATTACCAAGGGCTATGCCATCATCGCCGGCACAAATCAGGGCCTTCATGCCAACGTCAAACCCCATCCGAGCAAATTCATCTTTCGCGCCACCCTCGGCGACGGCACCCGGCAGGGCCCTTATGAGGTCGCCATGGAACGCGACGCCCTTCTGGCCGAGGCCGAGAAGGGCGGCTTTTTCAGCTACGCCGCTGGAGTCGCCTATCAGATCATGACCAAGCATCGGGTGCGCGGGCTCGAAATCGACAATTTTCTCACCGATCTGCCGGTCAAGAAAGGGCTCTCCTCCAGCGCCGCTGTCTGCGTTCTGGTGGCCCGCGCCTTCAACCGCGTCTATGACCTCAAGTTGACCATCCGGGGCGAGATGGAACTGGCCTACTTCGGCGAAATCACCACCCCCTCCCGCTGCGGACGCCTGGACCAGGGCTGCGCCTATGGCAACCGCCCTATCCTGATGACCTTTGACGGCGACCGCATGGATGTCGAGGAGATCTCGGTGCCGAACGATCTTCACTTCATCATCGTTGATCTCCATGCCAGCAAGGACACGCGCGAGATCCTCAACCAGCTCAACCACTGTTACCCCTTCGCGGAGAACGAGGAGCAGCGCCAGGTTCAAGCCTATCTCGGGCCGATCAACGAGCGCATCGTCGCCGCGGCTGGAGAGGCCCTCACCTCCGGCGATGCGGCCCGCATCGGCGCCTGCATGACCGAGGCCCAGGCCGAATTCGACCGCCATCTCCAGCCCGCTTGCCCCTCGCAGCTTACCGCGCCGGTGCTGCACCAGCTCCTGAGCTGGGACAAGCTGCAGCCCTACATCTATGGCGGCAAAGGCGTCGGCTCGCAGGGCGACGGCTCGGCCCAATTCATCTGCCGTGACGAAAAGAGCCAGGCGCGCGCCATCGAATTGATCGAGAAGGAGATGGGGATGTCCTGCCTCAAGCTCGTGCTCAAGGCGGGCCGGCGCGTGCGCAAGGCAGTCATCCCCGCCGCCGGTTTCGGGACCCGGCTCTTCCCGGCCACCAAGGCGGTCAAGAAGGAGCTTTTCCCGATTATTGACCGCCAGGGGCGCGCCAAGCCGGTGATTCTGGCAATCGTCGAGGAGGCCCTCGCCGCCGGTGTCGAGCAGGTCGGCATTATCGTTCAGAGCCAGGACCGCGAGCTCTTCGAGGAGATCTTTTGCACGCCGCCGCCGATCGAGAACTTTAACAAGCTCTCTCACGAGGATCAGGAGTACAGCCGCTACCTGATGGAGATCGGCAACCGCATCACCTTTCTCACCCAGGATGTGCAGGAGGGTTTTGGTCATGCCGTCTACTGCGCCCATGACTGGGTGGGCGACGAGCCCTTTTTACTGCTGCTCGGAGATCACCTCTATGCCTCGGAGGTCGAAAAATCGTGCTCCCGCCAGCTGCTCGATCTCTACGAACGAGTCGGCGTCAGCGTCGTCGGTGCCAAGATCAATCCCGGCGCCGAGGTGGGTCATTTCGGCTGCATGACCGGGGTATGGAAGGAAGCACACGTCTCGCTCTCCATCACCGAGTTTTACGAAAAGCCTACGCCCGAGTATGCCCGCCAGCATCTCCATATGGAAGGCATGGGCGAGGATGAATTCCTGACGGTCTTTGGCCAGTACGTTCTCGACCCCAAAATCTTTGCCTATCTCGAGGAAAACATCCGGCTGAACCTGCGCGAGCGGGGTGAGTTCCAGCTCACCTCGTGCCTGGACCGGCTGCGCCAGGAGGAGGGTTTTGTCGGCTGTTTGGTCAGAGGACGGCGGTATGACATCGGCAATCCGGCCGCCTACCGTCAGTCGGTGATCGATTTCGCGTCGGCGTGAGCGGCAGCCCGCCGGGCAGTCTCCCACGCCCGCACCCTTTCGCGCGCACCCACGCCTACCCGGCCGCCTTCCGCGGCCGTCCCCTCTCAGCCCGATCGGATCCGGCCGGGCCAAAAAATGCTTGCATCCTTTCAATACTTGTGTTATATTTAAGACATAATACTCTTTTATCTTATAATAAGGCGGACCAACTATGATCCTCTCCAGGAGCTGCGACCATGCCATCCGCGCCTCGTTGTATATAGCGCTGCAAGCCGATCGTGCCTTTGTGCCCATCCGCGAGATTGCATCCGCGCTGGAGATCTCCTTCCATTTTCTCACCAAGATTCTCCAGTTGCTGACGCAAGCGCGCATCATGGCTTCGTTCAAGGGGCCCAACGGCGGCGTAACCCTGGCGCGGCCGGCCGCTGCGATCTCTTTGAAAGAGATCGTTCTGGCGATCGACGGCAACCGAATCTTCAACGGCTGCATGATCGGTCTGGATCACTGCGACGACGATCATCCCTGCCCCATACACGATCAATGGAGCGGGCTGCGCTCTAATCTGGAGCAGCTTTTCAGCGCCACAACCCTCGCCGACCTGGCCGAGCGGGTCTGTCAGGACGGATTCCGCCTGACTGATTTGCACTCGACTGAAGCCGTGAAATCATAATATGAAAAGCAGGCCGTTGTCACCTCAGCGCATCCGCCGCATCGTTCAGTGGGGCTTTCTCTTGCTCATCCTCTGGATTGGCGTGCAGTTCGTCCGCTTCGTCCACCAGGCCGGCGGCACCGGGCCAATCACCGTCACCCGTCCTCCCGGCGTTGAGGCCTTTCTCCCGATCAGCGCCCTGATCAGCCTCAAGTATTGGTTGCTGACCGGCCACTTTACGACCATCCACCCCGCCAGTCTGGTGCTGCTGCTGATCATTGCCGCCACGGCGGTGGTCCTAAAGAAGGGCTTTTGCGGCTGGGTCTGCCCCTTCGGCCTGCTTTCGGAGTATCTGGGCAGGATCCATCTCTGGATCTTCGGCCGTCCCCGCCGGCTGCCGCGATGGCTCGACTATCCTTTGCGCGGGGTGAAGTACCTCCTCCTCGGCTTTTTCGCCTATGCTATCTTTTGGGGTATGGACACGAACGCCCTGGCGGCTTTTCTCGACACCCCCTACAACCGCGCCGCGGATATCAAGATGTATCTTTTTTTCGCGCACGCCTCGGCCGTCACCCTCAAGGTGCTCGCCGCGCTGGTGCTGCTCTCCATCCTGGTGCGTCACTTCTGGTGCCGCTACCTCTGCCCTTATGGCGCCCTGCTGGGACTGCTGAGCGGGTTGAGCCCGCTCAAGATCCATCGCAAGGCCGAAAGCTGCATCGATTGCGGCAAATGCACCCGGGTTTGCCCGGCCGACATCAAGGTCGACAAGGCCCGCACGGTCTGGTCCGACGAATGCAACGGCTGCCTGCAATGTGTCGACGCCTGCCCTGTCAGGGAGACCCTGCAACTGTCGGTTACGGAACGGGGGGGGATTTTGCCGCGTCGCTGGTATCCCCTCGTTCTGCTCCTGCTCTTCGCGGCCGGCATTGGCGCCGCCCGTCTTGCCGGCCGCTGGCACAGCTCGATCTCGACCGAGGAGTATCGTCAGCATATCCGCAACATCAACCGTCCAGTATACAACCATTTCCGCGGCCAGACGCCGCCGTCAGTACCCGGGCCCGCGCCGGCAGCGCCCGGACAGCCGGAATCCCTCATCCATCATCCGAACGAACCACTAAAAGGAGTACCTCATGAATGAATTGATCGCCAACGACCGGCAGCGCAAGCAACTGCTCAAACATATGATCCTGCAACTGCACAAGGGGGCGGCGCCCGAGGCCGTGCGCCAGCAGCTCGCCGACCTGATGGGCCAGGTGCCCTATGAAGATGTGGTCGCGGTCGAGCAGGAGCTGATCGCCGAGGGGCTGCCGACCGAGGAGGTCCTCAAGCTCTGTGATATCCACGGAGCGGTGCTCAAGGGCCAGATCGACGACAGCGGCGCCCGGACCGCGCCGGAGGGCCATCCGGTGCACACCTTCATCCAGGAGAATCGCGCCCTCCAGCTGGAAATGGCGGCCCTGGAGGCGCTCTTCGCCCGCGCAGCGGAGGGCTACTCCACCGACCTCATCTACGAGATAGCCGATCATTTCAACGCCCTGGCCGAGGTGGACAAACATTACCGCCGCAAGGAGTATCTCCTCTTTCCCATCCTCGAACAGAAGGGGATCACCGGTCCGCCGACGGTGATGTGGGGCAAGCATGACGAGGCGCGCGCTAAGCTCAAGGCCGCCCGCGAGGCCCTGCAGGCCCTCACGCGGACGGACCAGGAGGCCCTGGCCGACTCCATCGATCTACTGCTCCGGCCGGCGGCGGATGCGGTCGCGGAGATGATCTACAAGGAGGAGCAGATCCTCTTTCCGATGTGCCTCGACAGCTTCACCGAGGGCGAGTGGGCACGGATCCAGGCAGGCTCGGCCGAGATCGGCTACTCTCTCTTCGCCCCGTCAGCCGTCTGGACGCCGGCCCCGGAGTCCCTTGCGGCCGAAGGAACGGCGGAGAGGGCCGCGACGGCCTTGGGCACCGCCCTCACCGGACGGATCCAGCTGCCCACTGGAAGTTTTTCGCTGGAGGAACTCACCGCGGTGATGAGCACCCTGCCCTTCGATATCACCTTTGTCGACGCCGAGGATACGGTGCGCTTTTACTCCGAGGGACGCGAACGGGTCTTCGAGCGCAATCTCGCCGTGATCGGCCGCAAGGTGCAGCTCTGCCATCCCCCGAAATCGATGCATATCGTGCAGCAAATCCTCGACGATTTCCGCAGCGGCCGGCGGAGCCGTGCTCCTTTCTGGCTCACCGTGGGCGGCAAATTCGTTCATATCGAATATTTCGCTCTGCGCAATGCCGCGGGCGACTATCTCGGCACCCTGGAGGTGACGCAGGACCTCACCGGAAAACGGCAGCTGACCGGCGACCAGCGCCTGCTCAGCTATGCGAAGGAGTAAACCATGAGTCTGGCCATCACCCAGGATACCAAACGGCATGACCTGCTCGAGGCCGTAGGCAAGAAAGGCTTTGCGGTCTGGATCCTGTAGGAGGAGACGGATCTCTTCCGCAACTATTTCTGCAAGGTCTGACGGAACAGGAAAGGAGCGACTGTGAGCCGCGGTGAGAAGAAAGAGCCGGCGGGTGGGAGCCGAAGTGCGGGGCCGGTATCGACGCGTGCGTCCCGGGGTGGGAGCGGGAGCGGGCGGGGGAGGCCGAGGGATAGGGTCAGCGGCCGCGATGCCGCCGCATTCTACCGGGAGATGGCGGTGCAGTATGACACGATGACGCGTTTTGGCGCGCGCTTGCCGGGGGAACGCGAGATGCTGTCGCACTGGCGGGAACGTTTCGGTTTCTCGCGCGCCCTCGATGCCGCTTGTGGCACGGGACTGCACGCCATCGCCCTGGCGCAGCTGGGGGTGGCGGTGACGGGCGCTGATCTCTCGCCGGAGATGCTGGCGCAAGCGCGCCGGCATGCCGCGGCGGAGAAGGTGACTGTGCGCTGGGTCGAGGCCGCCATGGAGCGCCTCGATCAGGCGGTCGCCCCCCCCTATGATCTTGTGCTATGCCTCGGCAATTCGCTGCCGCATCTGCTCGATGCCGGCGCGCTCAGCGCAGCCTTGAGCGGATTTCACCGTCTGCTGGCGCCCGGCGGCCATCTGCTTCTCCAGCTGATTAATTACACGCTTGTTCTGGCCTGGCAGCGGCGGGTGATCGGCCTCAGCCGCGAGGGAGAACGCGAATTCATCCGCTTCTACGATTTCGGCGAGCCCCTGCTGCGCTTTAATATCCTCGAGATCGACTGGGCACAGCGGCCGCCCGGACACCGGTTGCAGAGTGTTCCGCTCTATCCATGGCAGCGGCCGGAGGTGGAAGCGGCGCTGGGTGAGGCCGGATTCGGCGACCTCGAGATCTATGGCGATCTGCAGCGGGCAAGCTTTGCGGACGGGACCTCGCCGAACCTGGTGGTGGCGGCCCGGCGCTGAGTCGAGGCCGGGCCAGCGCCGGCCCTGTCGGCCTGAGCCGGACCAGGCCAAGCGAGCGGAGAGCGGCGCGCACGCCCTGAGGCGCTTTTTCTTTGCTTTCTCCCGCAGCTTTATTAAATTAGCCCGCCTGAATACTGCCACATTCCATTGTACAAGGAGAGCCCCCATGAGCATCACGCGACAAATGGCCCGCTTCGCCCTCGGTCTGCACTATGACGCCATCCCCGAACCCGCCCGCAAGGAGGCGCGCCGCTTTCTGCTCGACAGCTTCGGCTGCGCCCTGGCCGCCCTCGGCAATGAGGACATGCGCGCCGCGCATCGCTTCATCGAAAAGCTGGGCGGAACGCCGGACGCCACGCTTATCGGCAGCGGCCTGCGCACCAACGCCCCCAACGCCGCACTGATGAACAGCCTCCTGATCCGCGCCATCGACTATAACGACATTTACTGGAAGCAGGACCCGAGCCATCCCTCCGATATCATCCCGGCCGCTCTGGCCGCCGGCGAAAAGGCCGGCCGCGATGCCCGCGATCTCATCGCCGGCATCCTCATCGCCTACGAACTGGAGATGCGCTGGTGCCTTGCCGCAACGCCCGGCGTGCGCGAGGTCGGCTGGCATCACGCCACCCTCACCCAGTTCGTCTCCCCCTTCGTCGCCGCCCGCCTGCTTGGTCTGTCAGAAGAACAGACCGTGGCCGCCGCAGGCATCAGCGGTTCAAGCCATTTCACTCTCGGCGGCGTGGTCGCCGGCCACCTCACCAATATGAAAAACACCGCCGATCCGATGGCCACCGCCGCGGGCGTCGCCGCGGCCTTGCTGGCCGCCGAAAACTACACCGGACCGGTCGAGGTGATCGAGGGCAAAGAGGGCCTCTTTCACGTCCTCCACAACGTAAAGTGGTCGACTGAGGCGCTGCTCGATGGTCTGGGCGAGAAATGGCTCATCACCGAATGCGGCTACAAGCCTTTCCCCACCGAGGCCCTCACCCATCAAGCGATCTCCGCAGCGCTCGAATTGCGCGAACAACAGCAGCTGACCGAGGCCACGATCGCTCGCGTCCTGGTGCGGACCACCACCCGCGGAGCGGACATCCTCTCCGATCCGAGCAAATACAAGCCGACGACCAAGGAGACCGCCGACCACAGTCTTCCCTATTGCATCGCCGCGGCCCTGGTGGACGGCCATGTCCTCCCCTCCTCCTTCAGCGAGGAAAAGCTTGCCGATCCGCGCATCTGGAGCATGCTGGGCAAGATCAAGGTAGTGGCGGATGCGGAGATCGACCGGCTTTTTCCGGGGACCAAACGGGCGATTGTCGAGATCACCGATACCGCCGGGCGGACGCATACAGCCCAGGTGGACCATGCCAAGGGCAGCCCTGAGAATCCGATGAGCGATGCGGAGGTGGTCGCCAAATTTACGGCCAATGCGGAGGCGGTGATGGGGGCGGAGCAGCGGGAGCGGCTGATCGAGGCGACCTGGGCGCTGGGCACCCGGCCGCTCGCAATCCGCGATTACATGCAGCTGGTGGTGGTTTAAGGGATATCCGGTTCCCCGGTGCTGAGCCGGCGCGCTTGCACCGGCTCAGGCGAAATCCGGACGCGGCGCTGCGATGGCGCGCAGGTAGAGCCAGACGGCGGCGATCAGCAGCCCGAGGTCTTCGAGCAGACGCGTCACCCCGACACGGCTGCCCGCGCCGGAGGTGGAAAAGCAGCCGCAGGAGATATCGAGTCCCCGGGCCAGCGCCGCCGTGATGGCGAGGATGAAGAGCAGGTTCATCCCGGCGACGAGCAGGGTTGCGCCGGCCACGCCGCGGTTGAGCAGCAGCGCCAGGCCGCAGCCCAGTTCGAGCCAGGGGAGGATGGCGGCGAGCAGGGCCGCCAGGAAGCCGGGGAGCATCTGGTAGTGGCCGATAGCCACGGCGAAAGCAGCCGGATGGGCGATCTTGTCGAGGCTGGCATAGATAAAGAGCGCCGCCAGTCCCAGGCGCAGCAGGGTGGCGAGGCGGGCGCCGGCTGGGTTACTCATGGGCTTCCTCCTGCACCAGGGCATGGTGCTGCCGCCACTCCTCGATCCCGCCGCGGTACACCGCCACTTTTTTAAAGCCCCGTCCGACCAGCTCCAGCCCCAAATGTTCAGAGAGCTCGCAACCGCCGCCGTCGCAATAGCAGATCAGCCAGCGGTCGCGCGGCAGCAGTTCGATCCGCGCCCGCTCTTCGCTCCCGTCCTCGAAGGGGAGGCTGACCGCCCCGGGCAGATGGCCGGCCCGGTATTCGTCACGGCTGCGCGCGTCAAGCAGCAGCGCGGCCTCGCGCCCGAGCAGCAGCTGCAGCTGTACCAGGGTGATGGGACGGGGCAGTTCCGCCCCATCGCTCTCTTCCATGGCGGCCATGCCGGCTATAGCCGAGCCACCCGGCTGGAGCGCGACGCCGCGGGGATTGAGGTGATTGGCCACCAGGCCGGTCAGTCCGGCGGCGAGCAGCAGCAGCAGCGCCTGGCGCAGCGCCCAGGCGGGAAACCAACGCAACATCGGGGATATCCTTTCCAAGGAGATCTGCGGATTCGTGTACGTCTAATATAGAAAATTGACCCTCCATAGGCAAAATAATTTTGATATTTGCCTGAAATTGTCTAAATTTTCTCCCTTTTCGGAGAATTTGCAGATGACCGCCCTGTTCCAGTCCAGCGCCTTCATTCTCTTTTTCATCGTCGCCCTGGGTATCGTCCTCGGCCGCTTTCAGATCAAGGGCATCTCGCTCGACGTCTCGGCGGTGATTTTCGTGGCGCTGATCTTCGGCCACTATGGCTATCGCGTCCCAGCCGATTTTCAGAATGTCGGTCTGCTTCTTTTCATCTTCACCATTGGCATTTCCGCCGGTCCGGGTTTTTTCGAATCCTTTCAGCGGCGCGGCCTGCAGCTGGTACTGACGACGGTCCTGATCGTCGTCACCGGGGCCGGTGTCACGGTAGCCCTGGCCTATGCCTTTGACGTCGATTTCAAGATGGCCAGCGGTCTCTTCACCGGCGCGCTCACCAGCACGCCCGGGCTGGCGGCGGCGATCGAGGCGGCCGGATCGCCGCTCGCCTCGATCGGCTATGGCGTCGCCTATCCCTTCGGTGTGATCGGCGTCATTCTCTTTGTTCGTTTGATGCCTCGTCTGCTGCGCGCCGATCTCACCCTCGCCGCCCGCGACTATGCCGCCGAGGCCTTCATCGCCCATCCGGAGATCCTCAACCGCAATTTTATCGTCGAGAACGTCAATATGGACGGCCAACCCCTCGGGGCTTTGACGATCCGCTCGATGACGGAAGCCACGATCTCGCGGGTGATGCACAATGGCGTGGCGGTCACGCCTTCACCGGAAACCCGGCTCTATCTCGGCGATCTGGTCAAGGCGGTGGGCACCACCGAGGCCCTCGAGAAGACCCGGCTGCTGATCGGCCCGGAGACCGACCGCGAGATCCCCCTGTCCAAGGGGTATGAGGTCCAGTGGGTGCTGGTCACCAACCGCACGGTCGTCGGTCAAAGTCTGGCCACCCTGCACCTGCATACCAATTACAACGCCAACATCACGCGCATCCGTCGCGGCGATATCGACATCGCCCCCCGGCGCGGCAGTGTGCTGCGTTTTGGCGACAAGCTGCTGGTGGCGTGTGATTCGGATAACATGCATCAGGTGGTCAAGCTGCTCGGCAATGACGACAAGCGCATTTCGGAGGCCGATTTTCTGCCCATCGCTCTCGGCATCGTCGCCGGCATCCTGCTCGGCAAGATGCCGATACCGCTTCCGGGGGGCATGGAATTCAGCCTGGGATTGACCGGCGGTGTGCTTGCCGTCACCCTGATCCTGAGCCGCATCGGCAAGACCGGGCCGGTCATCTGGAGCCTCTCCGGGACCGCCAACCAGGTGCTGCGCCAGCTCGGCCTGCTCCTCTTTCTCGCCGCGGTCGGCACCGAGGCCGGCGCTCATATCAGCACGGCGATCGGGCAATACGGCGCGCGCATCTTTCTGATCGGCGCGGTCATCACCCTGCTGCCAATGATCGCCGGCATCGCCCTGGGCTATGGCCTGCTGCGGATCAACATTCTCACCCTCCTCGGCACGCTGACCGGGGCGATGACCAGCACGCCGGGCTTAGGCGCCCTCGATCCGATGAGCGACTGTGCCGCCCCGGCCGTCGCCTACGCCACCGTCTATCCGGTCGCGCTGGTCTGCACCATCATTTGCGCCCAGATTATTTCGCTTTTATGAAAGTCCGGAACTATTTCAGGGGATTTTTTGTTACAAGTGAGTGAATATTCTAATCAGCGCACTATGAAGCTTCGCAAAGGAGGACCTGATGATTTCCAAAAAGATGGAAGCCGCTATCAATACGCAAATCAACAAGGAGATGTACTCCGCTTATCTTTATCTTGCCATGGCAGCGGACCTGAAGGAAAAATATCTCGATGGTTTCGCCCGCTTCTTTGAGATTCAGGCCAAAGAAGAGATGGGACACGCCATGAAGTTCTACGCCTATGTCAACGAACAGGGCGGCCGTGTTGTCCTCGAGGCCATCGAAAAGCCCCAGACCAGTTACAAGGATGTCGAGGAGATCTTTGCCTTGACCCTGGAGCATGAAAAGTTCATCACCAGATCGATAAACGAGCTGATGGCGCTGGCCGTCAAGGAAAACGACTATGCCACCGCCGGCCTGCTTGACTGGTTCGTCAAGGAGCAGATCGAAGAGGAGGGCAACATGGACAAGGGGCTGCATCTGGTCAAAATGGCCAAGAATGCGCCGCATGCCCTGATGATGCTCGATGGACAGTTCGGCAAACGCGGAGACTGAACTTCCAGACCTGAATCCCGTCAAGGAATGGATCCAGCGGTCCATTCCTTTTTTTTTAATGTGAGGAGATGATCATGGCCACTTCGCCTACTCTGATCAAGCCCGCCGAGCTGGAACGGCGACTTGCGGCTCTCTGCAGCAGCACCCCTCCGCTCGCCGCCGCACACGGATTGATGACCGCCGTTATCGTCGGTCCCGAGCCGCTGCCGCCGCAACGCTGGATCCCCTTCGCCCTCGCGGCCAACGGCCAGCTGCCGGAGGGCCAGGACCAGCAGGAATTGGAGACCCTCATCCTCTCCCTTTTCGGTCTATATAACGATACCGTCGCCGACATTGCCGACAGCCGGTTCCAGCCCTGGCTGGGAGAGGCCATGGATCCAGAGACCCAGATGCAGAATCTCGGACTCTGGTGCGTAGGTTTTTCCAAGGGCATGCAATTCAATGAAGGGCGCTGGTTCACCGAGAAAGACAAAAAGGTGGCGGAGCTGCTGGTGCCCATTTTTTATTTCATCGATCCGGGCCGCTTCACCCCTCTTTATCTCAAGGAAGGGGCGGACGAGGAGGACCGTTTCGAGCTGGATCTGATCATGCAAAGCCAGCTCACCGAGTCGGTCCTGGCGATCCATGACTATTGGCATAAATCACAGGCGTCCGGGTGCTAACTCCAGTTTTCAGAGTTATCCACACTAGACTTATCCTTTGATTTCATTAGAGATAATGCACTAAATCCCGGCGCAATAATTTGACGCCAAAATCACCCCGTCGCCGGGCTCGCTCCTTTTCGGGGCCCGGCCAAGCCCAATAAATTCAATAATGGCGAAAATAAAATATTTTATATTTTTCCTTGCCTTTTTTGATTCTAGTTCTTAGATTCGCATCAGAAAAAATTCCCCTTGACGGGTATCTGCTCATTGTGATGGGATGGGGACGGGTGGAATACAGAACCGAGGCGCAATCTCCGGGCAGCCGGGTGCGCTGTTTTATCCCCTCCAAGACACCTTTTCAGCATCCGATAGTCTCCAGCAACTCAGAGTAATCCATAAGCGTCCGCGCGGATCTCATCCGCCGCGCTACGCCATTTAGCCCCGCCCCTCTCCGCTCTCTGCGCGGGCGCTATTGTATTGCTTCTGAGAACCAGCGTGTAGCATCAGCGTGACTCTGCCGCAACAAATCGCCGCATCCGTTTGAGAGTGCAGCATACCAGCGTTCTGTTCCGTTGTACGGGTTCAATGAGGAAAGCATGAGCAAGTCCATTTCTGCGCTGCTGTTGTCACTGGCCTGCGCCTGGCCGCTGCTTGCTGACGAACATCCCGCCTATTCGGTCCGGGATCTGGAGGTGACGCCGGAATTTATCATCCGGGATTTCTGCCTTTACACCTACTCGGATGCCTATCTGATGGGCTACTCGCGTCTGCTCTATACCGGCAAGCAGCCGGTCGATTACGTACGGCTGGAATGCCATTTTTACAGGCGCGGTTTGGCGGCAGGAACGGCGGAACTGTATGGAGACTATGGCACCTACGGCCAGAGCGGCATGCGGCCCGGCAGAGAGAATTATTTTTCCAGCATTCTTCACCGGACCGAATTTGACAGTATCGCCTTCAGCATCTCCTATGAGAGCAGCACGGGCATGAAACCCCTGCTCAACAAGGAGGGCCTCCAAGTGCTGCGCACGCGCACGATGCGATACGCCGCCGGCGAAAAAATCGTGGGCCAGGTCCGTAACAGTTCGAGGGCCCTGATCGCCTATCCCTCGGTGCTGATCTGCTTTTACAAAGGGGGGCAGATGGTGCAGTACCAGCGCGCATTCGCCGACGTTCCGGGCCACTGCCTGCAGCCGGGCGAATCCGCCACCTTTTACTGCTATATCGATCCCATGCCCTACGACGAGGTCATCTATCTTTCCAACACTGCGGTTCCGCAGCAGAGCAGCCAGCACCTTCATCCTGCCGGGATGCAGACTGCCGGCAACCCGGTTTTGTTCTATCTTTCTGAAATTTGACGACCCGGCTGCAGCGCCCGTTCCGCCGACGATCGTGCTCCCGACCCCGGGCTCTACTACCTCCTGTACCTCCGGAAAATGCAGCCGGGCCTTGTTCCGTGAACCACGTCGCCCGATACAGGCTGGCCTTGCCAGCAGTCGCGACACAAAAAAAGCCCCGATCCATTCGGGGCTTTTTTTATGCACCTCTCTCCGGCTCATCCCTCCCGGAAAAAACGCTCGATCTTCTCGATGCCGGAGCGTTCCGCCTCCTGCAAGGTCCCGGAAAAAAGCACTTGGCCGTGGTCAAGGAAAATGCAGCGGTCGGCGATGCGCTTGATGCTTGATACCACGTGGGTGACGATGACCATGCTCATCCCCAGCTCGTCGCGCAATTTGAGCAGCAGGTAATCGAGACCGGCGCTGGTGATGGGGTCGAGGCCCGCAGAGGGCTCGTCGCAAAAGAGAAGGCGGGGATCGAGAATGATGGCCCGCGCCAGGGCGGCGCGTTTGCGCATCCCGCCGGAGAGTTCCGCCGGCAGCTTGTTCAGTGCGCCCTCCATTTCGACCAGCCGCAGCTTGGTACGCACCAGCCGTTGAATCAGTTCCGGCGGCAGGGTGGTGTGCTGCTCGAGGGGGATGGCAACATTCTCGGCGATGCTGATCGAGTTGAGCAAAGCCGAGTTCTGGAAGAGCACACCGACCTGCTGCAGCAAGGCATCGAACTCGGGCTCATCCATGGCGGTGATCTCGTCGCCAAAGATCTCGATCGTCCCCCGGACCGGCAGATAGAGTCGGATGAGATGTTTGAGCAGAGTGGTTTTACCGCACCCCGAGGCGCCGAGAATGACCGTCACGTCCCCCTCAAAGGCACGGAGCGAGACATCGCGCAGCACCTCCTCGCCCTCATAGGCAGCATGCAGGCCATCCACTTTGACGATCTCGCGGGCCATCACTCAGTACTCCAATCCCTGGCCGAAATAAAAGATCAGGCCGAGAATGCTGTCGGCGAGGATCACCCAGAAAATCGAGGCCACAACCGCTGCGGTGGTCACCCGGCCGACATCCTCGGAGCCGCCCTTGGCACTAAAGCCGTAATAGGCCCCGACCAACACGATGATCAGTGCGAAGACCAGACTCTTGACCAGTCCGGTGACAATGTCGCGAAAAAACAGGACCGTCATCACCTCCTGGTAAAAGGGCTTGGGGCCGATGCCCAAATAGGTATAACCGATGACCATGGCACCGCCGATGCCGATGATGATCGCCAGGACGGTGAGCAGGGGCATGGTCAGGGTGATGGCGTAGATCTTGGGCACGACGACGTACCGGGTGGGATGGAGGGCCATCGAGCGCAGGGCGTCGGTCTCCTCGGTGACCACCATGGTTGCCAGCTCGGCGGCAATCGCCGAACCGCTGCGTCCGGCGAAGATAATGGCGGTGATCAACGGCCCCATCTCGCGGGTCATAGAGATGGCGATGAGATCGGCGACGTAAATCGCTGCGCCGAACTGCCGCAGTTGGGCTGCCGATTGGAGGGCGATGATGAAACCGATGAGAAAAGCGATCAGGGCGACGATGGGCAGGGCATTGACCCCGATCAGGATACATTGATTGACAAATTCGCCCTTGCGGATCCCCTTGCGGTTGAAGAGTCCGATTACCGCAAAAAAAGCGGCATCGGCGATGAGGTAGAGGATGGTGCGGGCGCTGCGGGCGATGCTCAGAGCGGAATCGCCGAGGCGGTAAAAAAAGCTCTCCTTCACCAGGGGTGCAACGGCGGGTGCTTCTAGACTGGAAAAGAGCTTGATCGCCTCCTGCGCCTGCGCGGGAATGCGCACCAGTTCCATAGCCGCGCCGCGCTGCTGCACCTCGGCGCGAAGCTGATCTAGAACGGCTACGCCGGCGCTGTCGATGCGCTCAAGCCCGGAGAGATCGATCTGCAGTTTCTCCCCCTGCCAGCGCTCGAGCCGCAGGCGGATCTCGGTCAGGGCCTCAGCTGCCTCCTCCCGGCTCAGGATGCCATTCAGGCTGAGGCTGTCGCCGATGAGCAAAATCCGTAGCATGTTTATTCCGGAGGATACTGATAATAGTCGGCAACGCGGAAGATGAACTCCTCCGCCTCGGCGAAGAGGGCCCGGCTGATCGCATCAGCGAAGCCATTCATGCTCCGGTCGCTGCGCAGGCGGGTGCGACGTTCGAAGGGATAGCTGAGCATGACGGTATTGGTGGGCAGATAGACCATCTGGAAGAGGCCGGAGATGCGGGCATATTCGGCTTTGGCCTCGAGAACCCGTTCCAGGGCATCGATCTCGGTCACAATCATCACATCGGCGGCGGTATGGTTCTGGCGCGTACAGCTCTTAAAGATCGCCGCCTGCTCAAAAGCGGTCTCCACCACTCCCACGATCATTTGGGCGGGTTTTTCGGCCCAGTAATGGTAATAGTAATAGACCAGCTCATTGGAGTTGCTGCGGTGGGCGATGCGCAGCCCTTCATAGGGCTCTGCGATCCGCACCGGACTGATATAAGCATTGACCAGAAAGGGGGAGGGCACCGCCAGCAGGCGGGTATCGACACGGGCATCGGATTCGATGAGGTAGTACCGGCGCACCAGGGTCGTCCGGCTGCCGCAGTGGACCAGCAGCAGCGCACCCAGCAGCACCGCTATCCCTTGCATCCGTCTCATCTCATTTCTCCAGTTGGTAATCCGGGATGCCTTTAGGCTTGCCGCCGCGCAAGAGGATCGAGGGGTCTTCGCTGATCTGGCGCGAGAACTCGTTGAGGTTGTCCAGCGTCTCCTGGGTCGCCTTGAGCGTCGCAGTGACCTCCGCCTCACTCTCGGTATACCGCCTTCCCATCTCCTTGAGTATGGAATTGGTGCGGTCGAGCGTCACATTGAGATCGTGGACGATCTTGAGCAGGTCGGCCTCGTTGATGGTGCGCGAAAAGCGGGCGAGGTTGCCGATGATCTCGCGCACGGAATCGGACTCGGCGTAGCCGCGCAGGCTTTTTATGGCGTATTTGGCCGAGGCCGCGCTCTCCTGCAGATCGCTGGAGATCGCCTCGCCGTTGGCCATAAGGTGGGTGAAGGGTGCATTGTTCTTCGCCAGGATATCGTTGAGTTCGGCCAGAGCGGCGTTGGTGTTGTCGATGAGGGTGAGCATTTTGGCGCGGTTGGCGGCATCGGTGAGCAGGGCGATATTGTTGAGCACCCGTTCCGCCTTGTCGGCGATCACCTCCGCCTTGCCGGTGATCTCGTCGGTGATCGACCGGCCGGTCCGGATGAACGCACCGGGCTGCAGGAAGGCCGAGGTGTCGCTGCCGGCATGCAACTCGATCACCTTGAGGCCGGTGATGCCCAGAAAGGTGATCTCCGCCTCAGTGTCGCGCTTGATCGGAGTCGCCGGATCGAGGCTGACCTCGACGATAACGCGGCGGATATTGTCGGGATCGATATAAATTTGGCTGACAAAGCCCACATTCAGACCGTGGTACTTGACCGTCCCGCCCTCGAGCAGGCCGGTCAGCGAGACATCGCTGAAGCCGATTTTGTAGGTTTCCCGTTTCTGAATGAAACGCGGCGCCAGCACGGCGACCAGCAGGGCGATCAGGGCGATCGCGGCTACAGTGAGGAAAAGGCCGAGGCGTATTTTCTGCGAACGCGTTACCATCGAGGTTCCTCTGCGAACAGACCGGTTTAGAATAATTTTACGATGATTTTAGTTGATAAGCAAGATTAAAATATACGCCGCTGCCGTCCGGAGTGATGATAAAATAGTGGCAAGAGAGGGGCAAAACCTGTACATTACTACGCTATTTGAGGAGTCGTCCATGCTGCACTATCCCTTGGGGCTTATCGTCACCCTGTTGGTGATCACCCTGACCGGCGTCGCGGTCGGCCGTTTGCCCCGGCTGCGCATGAACCGCGCCACCATCGCCCTGAGCGGCGCAACCCTGCTGGTGCTGCTCGGTGCCATACCGCTGCGCCAGGCCTATGCCGCCCTCGATCTCGACACCCTGGTCCTGCTGCTGGCGATGATGATCATCATCGCCAATTTGCAGTTGGCCGGCTTCTTTCGCCTCACCGGCCGCCGCGTGATGCAGTGGGCGCGCTCGCCGCGGCAGCTCCTCGCCTGGATCATGGCGGTGTCGGGGCTCTTCAGCGCCCTCTTTCTCAATGACACCATCGTGCTGATGTTCACCCCCCTGGTGCTCGAGATCACCCTGGCCTTGCGCCGCAATCCCCTGCCTTACCTGATCGGACTGGCCACCGCCGCCAACATCGGCTCGACCGCCACCATCACCGGCAATCCGCAAAACATGATCATCGGCATCGCCTCGGGGCTGAGCTATGCCCGCTTCTCGGCACGGCTACTGCCGGTGGCGGCAGTCGGACTGGTGATCGCCTGGATTGTTCTGGTGCTGTTCTATCGCAGCGAATTCGGCAAAGGGCGGCTCATGCCGCCCCCTCTCGAGGCGGTCGTCTGGCATAAAGCCCTGCTCATCAAGGGCTGCGCCGCCGTCCTCTTCATGCTGGTCAATCTCCTCTCTGGTCTGCCGATCCCGCTCTCGGCCCTGGCGGCCGCGGCCTTTCTGCTCATCACCCGCCGTCTCAAGCCGGAGCGCGTCTTCCGCGAAATGGACTGGTCACTGCTGGTCTTTTTCAGCGGGCTCTTCGTCGTCACCGGCTCCATCGAGGCGGCCGGATTGAGCGAGCGGATCTTTCGCTGGATCGCCCCGGTCGCCGACCGCGGCGTCGCACCGCTCGCGATCGCCTCCGCCCTGCTCAGCAATCTGGTTTCGAATGTGCCGGCGGTGCTGCTCTTCCGTCCCCTCATCCCCCACTTCACCCGGCCAGAGCTCTCCTGGCTCACTCTGGCCATGGCCACCACCCTGGCGGGCAACCTCACCCTGCTCGGGTCGGTCGCCAACCTCATCGTCGCCGAGTCGGCGCGCCAGCGCGGCGTGCTGATCTCCTTCCGCGAATACCTGCGCGCCGGTGTGCCCATCACCCTCCTGACCCTCCTTTGGGGCATCCTCTGGCTCACCCTGGCCGCCTGAGGAGCATGACCACCATGCCCTGAACCACCAGACCCCAGCGCCGGGCGATTTCATCACGCGCCGGGAAGAAATTCCCCTGCCGTGCTGTTTAAAAGGTATTGGCATCCTTGTTAATCAACGCAATCCGTACCTGACCCTAACCCGGAGGAAGTATAATGGGACTCATCGATTTCATTAAAAATGTTGGCGCCAACCTATTCGGCAAAGGTGAGGACGAAGCCACGACCATCACCAATCTGCTCAACACCGAACTGCCGAACCAGATCACCAACCTGCAGGTCAAGTTCGATGACGGCGTGGTCGATCTCTATGGCCAGGCCGCTTCCCAGGCCGTCAAGGAAAAGGCGGTCCTTCTTGCTGGCAATATCAAGGGTGTTGCCAAGGTCAATGACGTCTATCTGACTGCCCCGCAAGCTCCACCAGCGGAAGAAACGGTCTACTATGAAGTCAAGTCGGGTGACAGCCTGTCCAAAATTGCCAAGGCCTTTTATGGCAATGCCATGAAATACCCTGTCATTTTTGAGGCCAACCGTGAAGTGATCAAGAATCCGGACCTGATCTATCCGGGTCAAAAGCTGCGCATCCCCAAGATCAACTGAATCGGCGTAATGCCCAAAAAAAAGCCCGCCTCTCCCTGGAGAGGCGGGCTTTTTCATTGTCCGGGAGCGCTCAGTCCCCCCAGCGCGCACTGAAACCGCGCACATCCACATGCACAAAAGGACCATGGCGCCGGGTGGCGCGATACCGCGCCAGTCCGCCGACATAGGGCGTGAACCACTCCGCCCGGGATAGCCAGTCGGCCACCTGCAGGAGCACCCCGGCATCCGCGTAATCCCGCCGACCGTCCTTGTTGAGGTCGTCCATGATCTGATCGAGATCGGCATCGATATAGATATCCGCAGCGCCACCGTAACAATGCTGACTGTACTTGCGGTTGCCAATGTGGCGGTTATAGGCTGGGGTGCGATAGCCGCTCATGACCGCAAAGGTTTCGCAGGCGTAGCCTTTCTCGTTGACCTTTTGCAGCAGGTATTCCAGTTTGAAAAGCAGCCGCTCCTGCAGGACCATGTATTTCGGGAAATCGCCCTGCTGTTTGCAAACGAACTGGCCCAGGGTGAAATGGGGGGTGAGGCGGCGCTCCAGATCCGCCGCTGTCACCTTGATAAAACCTGCGGGGGGGCGGTAGACATCGAGTTCGCGCAAGGCGACCGCGGGATAATGGCCGATGAGATAGCCGTTCATCGTTTCGCCCTTCATGACGCTGCGCGGTACCATGACGAAGATCTGCAGATGCATGGTGTCAGCGCGGTCCAGGCTGATAATCTGTCCCTGGTGGAATCCCGGCGCTGTCGGCGCTGTATACAGCCAGGTGTTCAATCCCTTGAAGCGCAGGGTGCCGCTGTCGACCTGGACAACGAAGTGATGATGCGCGGCGTTCTCCTCAACCCGTAGTGAAATTTCATCGCCGGGGAGAAGGAAGATGGGCGCCCAGGTGAAGGAAGTAACTTCATTTTTAAAATGCAGGGTGAAACCAGCCGCTCCAGGCGAAAAGGCATGAGCAGCGGTCATCAGGAAGAGCAGCAAAACGGTTACGAGTTGTTTAGGGATTGCCATCGGGCGACCTTTTCGTTTAAAAGGGCGGCATCTGCCGCGCCATCCGCTGCATCAGGGCGTTGTCAGCTGCGCCAAAGCAGGCGCGGCATCGAGGCTTACCGGGATCGCCTTATCGCGCTCATAGATATCCTGGCGGAACTGCACGATCCCGTCTTCGTCGACCCATGCGGTCATATAGACCAGCATCACCAGGATGGGTCGGGGCACCTTGAGGACCGTCTCGACGCGTGAGGCGATGAGGCGGCGCAGCCGGGCTTCGTCCCAAGCCGGATCATCCAGGAGGTAAAGGGCCAGCTGCAGCGGCTTTTCGATGCGGATACAACCGGAGCTGAAGGCCCGGGTCGAGCGACTGAATAGTTCATGATGCGGCGTGTCGTGAAGATAGACATCGAACTGATTGGGGAACATGAATTTGATCGTCCCCAGTGAATTACCGGGCCCCGGATCCTGACGCAGGCGGTAAGGCAGACGATTCTTTGAAACCTTGCTCCAGTCTATGGCAGCTGGATCCAGTTCCGGGGCATTTTCGCTCCATCCCTCGTAGACTCTGATCCGCTCCTTTTTAAGATAGTCGGGATTCCGCCTTGCCTTGGGCACAATGTCGTTGAGCAGAATGGTGGTAGGGACCGTCCAGTAGGGATTGACCACCATATAGGTCATCATATCGCTGAAGACCGGGGTGCGCCGGTAGGTCTTGCCGACGACCACGCGCATTGTCAAGGCCACGGTGTCCGCCTCGAAGAGTTGAAGTTGGAAATCGGCGATATTGACCCGGATGTGGCGGTGTCCGGGATTGCGTGGCAGCCAGCGCCAGCGTTCCAGATTGACGGCCAGCTGGCGAATCCGCGCTTCGACTGGCACATTCATTTCGGCCAGCGTGCTCTTGCCGATCTTGCCGTCGGGATCCAGCCCATGGCGCAGTTGAAAGCGGCGCACGGCCTGTTCGAGCTCTGCGTCGAAGGTCCCTTCGACCGGGGCCGGTTTGAGGCTGAGATCGGCGGTGGCACGCAGCCGGGCGCGGACCTGCATCACCCGCTCGTCCCACATCCCCCTTTCCAGTTTGCGGCCTTCGGCGACGAAAGGCCAGCCGCCCTCGACAGCGAGCTGGCGGTAGTAGCCATAAGCTTCCACAAGGCGGCGGTAGTCCTCCTCTTGCGGCGGCAGACGGCGCAGGTCCTCGAGCAGGTTGCCCGATTCGGCCGCAGCATTGAGGCGGGTGACCAGATCCGCCTCGTTTTTATGGAGATACCACTCGGCATCCACCTCGTGGGGATTGTACTGTCCCGCCGCCAGGTGCACGCCAAGAACCAGATAAGCATCACTGAGCAGTAGTTCGAGATCGGTCAGCTGGACCGGGTCGACCGGCGCGGAAGCGAGACGATCGCGCCCGCTCCTGAGCAGGCCGGTGAGCGCCGCCAGATGATACCGGCCGGGATTCAGACCATGCGCTCTGGCATTGCGGATCAGAGCGAGAAGGGTATCGGCCTCGCTCCGTACGCCCGCTTCATTGACCCAGATCGGCCGGAATCCGCGCCGGCCATAGAGGGTCATAAGGTCTGGCGAGAGCCGCTCGACGCCGTAGCGGGTGGCGAGCTGGTTCTCGGCGGGCAGTTGCTGCAGGCGCTCCTGGATCAGGCCGTTCAGGCGCATCTGCAGCGCTCCATTCTGGGCCGTTAAGGGGGTAGCCAAAAGGCCGATTAGCAAGAGGATACCGGTTCCGGAGCGCAATGTCGTGCCTCTGGTTGGGAGTGATGCCACAGCGGCCGGGCTCGAGCGGCCCGTCACAAAATAAAACTCTCCAAGGAGAAAGACAATGTCAATTTTACACGTCGATCCGGCGCGCCGCAAACCGCGTGGGGGGACCCCCAGCGGGCGAACGCGCTATCCTCGCTTCACGCATAGTCCCGCGATTTGATGAAAACCAGCACGATCGATTGCACGACGGTCGCAGCCATCAGCGCCAGGGCGGCATAGACCAAGCCGAGGCTCCAGGCGGCGGAAAAGGGATTGACCAGAATGGCGGCGATGAAGAAGACGAGATACTCAATCCGCAGTGCGAAGCGCCAGACCACCTTTTCCGTCGGATCGGGCACCGCACCGCGATGGTTGGCATAGGCGACGATGAAGGGCGGCAGCAGGGTGCAAAAGAGGAGCAGGAAGAGCAGGATCTCCATGGGCAAAATCGCCGGCGGAAAGTCCAGTCGGAAGAGGCAGAGGATCATCAGGGCATCAACGAAGCGGTCGACAGTGCCATCCCAGAAGGCGCCGAGGCCGGTGGCGTGTCGGGTGTGACGCGCCACTTTGCCGTCCACCAGATCCATAAAGCCGCTCAGAGTGAAAAGAAGCGCCCCACTGACTGGCGAACCAAGGACCACCGCGCCATAAGCGGCGAGGGCGAGCAGCAGGGAGAGGGTGGTCCAGGAATTGGGCGACAGAAAGGCGAAGGCTTTGCCGATCCAGCGCTCGAGGCGCGGCATGTCGATGAATTCCTTGATCAAGGGGAGGGGTCTCCTGCCGGTTCGGATCCGGATTTTCGGCGGTTCAGGGAAACAAGTCTGCGTTATTAATAATTAATTTAACAAAACGGCCGGCGAAAACCAACAAAAAAGTGCCTGCGCGCAGGCCGATTCGCGCCCCTTCAACAATCTCGCGCTCACCCGGCGCTCCCCTCGTTCCCTCCCTGCGCTCCTCTCACGCCGACCCGGTCTCGAACCCGCGCCTCGGCGAAAGTCTCGTGCTCACCCAACATTTGGATTCCCGCTCCCTAGTCCACAGCATATCTGCCATTTTGTCAGCCTGTCCGATATAGTCTGTCTTTTTGTCAGTATTGTCGTCGTCCTGGCAGAACTCACGCGGAAACCGGAAACTGTTTCTAATTTAATTAATTTCAATTTATTAAGTCCTTCATTAAAATTTGGCACGCCATTTGTAACACAGGTCAACGAAAGCGTTCAAGATCAACCAATCCACTTAACATACATCAAAAGGAGGTCGTTATGTTTCTGGTAAAACGTGATCGTGAGAATCTGGTGCGCAATCCCTGGTTTGATGAAGCCTTCATGGGATGGCCGTTCTGGAGTCGTTACGAGGAAGATTCGATGGTTTGGTCGCCGCGCGTGGATGTGCGGGAAAATCCGGATGAGATCGTGGTCAAGGCCGATGTTCCCGGCATGGACAAAAAGGACCTCAAGATCTCGGTCGAGAACAACCTCTTGACGATCAAGGGCGAGCGCAAATCGGAAGTTGAAGAAAAAGAGGCGAACATCTACCGTTCCGAACGCCACTTCGGCGCCTTTCAGCGCACCTTCAGCCTCTCCAGCCGGGTCAAATCCGATGCAATTCGTGCGGATTACAAGGATGGTGTCCTGACCATCGTTCTGCCCAAGGTGGAAGAGGTCAAACCGCGCCAGATCGAAATCAACTAAACGCGCATAAACAAAAAGCCCCGTTCCTGAACAGGAATGGGGCTTTTTTATTTCTCTCCACAGCGATCGCAGCTGGATCAGCGGGCCTTGACCAGAGCCTGGCGGATCTGCTCTGCCGCCGCAGCCAGTTCGTTCTTGTCGGCTTCAGCGCCATAACCCGGCGGAAATTTCAGACCGAAGCCATCGCCGGCGAAGCGAGGCACCACGTGCAGGTGGGCATGAAATACCGACTGCCCGGCCACTTCGCCATTCGCCATGTGCAGATTGACGCCCTCACAGCGCAGGCCCGAGCTGCGCAGTGCGGCTGCAACTTTTTGTGCGGCCGGTAGCAAGGCTTGTGCTGCGGCAGGCGGGAGTTCCCAGATATTGGCAGCATGCTCTTTCGGGATGATCAGGACATGGCCCGGATTGATGGGCATCAGGTCCATGAAAGCCATGCATCGCTCATCTTCATAGATGACCTGCGCCGGAATCCGCTTCGCCGCAATTTCACAAAAGATGCAGAACATGCTTTCTCCTTTCCTCTCAGTAACTTCGCCGGTCCTGCTTGCTGCGCCATTCATTAAAAAGCTCAAGGCACTCCGGCCGCCCATGCTGCACGAGCCGCAGGCGCTTCTCACTGGTTTCACCGCGTATTACCGCATAGATAAAAGCATCATCAAAGCCGATGGCCGCGGCATCATCATGGGTGCAGCCATAATAGAGCAGAGGTATCTTGGCCCAGTGGATGGCGGCAAAACACATCGGACAGGGTTCGCACGTGGACCAGATTTCACAATCGCCAAGATCGAAGCGGCCAAGTTTTGCCGAGGCCTTGCGGATCGCAACGATCTCGGCATGCGCAGTGGGATCATTGGTCCTTAAAACCTCATTGTGCCCCCGCGCAATAATTCGGCTGCGATGGACGATGACTGCTCCGAATGGCCCGCCGTGATTATGGCGGAGGCCTTTCTTCGCCTCCCGGATCGCCGCCGCCAGATGTGAATTGGTGTGTTCGTTTGCCAAGATCACCTGGCCCATTCCAGTTCGCTGTGCTGTACACCTTCATGTTAAATATAGCCAATCGGGTGAGTCAAAATCAAGCAAAAAGTCTGATGCACGGCCGGCCGGGTGGGCGCCGGAGTATGGATGGGCGCCGTAGAGTGCCGCAAGTGCATCGTGCCGGGCGGGGCGGCGGCCCCGATTAAAAATGATTGAGCAAGAACCGGAAATCACGTATATTTATCTTTTAAAATCAAAGGAATCGAATCATGAACCTACCCCGTCTTCCCGAAGCCCACGTCGACCCCCAGTTCCCGGAACGCTGGTCACCGCGCGCCTTTTCGCCCCGGCCGGTCGCCGAAGCCGATCTGCTCTCCCTTTTCGAAGCTGCGCGCTGGGCACCTTCGGCCGCCAATTCCCAGCCCTGGTTCTTTCTCGCGGCCGTCACCCCGCAGGAGCATGCTCGGTTTCTCGACCTCCTTCACCCCGGCAACCAGATCTGGGCCGCTCGGGCGCCGGTGCTCCTCTTTCTCCTGGCGCGGCGGATCAGCAGTTCAGGCCGTACGCTCGAATGGGGGCCTTTTGATGCAGGCGCGGCCTGGCTGGCCCTGGCGCTACAGGCGCGCAAGCTCGGCCTCTTCGCCCATGCCATGGGCGGCTTCGATCGCGAGAGGGTTTATTCCGCCCTCCATATCCCGGCTGCTGAGTATACCGCCCAGGTGGCCATCGCCGTCGGTTACTATGGTGACCCCCTGGAACTCAGCGAGGAGTTGCAGCAGCGTGAGCACCCCTCCATGCGCAAATCCCTGCAGGATCTGTATCACCTCGGCGCCTTCGCGGCGGTATGATGTCCGGCACATCGCTACAGCGCGCCACCCTGGCGGTGGCGATCCTCACTTCGTTCAGTACGCCTTTCATGGGCGCCGGCGTCAATCTGGCGCTGCCCCGAATCGGTGCCGAGCTGGGTCTCGATGCCGTGATGCTGAGCTGGATCGCCACTTCCTATCTCATGGCGGCGGCGGTCTTTTTGCTGCCCTTCGGGCGGCTGGCGGACATCCGCGGCCGCAAGCGGGTTTTCAGTTTCGGGGTGCTCATCTTCCTGGCTGGATCGGCTTGGGCGGCCCTCGCCCGCAGCGGAACGCTGCTAATCGTAGGCCGGGTGGTGCAGGGCTTCGGCGGCGGCATGGTCTTCAGCACCGCCACTGCCATGCTCATCTCGGTCTTTCCTCCCGGGCAGCGCGGCCGGGTGCTCGGCTGGAACATCGCCGCGGTCTATCTCGGGCTGGCGCTCGGCCCGCCCATCGGCGGTTGGATCGTCGGGGCCTGGGGATGGCGCACCATTTTCGGGATCAACGCCCTGCTGTGCGCGCTGGCGCTGCTGCTCACCTGGCGCTATCTCGATCGGGAATGGCGCGAGGCCGCCGGCGAGTGCTTCGACTGGAGGGGGGCGGCGCTCTACGCCCTGACGGTGATCGCCCTGATGTATGGACTCTCGGCCCTCCCTGGGCGCCAGGGTTATCTCGCGCTGACCGCATCCCTCATCGGGCTCTTCTTCTTTTTACGCTGGGAAGCGCTCGGGGCTTTTCCGCTGATGGATGTGCGACTGCTGCGTGATAACCGCGTCTTCGCTTTGTCCAATCTCGCCGCCCTGATCAATTACGGCGCAACCTTTGCGGTCGGCTTCATCCTCAGTCTCTATCTGCAGTATGTCCAGGGTCTGGAGCCGCGCCAAGCGGGGCTGGTGATGATGTCGCAGCCGGTGATGCAGGCGCTCTTCTCGCCCCTTGCTGGTTATCTCTCCGACCGCTACGAGCCGCGCCTGATCGCCTCAGCCGGAATGGCGCTGTCGAGCATCGGACTGGCGATGCTGGCGACCGTTACAGCCGCCACCCCGCTGCTCTTCATCGGGGCAAGCTTGTTTCTCCTGGGCATCGGCTTCGGGCTCTTTTCCTCACCCAACACCAATGCCATCATGGGCTCGGTCGAGCGGCGCCACTATGGCCTGGCCTCGGCGATGGTCAGCACGATGCGGATGCTCGGGCAGATGTTCAGTATGGGGATGGCGGCGATGGTGATTGCCCTCTACGTCGGACACACGCAGATCACGCTGCAGAATCAGGGGCAGTTTCTCGGCGCCATGCACCTGCTGCTCGGAGGCTTCGCAGCGCTCTGCTTCGCCGGGATTTTCGCCTCGCTGGCGCGCGGCAGGATGCACGCATAGAAGAGGCGCACCGATGACGATCTTTATCCAGGCCGCGAACATTGTCGCACCGGTCTTCATCCTGGTCTTCGCGGGCCTGTTGCTGCAGCGCGCCGGGGTCATCGACGCTCATTTCAACGCGGTCGCCTCGAGGCTGGTTTTCACCGTCACCCTGCCGGCGCTGCTCTTCACCAAAATCTCGGCCACGCGATTTCAGGAGTTGTTCGACGGGCGCCAGATCCTCTTCGCCTGGCTCTTCATCCTGATCACCTTCGCCCTCAGCACGCTGGCGGGGATCCTGTGGGTCCGGGCTGGGCGCGACCGTGGCGCTTTCATCCAGGGGGCTTTTCGCGGCAACTTTGCCATCCTGGGTTTCGCCATGCTCAACAGCGCCTATGGCCCGGAGGTGCTCGCCCCAGCCGCGGTGGTGCTGGCGGTGATTATGCCCCCCTACAACATCCTCGCTGTGCTGGCCCTCTCGCTGACACAGAAGCGCGAGCGTTCCATCAGCGGCTGGACCGTCACCCGCCAGATTCTTACCAATCCCCTCATCCTCGCTGCGGCGGTGGCGGTGCCCTTCTCGCTGCTGCAGATCCGGCTGCCGGGAATGATCCTCGAAAGCGTCACCTATCTCTCCTCCCTTACCCTGCCCCTGGCTCTGCTCGGCATTGGCGGCACCCTGAGTTTCAAGGGCATCCGCGCGGATCTCCGCCTCTCCGTGTTGGCCGCGTTTCTCAAGATCCTCCTACTGCCGCTGATCACCATCACCGCCGCCGTTTACGCCGGTTTTCGCGGACAGGAATTGGGCGTGCTCTTCTTTTTCTTCGCATCACCCACCGCTATCGCCAGCTATGCCATGGCCGACGCCATGGGCAGTAATGCCAGGCTGGCTGGGCATATCATTCTCGCCTCGACGCTCGGCAGCATTTTTACCATCTCCGCCGGCATCATCGTGCTGAAATGGCTGGGGGTTTTTTAAGGGAGGAGCTGCAGATGTTCAAGGAGGATCTTGACGCCGATGGCGACGAGGATCAGGCCGCCGAGGATCTCAACAAACCGGCCGAGATGAGCCGTGGCGATCTTGCCGAGATAGACTCCCGCCCCCGAGAAGAGAAAAGTGGTGACGCCAATGATCAGCACCGCCGGAAAAAGCGGCACATGCAGGAGGGAGAAACTCAGGCCCACGGCCAGGGCATCGATGCTGGTGGCCACCGAGAGCAGCAGCAGTACCCGGGGTTCGGTGGCGATGAGCGGATCGCCGGAATCGTGCCCCGTCAGGGCTTCGTAGATCATCCGCACCCCCACCAGGGAGAGCAGGGCCAGGGCGATCCAGTGGTCGACGCCTTCGATGTAACGGCGCAGGCTTGATCCGGCAACCCAGCCGAGGATGGGCATCAGGGCCTGGAAGAAGCCGAAGGAAAAGGCGATCTTGAGTCCATGGGAGCTGTTGACGCTGGGAATGGTTAGGCCGCTCGAGATCGAGACGGCCAGGGCATCCATGGAAAGTCCGACTGCGATGAAGAGGAGGGTGAAAAAATCCATACCGCCTTCCGTTTTAAGTGAGCCGCCGCTGCCAGGCGGACATGATAAGCGCCCCCGCGACAAATCCCCCCACATGAGCCAGCCAGGCTACGCCACCGCTCTGGGCCGAGCCAACCGCCCCGCTGAACAATTGCATGACAAACCATAATCCCAGCACATAGACCGCGGGAATCTCAAAAATCCGCCAGATCCAGAGGAATAGCGGCACCAGCACGGTGACCCGGGCGCGCGGGAAGCGCACGGCATAGGCGCCAAGGATCCCGGAGATGGCGCCACTCGCGCCGATCATCGGTGTCATCGACTGCATATCGAAAACATAGTGCGCCGCAAAGGCGAAGAAACCGCAGACCAGATAAAAGGACAGATAACGGATCGGCCCCAGCATCGATTCGATGTTATCGCCGAAGATATAGAGGTACAACATGTTGCCGGCGATATGAAAAAAGCCTCCATGCAGGAACATCGAGGTGAGGATGGTGGAGAGATGCGAGCCGCTGGTTATGTAATACGGCACAGCGCCGTATTGCACGATGAATTCGTTCATTTGCATGCTGGGCAGCAGGCTCTGGTGGATGAAGACGATCACATTGATCGCGATCAATCCCAGCGTAACCGCCGGAAAGTGATTGCGGGCATTCTCATCACGGATGGGAATCATGGCCTGGCCCCTTTTTCAAGGTCATTTCCTGCCCTCGGGGCCGGCAGTCGCCGCGACGGCTCAGCCCCTCAGGCGGTTACCGGACATAAAAGCTCTGTGCTTTACCTGCGCGGTTGCCGCAGCGGTCGCTTACGGTGAGTTCGAGCGTATGCCGGCCCGGACGCAGCGGTGTTGCGACCGGATGAAGGAGGCGTTCCCCCTCGGGGTCGTACTCGACGATGACCGGCCGACCGTCGAGGCGGAGTTCGTACTGCTCCTCATCGCCAATGCCGGAGAGGGCGTCGTGCACGCGCGCCTGCAGTAGGGGTGTGCGCGTGGTTCTTGCCCCTTCCGCCGGCAGCAGCGCGGTGATCGCGGGCGGCTCGCTATCGCGGATGAGAGCAAACTCACCCAGCTCGCGGCTGCGACTACCGACGCTGCCGCCGCTGCCTGCCTCCCTGCCGAGATATTGCCAGTCGCCGCCCGGCGCCCGCCGGTAGAGCGCCACCTGCTCCGGATGCATCGTGTCCTCGACGTGGATGCGCACGGTCACCATTCCGCTCAAGGGGACATCCACGGGATCGATCTGATAGATCTTGCTGGCCAGCGGGAGTTTTTCGGCGCCGCGGTTGCGCGTGCGCGCCCGGACCGAAATCGATTTGAACAACGACGCTTTGTCGAAGAAGAGTTCACACAGCCCGTCCTGGGTCACGAAGATCTTCTCCCGTCCCTCGCGCACGGTGACGTACTGGAGCATCACCTCGTGGAGGACTTTTCCCTCTCCGGTCTCCGGATCGAAAAGCCGGAGTCGCACCGGGCCGGGGTGGTTCGGGTAGAGCGTCAGGCCGCTGCGGAAGCCCGCGCGGCCGCTGCGTGCGAGGAGGAGGTTCTCCTGGTGGCCGTCTCCCCAGGTGGCCTGGAGCCCGGGGATCTGCCGGACCGGCTGGGAAGCGGCGACGGTCAGACGGACGTAGGCGTCATAATAATCGGCATCGATGGTATAGCCGGCCTTGTCGAGCGCGAGGCCCCCGGTTTCCGGCTGGCGTACCGCTTCAGGTGGTCCGGCCTGAAGCCTTCCTTCGACCGTCGTGCAGTTGCCGCTGAAATCCCGAGCCTCGATGCGGAAGAGATGGATCCCCTTCTCCAGGATGGTCACGCCGGCGGGGAGGTCCCAGAAGAAACCGAGGGCGCGGGTGATGCTGGTCAACCAGGAGTGGGCCATACTGGCGGGATCGCATTCGAGGGCGCCATACCAGAGGGCCTCGCTGGCATAAAAGGGCAGGGTGTTGCCGGCCTCGCGGAAAAAGCGCTGAAACAACGCCTTGTCGCGCACCAGCGTTCGGTACTCGCGGTCGAGGTCGGCCTGGCGGTCGATTTCGTAGGGATAGGTATCGTAGCGAGTAGCGAAGACCTCCTTATCGTCGATCAGAAGGCGATAGCGATAGAGATTCATGCGGTTCTGGGCGCCGTCGATCTGGTCGAAGAACTCGGCAGCGAAGCCGATGCGTCCATAGACCGGAATGGTGCGTTCGATCCGCAGTCGGCCTTGTTCAGCAGGGATGGGCAGGTAGACCACCGGCTCGAGGTCGCCGGCGACGCGCGCGGCGGCGTCGAGGGGGATGACCATGACCCTGCGGACGGCCGGAGCCAAAGTGTCCTTGATCTCAAAGCCCTTGAGCAAGGGATTGACGGGCGATTCCGCCGCATCGCGCAGTTCGAAATGGAGATGGGGCGCCCCGGAGCCGCTTTGGCCGGTCCAACCGACGATTTCCCCTTGGGCGACCGGGATCTCGCCCGGTGCAAAGCGCAGTTCCACCGCGTAGTGTCCGGTGCGCTCCTGTTCCGCGGCGACCCGGCGGGCGATCTCCGGGTTGAATTTCTGCAGATGGCCATAGACGGCCGTTTCGCCGGTATCGAGAAGAAGAAATACAACGCGGCCGTAGCCCCAGGGAGAAACCTGGACGCGGGAGACGAATCCCGGCCGGACGGCCAGGGCCTTGTATCCCACCTGGCCGAAGGTTTTGATATCCATGCCGGCATGGAAGCGGTGGCCGCGGTACTCGCCGAAAGTTGAGGTCAGCAGCCGGCTGGCGTCGGTGGGCCAGGTGAAGGGCGGGGATTCGCTCGCCGCGGCGGTCAGATAGGCGGCCAGAAGGGCGGTCAGGGTCATCAGGATTTTTTTCATCGAAGGACTGGTATCAGGTTTGGGTCAAGTCGTCCAACAGGGCGGCCAGCCGGGCGGTCTGTTCCCGGCGGTCGAAGGAACGCAAGTCGCGCTGCAGGGCCGCGCGGGCGAGCTCGGGATCCTGCTGCAGGCGCGCGAGGGCGGCGCGGATGGCCTCGGGCTGGTCCGGGGCGCAGGCGATGACGCCCGGCTGGCCTTGTAACAGTGCGAGGGTCTCGGCCACGTTGCTGATCAGCAGGATGGGCTTACGGCTGGCCAGATATTCAAAGCTTTTGCCCGGGATGAACCTAGCGCGTGGATCATCGCAGGCGATGAGCACCAGGGCATCGGCGGCGGCCATCGCCGCCAGGGCCTGGCGATGCGGCAGGTAGCCGGACCAACTGATCCTCTCCGTTAGCCCCAGGCTGCGGACGCGTTCGGCGAAACTCCCGCTGGCGTCGAAGCCGACAAAGTGAAGATGAAGGCGGCTGGGCTCCTCCGGGCGCAGGGCGGCCAGCAGGGGTGCGGGATCGCTGAAACGGCTGATGGCACCGCAGTGACAGAGCACGAAGCGCCTCTCCGGGGGGGCGGTTGCCGGTGATAGCCGGTCTCCGGCGCGATACGGCGGGCCGGAATCCGGGAAATCGGCGGCGTCGAAACCATTGGTCATCAGCCGAGTCTTGCCGGCCCCGCCGGCGGCTTCGAGTTCGGCGACGATGCCGGGGGTGACGCCGATGAGCAGGTCGGCGTCCTGCGCCACGCGGCGCAATAGGGCGGCCTGGCGGCGGCGGTGCCAGGGGGTCGGCTGCGGGACGACGACGCTGTCAGCCCAGGCGTCGCGGAAATCAGCAATCCAGGGCAGGCGGTAACGCCGCGCCAGCCGCCGGGCGATGAGATGGGTGGAGTGGGGCGGCGAGGTGGACCAGATCGCGCTGCAGGCGCCGGAGCGGAGCAGCCCGGCGGCAGCGCGACGCGCATGCCAGCTCCACAGTATCTTGCTGTCGGGCAGCAGCACCCAGGGCAGCAACCGGCGGTTGATCCAGGCGAGCATCCCGCTCCCGCCAACAGCACGCGCCCTGCCGCCCGCGCCGGAGGCGCCCCCGGAGGCCGCCGCGGGCTGTGCCGGTTCATTGACCGGAGCGCCCGGGGTGGTTTTCCGGCGCGCGAGCGCCAGCAGCCGCTGTGGATCAAACGACCCGGCGCGCACAATCTCCACCCCGGCCAGATCGTCCAGAAGGGAGACATCCTCCGCCCAGTAGGCGATGGGCTTGACGGTCAACACCGTCGCCTGCCAGCCGAATTCAGGCAGGTATCGCGCAAATTTGGCCGAGCGCTGTGTCCCCCCCATCCCGAGCGGTGGAAAATAATAGGCCAGCATCAACACCCGTTTCACCGTGGGCCTCCCCGCAGCCGGAGTTTCTCCCCCGACTTGAAAGCCAGCCAGAGCAGATTGCACCAGGGATCGTAGAGCATTGTCCGCCAGCGGCGCGCCACACGGTAAAAAAGGGGCCGGCCGGTACGAAAGGCCAGCAGATGCATCAGCCGCAGATGGACACGCTGGTACATCCGCGATGCGAGCCGGTTGGTTGGGTGCAGGTCGTAGCGGGTCCAGAAGCCGCGGTCCCACAGACGCCAGTTCTTCTCGATGCTGGCCAGGCCGCTCTCATACCGCTGCCAGGCCTCGGGCAAGTCGGTGTAGTCGGCCCAGTCTGCGGCGCCGAGCAATGCGAAGAGGTGACCATTGAAGACATGCGATGCCGGCTCGGTCGGATACTCCTCGAACCAGGGCGAACCGTCGGCAAGCCGGCTGAGGGTGCCGCCCTCGGCGACCGGGAGATCGAGCAGCCGGATGGCCGAGCGCGCGATCTCGAGAAAATCACTCCGCGGCTTGAGCCCATGACAGCGGACCAGCAACGAGACCGCCTCACCTTGGGCCATCGCCGAAATCCAGGGCGCTTCCAGCCCGTAAAACGGCAGACTGAAATCGTAAATCCAGCCGAGCAGCCCACAGCCGGTGGGTTTGGCATGGGCCGCCAGCCATTCGGCACAGGCCAGGGCCCGGGCGCGGTCCTCCTCCTTCGCCTCTTTAGCATACTGCTGCAGGCAGTAAAGACCGTATTGGGCGATGGTAATCGGATTGTAGCGCAACCCCTCGCTCCCATAGTCCACACGCGGCACGCCGGCGGGATCGTAGTCGTAGGAAAAGTCCTCCAATCCCTGCCAGTCAAAGGGATAGCTTAACTTAAGCCGCATGCGCAGCGGTTTCCTTGATGGGGTGAAGGGTGTAAGGGATGACCGGAGCACCGGTGCCGATACGTAACCGGCGCTACAAGGTACGCATTTTTAGCGGGAATTGCAAGGAGGAAGCTGTACGACCGGGCGGGTGTCGCGTCGATGCGGCGTCCGTCAAAGTAGGGACGAGAGCGGGGGCGTAACCGCACGACTTGGCTCAACACGGAGCCTCGTGCTCAGAGCAGATAGTCCTTCTTGACTCGGCGCATCGCCTGGAAGAGATTCTCCCGGCAGCCGGGATGTGTCTGCTCGAGCGCTGCCAGCCACTCCTTGATTTCCTGCCGTTTAGAGGCGCCGTCGCTCGGGCATTCCTGCCCGAAAACCGGGACCCGGCACTCCGCCGCGTAGGCCTTGACCATGGTCTCCTCGACATAGAGCAGCGGCCGGATCAGGTGGTAGCGCCCTCCATGGACGGAAAGCATCGGCGGGCTGGTGCTGATCTCGCGGTTAAAGAGCATGTTGAGCAGCAGAGTTTCGATGAGATCGTCCTTGTGGTGGCCCAGGGCGATCTTGTTGCACTGGAAGCGTTCCGCTGTGGCGAAAAGGTGCTTGCGGCGGATGCGGGAGCAAAGAAAACAGGGATTTTCGCGGTTGACCTCGCTGTGGGCGAGCGGGCCAATGGTGGTATGCAGGATGCGGCCGCTCACCCCGAGACTATGCCAATAGTCGCGCATGGTTTGGCAGCGCGCCTCGGCGGCGGCGCCGAATCCCAGATCAACATAGACCGCGCGCAGGCTCGAGCCGGCGGCATAGAGGGTGATGCGGCTGGAAAGGATTTGAAGCAAAGCCATGGAGTCCGCACCGCCGGAGACCGCAACCAGGAGCCGGTCGCCTGGCTGGAGCATCCGGTACTCGCGCACGGCCCGATCGACCCGCGCGGTGAGAGCACGGACGGCCTCGGGGATGTTGCGGCGAGCGGCCACCCGGACAGGTCGCTCTCAGTAACGCGGCGGCGGGGCGCCGCGCAGGGTTTCGATGTCGCCGATCAGCAGGGAGAGTTTGTCCAGAAAGGCCTGTTCCTTTGCGGCATCGCCGTTGACCGAGCCGCCGCCGAGGGCCATCGCCTCCTTGATCCGGGCATACCCCGCCCGCAGCCGACCCTCCTTGAGATAAGCGAGACCCTTGGCGTAGGTAATCTTGGCCTGCTCGCGGGCGTCCCTGGCCTGCTGGGCGATGGCGAGGGCACGGTCAAAAAAAGTCTGGGCCTGGCTGTAGTTCTTCTGGGTCAGATGAATGTCGGCAAGATTGACCGCGCTCATCAGCACCATCACCGAATCCCCCTCGGCTGTGGCTTGGTTGATGGCCGAGAAGTAGCGCTGCCGCGCCTTGAGGGTATCGCCGAGTTGCCAGTAGATAGCGCCAATGTTGAGGTCCGCCCTGGCTTGGCCGCTGTGATCGCCAAGCATTTCGAGGTAATCGCCGGCCTTGAGAAAATTGGAGAGCGCGATTTCGCGTTCGTTGCGCGCCAGCCGGGTCAGCCCCATCTGGAAATAGGCACGCGCCAGGGCGGGCTCGCTGGCGAGCGACTGCGATTGCGTCAGGAAAGTGTCCAGATAGGCGACGGAGCGGTCCAGATCCCCAGTTTCGCGCATGATCTGACCCAGGCGCTGATAGACCATCGCAGCCTCATAGGGCCGTTTGATGGCAAGATTGATTTTGGCGGTACGGTGATAGGCCTGAACCGACTCGTTGGTCCGTCCCTCCTTTTCGTAGAGTTGGGCGACCTTTTGCCAGGTCAGAGCCTGGGTCAAACTGTCCGGCGGAATGTTCAGCAGACGGTTGAGGGTTTGCCGCGCCTGCTGCCAGGCCTGCTGCCCTGTGTAAACCGCAGCCAGCTCGCGCCGGCTCAGAATCAGCCCGGAGGGATCGGCCATGGGGCCGAAGAGGGCCTCGGCCTCCTGCAGCGCAGTGATGGCTTCCGCGCTCTTGTTCTCCTGCGCCAGCAAAGTTCCGAGATAGAGAGCGGACCAGGCCTCCAGCGGCTTGCTCGCCGCTCCATCGGCAGCGAGCCTGTAGAGCGTCTCACCCGCGGCCATCCGGGCCGGGGACGGGCTGGTTCCGGTGCCTGCCAGTCCCTGGTGCAGCCGTAAGGCCGCGCGGAAGGCAAGGGCAGGAGTTGCATTCCAGGCCTCCTGTGTCACCACGGCCAGGGGATCCGGTGGCGCTTCGAGGAGCGCAGCGTTGATCTCGTGGGCCGCTGTTGAATCGGCCGGCAGCTCGACACAAGCGAGTTCATCGACCTGGGGAAATACGGGCAGGGTCCATTCCATGACCGGTTTCTGCGGCGGTGCCGTGAGGGCCTGGGCGAAGCGGACCCGGGCGCCATCCGGCGCTGGACGCAGATCGAAGAGCCAAGCGGCCTGGGTGGCGGCCTTCAGGTCGCGGGCCACACCGCAAATCTCCTGCGCCTGCGGCAGCAGCTTCTCCCTGGAGAGAATTTTCACACGCAGCGGCTGCTGGCTCTCATCGAATTGCAGGGCCGCAAAAAACTGCTGGCAGGCCGAACGGTACTCCTCCTGCGTCAGATCGCCGGTCAACAGCACCAATCCCTGCTCGCCAGCGCCAAAGGGATGGCCTGTCAGGGAATCCCGTACGGCGAATCGCTGAATCAGGGACGTCAGCAATGGCGACTCCACCGTCACGGTATCGGCCGGCAGGGGCTGCTCGTTTTCCGCAGCCAGTACGCCCGAGGGGAATTCCATCGCCCGGGCGGTGATGACGATGCGGCCTGCGCGCCTCTCAAGGCGGCAAAAAAGGACGCCATCCAGCTGGAGTTCGAGATTGGCGCGCGCCAGGCTGAACGGCTCATAGAGTTCCGGAAAATCGGGCTTGATCGCCCCATCGAGAAGAGCGGCCAGGGTGTCCGCCGGCACCAGTTCCACCCCGGTCTGGCGCGGCAACCAGGCCAGAGCGGCATTCATGGTTCGATTGAAACGGTCGACCGCCGCCGGCTCTACGGCAGGATTGGCAAGGGGGATCAGACTCAGGCGAAGTCGCTCCGGCGGGGCTGAAGCGGCTGTGAAATACCCTCCGCTGACCAGGAGAGCGAGGAATAGTACGGATAGGTGCTTTCTCATCACTTGTTTACTTTGCTGTTGATTCACATGATGCCTGCTGCGGAAGCGATTCACGGCTGCATCCCTGTAGTACTGGCTTGCGGCGGCAAGTGCGGAAAGGAAAGACCACAGCGGCGGCGTTCAGCCGGCTGCATCCTCCCATTTCAAACGGATGCGCGCGCATTCTCCAGTCGGTTCACTCGCCATAACTTCAAGCGCCGTATCGGCGCCAAATCGCTGCTGCAGCGACCGCTCCAGTTCGCGAAAACCGAGTTCGTCCAGCAGCCGCTGCCGCCGCGCCGGATCGCTGATGCCCCGGCCGTCGTGCCGGACCTCGAGCAGGATCTCCCTGCCGGTTTGCCATGCCTTAAGCGTCACCTCCACCGGCCTGTCGTCAAGCTCCACTCCGCTGCGTACTGCCCAGGCTGCGAGCGGCTGCAGCATCAAGCTGGGAACAGCGTACTCGAGACAATCGTCCGCCACCGCTTCGGTTACGCGCAGCCGATCGCCGAAGCGCATGCGTTCGAGGGCGAGAAACATCCCGGCGCAACGGATCTCGAGGTTGAGCAGGGTATCCGGATGGTGATTCAACTCATGAACGAGGCGGAGATACTCAGCCAGTTTTTCGATGACCGTCCGTGCCCGCTCGGGATCGGCCACCGTCAAGGCTGCGGCATGATGGAGCGTATTGAAGAGGAATAACCGGTTCACCTGCCACGGCACACCGGGTACGACCGGTTCCACCGGTGTCGGTTTCGCGCTTTCTCTAGGTTCATCGAGGAGGCGCATCAGCAAAGCGCCCGTCAAGCCGGCAGCGCCGCCCAGGGCCACAATCCACACAGCCGGCTTGCCGGGCATGTCAAACCAGGCCGCACAGTTCAGATACAGCAGGGCGAGGGCTGAACCGGATAAGACCGCGCCGATTCCATTACGGATCCTGGATGTCATGGGCTCCTATTTTCCCTCAAGCCTGTGCGTCTTCGCACAGGACTCGAATTGTAGTGATAATATGCACAGGGAGTGGTTCATATGTGTTGACACAGAGCACAGGATTGGCATTCTTCTGCCCGAACCGGGGTGAAAACCAGCCCTGCGGAGGCGATTCTACACCCTCGACCACCTCAAGACGGACAGAATCCGGCCCGGCGATCCGGATCAGGAGGCGGCAGTCCGGATAACAGGCTTCAAGCTGGTCCGTATCGGACCAGTGCCAGCCGCAGGGCGCGAGATGCCAGAACAACTCCGCCCGCAGCGTCCCGCAGCCCAGCAGGTCATCCACCACCTGCCAGGCGCCCTCGTCCCAAGCGACCAACCGGCGGTGGACGACACCAAGCCGCCGATAGCCGTCGTGTTCAGCGCGGATGGCCGGCCCGCCTGAAACTTCCGGGGGCAGAAAACGGGCCCGCGCCTGGCGGCCCCATTGGAAGGGTCCGAGCGGCTGCGATTGATCCCGGCCATCGATACGCACCGTGTTGTGAGCCGCAGTGCCCCGGAAATAGTCGCGCCAGCAGGCCTCGCCTCGGTAAATAAAAGTGCCGCTGTCGATGAGCAGGGGCCGGCCGCCCGCGGTGAGAAGGAAATTCAGGGCATCCGCATGACCGTGCGCCGCCATCGCATCAAGTCCCAGAGGGCCGGCATCCAGAATCGCCCGCTGCGTCAGGCCGCCGCCGCGCTGCTGCCATACGGCATACCCCCCCTCCGGGAACAGGCGCAGCGCTTCCGGGTGGGGGCCCGCCGCTTCCGGAAAGCACCCGGCTGCCGCCGCGCCGTATTGCCAGAAGAGAGCAGGCGAAAAACCGGCCGACCGGGCGGCAAAATCCGGCCGTCCAAAGCGCAGGGCGGCCTCTCCGAGGAGGTCCTGCCAGGGCGTCGGCTTCATTCCCTCCGCATCCCGGTGACGCGGATCAAGCAGAAGCGCTTGGCCATCGTCGCCATCGCCGATCGGCGGCACCTGCCCGGCACCATCTATCAGGGCCGCGACGAACTCGGCCATCCGTTCCAGCCGTTCCGGGAGCGCTGCAGGAACCGGCCGGCCCGCCGCATCGGCTGCTCGGATCGCCAGCGTGCCATACTCATAAAGGTAACGCTGATAACCGGTGCTCTGTTCCTTGATCACGCCATCGTCATGCACCTGGCGGAGGAATTCCGGCCAGAAAAGGGTCAATCCCTGCTCCAGCCAAGCCCGGGCATGGTTCAGCTCAGGGAAAAAATGAGCGGCACAGATCAGGCCCGCACACTCGCCGAGCAGATGGTTGTTGGCCGAGGAGCCGCGCGAGAGGTGGTGGCGGATGTGCTCGGCGTGCTGATGGACCGAGATGAGGAGTTTTTCGTAAAAGCCGGCCGTGCAGGCGGAGGCGGATTTCACCAGTTCCAACGCCCAGCTCCAGGAAATGAGCCGTACACCCAGTTCGAGCGAGCTGGTCCAGTTGATGCCGCGGCCGCAGGGATTCGCCGCGAGCCAGGCGTGCCACTGCCCGAAGAGGGCCCGGGTCCAGCGCTCGTCGCGGCTCAACAGCCAGGCCTGACCGAGGGTGACGAAGTGTTGATGCCGGTTCAGCTCCCAGATCTGCCGGACCCCAGGGCAGAAGCCCGGGCGCCAATAGGGCATGGCCGTCCAGTGTTTCAATGGCATGGAGCGCCGGGTTAGGGGATCATAGTGCCAGTCGACAGGACCGTCAAAAGTGAAATCGGCCGAGAGCAGGGAGAAATGGCCTGCAGCCGCCCGCTCGGCGGCGGTCATCAGGGCGGCGTAGCCATCCGGCCAGCGGGCGGCAAACCAGGCCCCAGGATCGGTCGGCAGAGCGGTCTGCAGCGGCAGTGGCCGGCGCTGCCGCGCAGCGGCCAGTAAACCTTCGGGAGTGTACTCCGATTCCACAAGGATTGCCGCCAGGTCGGGGCCGGTTTCCCCGCCACGCAGGCGCGACCCTTGGGCAGCCAGGTTGCGGTACAATCGGCTGGCCATCTCGCCCGGCCGCATCACCCGTAGCCGGTAGGCATAACGCTGCAGTTCCGTCAGCGTCATGGCTCGTCCCGGATCCACTGTGAATCACGGCGGTTCTGAAGGAGGCTGGCGCGGCTGATCGCCCGGGTGCCGAACTTTTTACGCACGTCATCCATGATGCGGTCGACTTTATCCTTGCGTGCGGCCTCCGGGGTGAAGAGATCCATCTGGCCTTCACCCTGCTGCAGCTGTGAGACCGCCACCCCCAGCAGGCGTATCCGTGCGCCCTTGCGGTTGAAACTGGCGAATAGCTCGCTGGCATGATGGAAGAGTTCGGCACTGGTGTCGGTGGCGGTCTCGAGGGAGCGAGAACGCGTGAAGGTGCTGAAATCAGCAAGCCGGATCTTGAGGGTGATGGTGCGCCCGCGCACCTCATGGCGGCGCATATCGTACGCCAGATCATCGCAGAGGCTGAGGAGTGTCTGGCGCATCTCCTCCTCGTCGCCGGTATCCGCCGCAAAAGTGGACTCGCGGCTCATCGATTTGGCTGAATGGTCGTCGCTGACCGGCCGCTCATCCAGGCCATGCGCCAGACGCCAGAAATGGAGGCCCACTTGGCCGAACTTGTTGATCAGCTCCAGTTGGGCGCATGCAGCAAGATCCCCGATGGTGAAAATCCCCATCGCCTGCAGCAGCGGCACCGTCTTGGGCCCGCACCCCCAAAGCCGGGCAATCTCGAGCGGAGCGAGAAAGCGCTCTACCTCGCCCTCCGGCACAAGGACCAAACCATCGGGCTTGCGCAGATCGGAGGCGATCTTGGCGACGAACTTGCTGGGGGCGATGCCGATGGAGCAGCTCAGATTGGTCTCCTTCCGGATCTCCGCCTTGATCCGCTTCGCCATGGCCTCGGCCCCGCCGAAGAGTTTTTGTGTGGACGTGATGTCGAGGAAGGCCTCATCGATGCTGATCTGCTCGAGATCGGGGCTAAAGTGGGAGAGGATCTCCATCACCTGGCGCGAAACCTCGGCATAGCGCTGGCCGCGGGGCTGGACGTAGATGGCGCCGGGATTGAGCTTCCAGGCTTTCGAGATCGGCATGGCGGAATGTATGCCGAAGCGTCGCGCTTCATAGCTGCAGGTCGAGACCACGCCGCGGCCCCGGCCTCCCCGGGGATCGGCGCCCACCACCACCGGTTTGCCGCGCCATTCGGGATGGTCGCTTTGCTCAACCGCCGCAAAAAAGGCGTCCATGTCCAGATGCAGAATCGTCCTTGGCATGGCTCAGGCCCACTCCCTTATCGTGATACGGCTCCCAAAAAGGCAGTGATCCGCTGCTGCCACTCCTCCTCCGCACCATAGTCGGCGACCGAGAAGCCCGGCCGGCTGATCCCGGTGATCATCCGCGAGATGAAAAGGCCGCGTGCATGCAGGCAGAGGAGCGGTTTGCTGCAATCCAGAGCATAGCAGATCTCATAGCCGACCCCCAGCGAGGGATTAGAGATCTCGGCCACCACGCAGTCACAGGACTCGAGCCAGGCGGCATCGCGCTCAAAGATCTGGCGCGCGCTGAAGGGTTGCTCCTGGCGGAGGACATCCTGCGCGACGATATGCTCGGTCAGCACCCGATGGCCGCCCGCTTTGAGGAAATCCACCATCCTCCGGTAGGTGGGCAGATAGCTGCGCCCGCCGGCGATGGAAGCAGCAAAATAGATCTGCATCGACTTCTCCCGGGTGTGGCTCCGGCCTCAGGCCGGCTTTTTCATGACGATGTAGGAGCGCACCCCTTCCCGGACCAGGAGGAGGAGCACTTTTTCCAGCCCGATCGCGCGGCTGAAACGGTAGCAGGCCAGGGTGAAGGTATGAAAAAAAGCCTCGTTGGCGCGGCCAAGGTGCTCTGAACGGAGCAGCCGGTTGAGGAGCCGCACCGCCAGCAGCAGAGCGGCAGGCAGCTTGGCCGCATACTTGACTTCCTTCTCCAGAGTGCCCGACTCCACCACTAAAAGACCCGCTTCCCGGGCCATGGCTTCGAGCTCCTCGGGGCGATAGGCGGTGTGGAAATATTCCGGGCCGCTCGAACATTCTACGCCGTAGGTTTTGAGAATGCCGAGTTCAAGGTACTCCGGCCGCCGTCCGCGGTAATTCGGCGTGGTCAGCAGGGCCGCTCCGCCGGGTTTCAGCACCCGGGCCATTCCCGCAAAGATAGCCTTCGGGTTCAGGCAATGCTCGAGGACCTCGCTACAGAGCAAATGGTCAAAGGATCCGGCGCGGAAGCAGTCGAGCCGTTCCGCATCGCCCTGGATCAGCCGTCCGGCGAGCTCCGCAGGACACCGCTGCAGGGCCCCCATGCTGAGATCTAGACCGAAGGAGGGGCCGCCTTGCCAGGCTGCAAGGTACATGCCGCGATTGCAGCCGACATCGAGCAGGGTGCCGCGCAGACCGCGCAGACGGCCGAGAATAAAGTCGCGCCGCAGCAGGCCGCGCAGGGTGTGATAGACCTCCTCCTCCTCAGGGTATTTCTCACCGACTTGCTGGTAGAAGGCTTTCAGAGCGGCTTTTTCCTGGTCGGTCATCTCCTCCTCGATCCCTGCATGAATTTCAGCCGGCACGCCGGTCTGCTACCAACTTACGCAATTTTTGCGACAAAAACCCGGATTTTTCCCCGGCGCTGCTGCGAAAGAAGCCGCTGCCCCAGAGCAGCAGGGGCCAGGAGGCGAGGAGGAACGCTCGCAAAACCGTCGAGCTGCGCAGCGCTGGCAGCATTGCCAGGCCGAAAACCGCGGCGCTGCAAAGGACCAAGCGCAGGATCCGCAGCCATTCATAGGGAATGGGGTAGTAACGCTGTGCAAATCCATACAGGCCCAGGGCCATACCGGCATAGGCGATCGCACGTGCCCAGGCCGATCCGAGGGGGCCATAAAGCGGGATGAGCCAGAAATTGACGGCAAGGTTTACCGCCACCCCGGCCAGAGTGACCAGAGCGATCAAGCCGCTCTTCTTCTCGAGGTAGAGGGCCGCCTCGAAGATGAGGTAGAGAGCATAAAAGAGCGAAGCGAGCATGATCAACGGCACCACCCGGCTGCTCTCCCAAAAGGCCGATCCGAAAAAGGTATAACCGTCAATGCGCAACCTCAGCAGCTCATCGACAAAAAGGCTCATCAGCAGAAAAAGGGCGAGACAGGCAGCGAGCATCCAGGTGAGGATGCGGCTGAAGATCTTTTTGGCTTCGTTTTCGCGGGAAGTAGCGAGAAAATAGGGCTGCCAGGCGAAACGGAACGCGGCCACCAGCAGGCCCATGATCATTCCCACCTTGGCGCCTGCATTGTAAAGACCAGCGGCGGCCACCGAATCGAGCCGTTCCAGCATCAGACGGTCGGCGCTGTCGAGCAGGGCGATGGCTAATCCCGTCGGCAAAAAGGGCAGTCCGAAGCGCAGCAGCTGCTTCAGCCAGTCGCGGGAGAGGCGCCCCGCGCCGCTGTGCAGCAACACCCCCAAAGCAGCAGCCAGGGTCAGGGCGGAGGAAACGAGATTGGCGATGAAGATGCCCTCAACACCCATCCCGGCGGCAAGGATACAGTACAGATTGGCCGCCAGCAGGACGAGAGCCGAACCCACCTTTATGAGAACGTAGAGCCACGACTTTTCCTCCGCACGCAGCAGCAGCAGCGGAATAAAAGCCGCGGTGTCACAAAAGAGGATCCCGGCCAGGAGGCGGATCAGCAGCACCAGATCGATCCCGGTGCCGCGCGCACCAGCTCCGAAAAAGAGGGTGACCAGGTGCGGAGCCAGGAGCCCAAGCAGCAGCGAAAAGATCAGACTGGTGCACGAGAGGGCCAGCGTCGCCGTGGTAAAAATGGCACGGCGCTCCCGCTCCTGGCTGGCCAGAATGTAAAACCGCATAAATCCGGCATCCAGACCGTAACTGTAAAGCAAGGTGAGGATGGTCAGCCAGGTCATTGCCAGCCCGGCAACCCCGAATCCGTCCGTCGAAAAAATATTGGTGTAGAGCGGGAGCAGCAGAAAGCCAACCGAGCGGCTGAGAACATGACCCAGACCATAGACCGCGGAGTGCTTGACGAGACGTTTGATGGGTTGATAAAGCGACATGGGCGGCCCGTCTCAAGGCTGCGTCGAGAGTTGCCCGAACGCCCAGGTGGCCTCGAGCATGGCACGATAATTGGTCAGCGGAATATAGTTGGGTATGCTGTTGCCCGAGCCGACACAATAGCCGCCACGCCGGCCGACATCCTCGATCAGACCGCGCACGGTCTCCCGGATCCGCTCCGGATCGCCGCGCGCGAGCAGATCCATATCGACGCTGCCGACCAGGCCGAGACGATCGCCATATTTCTGCTTCACCTCGCGAATTTCCATCGCCTTGGGCTCGATCGGCTGCAGCGTGGTCACGCCCACCGCGATCAGCTCATCCAGCACCTCCCAGAGCTTGCCGTCGCTGTGGTAGAGGAAGGGCATATTCCGGGCCTGGCAGAGCGCCGCGATCTTGCGCATCCACGGAAAAAGATAGCGGCGCAGGGTGGCCGGCGAAATCATCAACCCCGAAAAGTAGGCGATATCGTCGCTGTAAAAAAGCCCCCCGACCACCTCGTACTGCGCCATGCGCTCAAAGAGGGCATAGATGATCGAACCGATCCGATCGAAGAGGGCAGCCACCAGTTCGGGGTTCTCGACCAGGGCGTAACTGAAGGTTTCGAAGCCCATGAATTCCCAGGTGAAGGTGAAAATGTCGCCATACTGACCAATCACCCGCATCTCCGCGGGCATGGTGCGCTCCGCTTCGTCGAACCAGCGGAACGCGGCATCGGTCACCTCCGCCCACCGAAAGCGCTCGAACTCCTCCCAGGTGGTAATGATCCCCTTGCTTTCGGTCCCCCAGGTGCGGGCGCGGTCCAGCGCGGTAGCCTCGGACTGGCGGAAGCCACTCTCCGGCACCGCGGCGCCCGGATTCATGTTGATCACCGGAGCGAGCTTGATATAATCGTAACCAGCGAGGCGGTAAAACTCGATCTTGTCCCCGAGGGTCTGGAGGGGCCGCCCGATGAACTGCCCCATGACTCCCTCATCGATGCCCAGTTCCATGAGAGGCACGCGATCGGCCTTGCCGCCCAACAGGACCGTCTTCAGCCGGCCGAAATTGGGTGAATAGGGCGCGAATCCGCCGGTCATCACTCCCCCTTTCCGGAAATCACGAGATTCTCGAGGGTGCCGAGTCCCTCGATCGAGCACTCCACCCGGTTTCCGGGCTGGAGCGGACTGACGCCCTCAGGGGTGCCGGTCAGCAGGATATCCCCGGGCTCGAGGGTCATATAGCGCGAAATATAGGCGATCAATTCGGGAATTTTATAGACCATCTCGCCGGTATTGCCCTTCTGCCGCACCTCGCCATCCACTTTCAATTCCATCGCCAGCCGATGGGGATCCGGAAGGAGGTCCGCCGGGATCAGCCAGGGCCCGATGGGGCAAAAAGTGTCGATCCCCTTGGCCAGGGTCCAGGGTTTGCCCTTTTTCTGCTCTTCGCGCTGCATCTCACGCGCGGTGACGTCGTTGGCAATGGTATAGCCGGCCACATGCTCCATGGCTTTCTCCGCTGGGATGCGGGCACCGCGCTTGCCGATCACCAACGCCAGCTCCAGTTCGTGATCCACCCGGCCGATCCCCGCCGGAATGCAGATGGCGCCCTGATGGGGAAGCAGAGAGGAAGGCACCTTGGCGAAATACATCGGCGACTCGGGAACCGTGTTGTCCAGCTCGGCGGCGTGGGCCCGGTAATTGCGGCCCAGACATAGAATTTTGGTCGGCCGCTGCATCGGCACCTGCCAGGTGAACGGCTCCCGGATGATCAGGTCATCAAGGCTGCGAACTTCCCGGACCGCGGCAAGGACTTGATCAAAGGTCTCTCCGGAGAAATAGTCGAGCTCGACCATGAGCTGCAGGAACGGCAAATCGGGGGCCTGGGGGAAATTCTTGATCTCCTTGAAATAGTGCCACAAGCGGGTGAAATTGAGCAGACCATCCCCTGTTTCAATACCGATGCAGGGTTCGCCCTTTGCCGTGAGATAGGAAAATGCCTTCATCGCCTCGTCTCCTGATGGGAACGCCGGTTTAATTCAAAAGTATATCAAACCCTGGAGTAAGAATCAAGGAAAATATCAGTGCCTGGATACCCGCCGAAAGCTGGTTTCCACGCGCCCTGCTCTCGGTCCCCCCCCTTCGCTCTCGATCCCGCCCACGCGGCCCTCAAAAAAACAGCCCGGCCGGGGAAGATTCCGGCCGGGCTCGAAACCGACACCCTTGGAGGCGAAGGGGGTTCAGCGGCTCTGCGGCAGATCGTGACGACGGGCCAGGGCGATAAGCTGGTCCAGAAGCAGCACCAGGAGGAGCGCTCCGCCCAAAAGAACCAGGCTGTTAATCGGTAGGGTGGTCCCGCGGAAGTATTCTTCCAGCTGGGGCAAAATGTTCAGGTGCCGGAACCACTCCCAGGAGAGACCGCTCTCAGGCAGGCGAAGTCCGCGCATCTCCGTCAGATAGGTTCGCGGATGCAGAAAGGGCAAGGCGATCCGAAAGGCGGCAATGATCCCGCCCATCAGAATCAGGGAGTGGAGCAGGTTCTCGGAGAGCGGCCCAAGGCTCTCCCTCCGGATCTTGCGCATCACCTTTTCTGTCAAGGCTGGTGACGGCGACCATTCCGGTTCAACGGCGAGCGCTGCAAAGAGCGGCTCATAGCCATCGAGGCGTTCCTGGCAGAGCGGACAGCCGCGGAGATGGTCGAGCTTTTCCCTCTCCTCGAGCCGGCCATCGAGGTATAGTTGCAGCTCAGCATCATTCAAATGTTGCTTCATTAAGCCTCCACAGGGTACTGCGCGGCGAGGCGGTCTCGCAGTAGACGCCGCGCACGAAAAAGATAACTTTTAACCGTGCCCTCGGGGAGGGCGGTCACCTCGGCGATCTCGCTGTAGCTCATCTCCTCCAGATGGAAGAGCGTCAGGATCGCCCGGAAGGTCAACGGCAGAGCATCGATCTCGCGCTGGAGGGTGGCACGCAAATCCCGCGCTTCTACATGCTCCAGCGGTGAGGCCTCAGCCGCGGGGACCCATTCGAGCCGGCGGCTTGCCTCGGCATTCTCGTCGGATTCTGGCCCGGCCAGGTCCTCGTAGAGCGGCAGGCGTTTCTTCTGCAGATAATTGATGCAGGTATTGTGGGCGACTGTAGCCACCCAGGTGGATAATTTGGATTTATGCTCGAATTCGCCGAGGCTGCGGTAGATGCGCAGAAAAATCTCCTGGCACAGGTCCTCACGGTCTGATGCCCGGGGAATCATCCGCGCGACCAGGTGCACGACCAGTTTCTGGTAGCGCGCCAGCAGCAGGGCGAAATCGCCCTGGTCGCCCGCGAGGATGGATTCGATCAGCGTTTTATCGTCTCGGGTGTCCATTCCCTCTGATTAGACCGCCAAGCGGCTGAAATGTTGCACTCGGTGCATCCCGGGGCCAGCCATCACCTCTCGCCCACACCCGGTGTTCCCTGACCTCGGCTCGCCTGTACAGGCGGTACCTACATAATAAGATAAGAAATTCTCGGGTAATTGCAACAAGGTATTGCTCTCCTGCAACATTTTCCCCCCTGACCTGTCAGATAAGGTAGAGCGAAATGAAATCCCTCAACCAAGAAAGGAGAATCCTATGATGGAAGAATTGGTCCCTCTGGGCGCATTTGCCATGGTCGTTTTAATGGTGAAGATCCTCTCGGATAACAAATTGAAGCGGCAGATGATCGAGAAAGGGGTGACGGCCGAGATCCTTCAGGCCCTCTTCGCCCAGCCCGTTCGCGAGAATGCCCCCACTTCGCTCAAATGGGGTCTGGTGCTGAGCGGCGTTGGACTTGGTGCCTTGGTCGGCACGATCTACGGTGATGGCCAGGACATCTTCACCCTGGCCAGTATGCTCCTTTTCGGTGGACTGGCCTTGATCATCTTTTACTTCCTGGCCGCCCGCAAAGCCGGCTGAGATAGGCACTCTGCTCTTACCCGCGACCTCAGGCAATCGGGTGCGGGTGAGAGCCGGAAATGGGGGCTTGCGGCCTAAGCAGCGGGTGGGACCGAGAGCGTAGGTCGGTGAAAACCTGAATCGGGGCCCGCGGGCAAAGCAGCGGGTGGGATGAAGATTTCTTGGGTACCCTGCTTTTTTTCTCCTTGCAATGCAAGAGAATTCTTCGTAAATACTCCCCCGATATGGCCAAACAAAAACTCATCCGCTTCGCCGCCCTTCCAGGATTGGCGAACGTACGCCAGGATCCCGGCAGCCTGCGGGGTCACTGGCACTCCGATTTTTTTCACAATGATCGTCCCATCACCCTCGAACTGGCGTGCGGCAAAGGCGATTACACCTTGGCGCTGGCCCAGCGCTATCCGGAGCGCAATTTTATCGGCATCGATATCAAGGGTCCGCGCCTGTGGGTCGGCGCCACCCGCGCCCTGGAGCTCGGCCTGACCAATGCCGGCTTTGTGCGCGCCAGCATCGAACAGCTTGGCGAATATTTTGCACCTGGAGAAATCGCTGTGATCTGGATTACCTTCCCGGATCCCCATCCAGCAGGCGGCAAGCATAAAAAGCGGCTCACCTCCACGCGGTTCCTCGATCTCTACCAACTCCTCTTACAACCGGATGGCCTCCTCCACCTGAAAACCGATGATGAAGGCCTCTACGCTTTCACCTTGCGGATTCTGGCAAGGCGTAAAGCGGAGGTTCTGGCCAGTACTCCCGACCTTTATTCCGGGCCATCCGATCCCGATCTGACTGGAATTCAGACTGCCTACGAGCAGAGACATATTAAGGAAGGGAAACGGATCAAGTACATCCGGTTTCGCCTGAAAGCGGGTCGGGACTGAGCGTTCCGGCGCGAACCGGTTGGGGACGAAAGGTTACGAAGAGCGTACTGCAAGAGCCGGGTGGGGACGAGAGGGTACGGAGAAAGGTTGATGCCGCCGGGCCGGTCGCAAGGACCAGCCCGGCGGTTACACTCTAGAAAACCGACACCTTGATGTACTTGTCCGGATTCTGCTTCAAATCCTCGATGAGGAGTTTGAGTTCGGTCACCGTCGCATTGAGATTCTTGACATATTCCTTATTCTGCAGCAGCTCGCCCGCTGACCCCTCACCGCTATTGAGCCGGGTCGCGATCCCGGTCAGCTGATCGGAGAGGAGGGAGAGTTTGCCGGCGGTCTCCTCAACCTGCTTAACGCTACCCCGGCTCTCCTTGGCCAGTTCGGTCGCCTCCGAGCCCGCTAGCCGGATGCTTCGGGCGGCTTCGCCAATCTCGGCGATCTGGCGATTGTACATGGGGACATCGAGGGCATCGACCTTTTTATCGACCTTGATGAGCACCTCGTTCATGGTCTTGATAGAGGATGAGGCCTCCCTGATCCGCTGATCGAGTTCACCCCCCTCCATCCGGCTGCGAAGATCCATCAGCATGGTTTTAGCGACTATCATGATATCCTTGTTCTGGCCTTCCAGCTGGCCCTCGGCCGGCAACACCTTCGGCGATTTACCCGGCTCGATGGTGATGGCCTTTTCGCCGATGAGGTTGAGGGTGTTGATTTCAATCTTGGAATCGATCGGGATATGAAAGCGGTCCTTGATATCGACCCGCACCACCACCCCATCCTCCTCGAAGCGCACTCCCTTGGTCCAGCCGATGCGATAGCCGCGCATGAAGACCTGAGAGCGGTCGCGCAAGCCGACAACATCCGAAAATTTAAAAAACACGCGGTACTCGCTCGACGAGATGATCCGCTGGCCCGAGAGCCACAGAATGGCCCAAAGCAGGATCACGGCGCTGAAAAAAATGATCACGCCGGAAATATAGCTCATCTTTTTATAGGTCATATTCTCCTCGTGTCTCGTATAAAAACTCCAGGGTTTCAGCCGAAATTTCTTCCTTGGTGCCGGTAAATGAGATATTTCCCTCCCGGAGGAGGGCAACCCGGTCGGCCACATCGCGCATCAATTTGATGTCATGGGTCACAATGATGGAGGTGGCGGCAATCTCGTTCTTGAGCATGAGGATGAGTTCGCTCACCTTCTCGGCATTGTTCTGGTCCAGTCCGGTGGTGGGCTCATCATAAAAGATATATTTGGGGCGCTTGATCATGGCGCGGGCGATAGCGACGCGCTTGCGCATGCCGCCGCTCAACTCCTCGGGGAATTTGTCGAGGACATCCTCGCCCAAGCCGACAAAATTGATCGCCCGGCTCACCTCGTTGTACATTTGAAACGGGCTCAATCGCTTGTGCATGCGCAAAAAGAGGCTCAGATTTTCGCGCACATCGAGAAAATCGAATAGAGCCGAATTCTGAAAAACGAAAGCGATGTGATTCTGGTAGGCCTGCCATTCCTTGCGGCTCATCTTGAGAATATCGTCTCCATCATAGGCGATCGAGCCCGCGTCCGGCTCGATCAACCGCACCAGAGTCTTGATGAAGACCGTTTTACCCTGTCCGCTCGGGCCGAGGATGACCAGGTTATTATTATCCGGAATATCCAGATCGATGCCGGTCAGCACCTCCTTCTCCTCAAAGCTCTTGTGGACGCCGCGCACGGTGATCATAGTAAAAGTTTTCCCAGATAGTAATCAAAGATGACGATGAAAACCGCCGAGACCACCACGGCGTTGGTGGAGGCGGTCCCGACGCCTTTGGCGCCGCCGGTGGTTCGCAGCCCGAAATAGCTTCCCACCAGGGCGATCAGGACGCCGTACACCGCCGGCTTGATCAGGTTGCCAAAATAGAGTTCGAACGCCTTGAAGTCCATCTGCATGCCGCTGCCGAACTCCTGCGCCGAGATCCAGTCGGTGGCCACCGCTGAAACGAAGAAGGAGCTGAAGATCGCCAGGGCGTTGGCGAAGATGGTGATCACCGGCAGCATCAGCAGGCCGGCGACGATGCGCGGTACCACTAAAAAACCGACGGGATCGAGCGACATGGTTTCAAGGGCCTCGATCTGTTCGGAGATCTTCATGCTGCCAATCTCCGCGGCGAGTGAGGCCCCCAGTTTACCGGCCAGCACCAGGGAGAGGATGATCGGACAGAGCTCGAGGATGGTCGTCTTGAAAATGACATTGACGAGGATTGCACGAGTGAGCAGTTCGGAGGATTGATAGGTGCTTTGCACCGTCGCCCCGAGACCGATGAAGACCGCGATCACTGCCGCAATCGGCAGGGTCTTGACGCTGAAGGCATAGATCTGCTCGAGGAATTGACGGCGGTAGAACCATAGCGACGGCAGCGCCTTGATGCTCTGAATGAAAAGCACAGCGATGTCATACACCGTGGTGAAGAACGAGATCGTGCGCTCGCCCAGCTGTTCAAAGAATTTGTCGGAAAGTATTTTGGCCATAGGCCAATGAACCTTTATTTTTGACAGGTTTCACAGAAAAACGAGCTGCGTCCCCCCTGGACCAGGCGGAGGATCTCCCGGCCGCAGCGCGGGCAAGGCTGCTGCTGGCGGCCATAAACGGCCAGATCAAGCTGAAAAAAACCCGGCTCTCCCTCGGCATTGCGGAAATCGGTCAGGGTGGTACCGCCGCGCTCCACCGCTTCCTGCAAGACCTGGACGACCGCGGCATGCAGCGCCGCGCCCTCCTGCGCACTCAGGCTGTTCCCCCGCCGCTGCGGATGCAGGCCCGCGCGGAAAAGCGCCTCATTGGCGTAGATGTTACCCACGCCAACCACCACCCGCTGATCCATTATCAAGGTTTTGACCGTCCGCTGCGTCGATGCCAAACGTTGCCGGAGAAAATCGGGTGTGAAGGCCGGTGAAAGGGGCTCAAGCCCCAAATCCCTGAGGAAGGCCATTTCGAGCGCCTCGCCCGGCCCGGCATAGTCCAGACTGCCAAACCGCCGCGGATCCCGAAAATGGAGTTCACCACCGTCCGTAAAATGGAAAATAACATGGGTATGGGGTTCAGCCGGCCGCGGCGGATTGCAATAGCTCAACCGCCCGCTCATGCCGAGGTGAATAACGAGGACCCCGCCGCCGTCGAGATGCCAGAGCAGATACTTGGCCCGCCGCTCCAGAGCGAGAATGCGCTGATTGGAAAGCCCACGCAAGACGGTCGCAGAGGGCAAGGGACGGCGCAATTTGGGCGCGCTTACCTCCACCCCGGCAAGCAGCTTGCCGGTGATGTGCGGGGCCAGACTCCTGCAGATCGTCTCTACTTCCGGAAGCTCCGGCATCTCCTTCACTCCCCACGCCGGCGCCCCGTCTCCGGCGATGGTCATCCAGATTTAAGCTAAATTTTACAAAATATTTTTGATAAAACCAACCAATTCTTTCAGAACCCGGCCGCAAAATCCCGCCGCTATTTAACACGACTCTGAAACCGCAGCACCGCAAACGAAAAGATCACTGCACCAAAAACCAGCAGCGCCAGACCCTGGGTGTAGAGATGGTGCAACCCCGCCCCCTTGATTAAAAGCTCGCGTACGACCAGCACGAAATAGCGCATCGGATTGACCAGGCTGATCATCTGCATCACTCTCGGCATGTTCTCGATCGGGAAGAGAAAACCGGACATCAGCAGGAAAAACATCAGGAAAAAGAGGGTCAGAAACATCGCCTGCTGCTGCGTCGCCGAGGAGGCGGAGATGAACAACCCCAGTCCAAGGGTGGTGAAGAGATAAATCAGGGCGAAGAGTATCAGCAAACCGAGATGTCCAGCCAGCGGAATCGTATAAACGATGCGCGCGACTGTCAGCCCGAAAGCCAGCTCGATCAGACCGAGCACCGCAAAGGGCACCAGCTTGCCGATCAGCAGCTCGTGCTTCTTGATGGGCGCCACCAGCAGCTGCTCCATCGTGCCGATCTCGCGCTCGCGCACCAGCCCCATCGCGCTCACCAGCGTCGTGACCATGGTGAGGAGAAAAACCACAATCCCCGGCACCATATAGTCCGAATTCTTGAGTTCCTCGTTGTACCAGACGCGCAGATTGGGGGAGACAAGATGAACCTCCGCGGCAACCTCGCTCGTTTGCAACCGCGCCTCGATCTGGTCGGTCAGATCACGCTGCAGAATGCCGTTGATGTACCCTAGGGCAATGGTCGAGGTGTTGGAATCCTGGCCATCGACCAGCACTTGCAGGGCGGTACGCTCGCCCCGCTGCAGCCGGGCGTTGAAATCCTCAGGAATTACCACCGCCACCGCAGCACGGCCGCGGTCCAGGTACGCCTGCATTCGGCCCGGCCTCGGGTCGTAATAGGCCACATTAAAATATCCCGACTGACGGATATGCTCGACGATCCGACGGCTCGCGGATGAATTATCGAGATCGCAAATGACGGTCCTGATGTTGCGAACCTCGCTGGAGATGACGAAACCGAGCAGCAACAGTTGCACCACCGGTACCACAAACAGGATGCCCAGCATGCTGCGGTCGCGGCGGATCTGGATAAACTCCTTCTTGATGATATGCAGGATCTTGATCACCCGCTACTCCTCCAGATTGATCTTGAAGCGCTTGACGCTGATCAGGATCAGCACGGTCCCGAAAGCCAGCAAAAAGAGGGCCGGCTGCCAGAGCTGGGCGCCCTCCACCCCCTTAAGCATGAGGCCGCGGATGATAACGAGAAAGTATTTGGCCGGGACAATATAGCTGAGGTATTGCAGCAGCCTCGGCATCGAGGCGACCGGAAAGATAAAACCCGAAAGCAGGATCGAGGGGAGAAAGGTCGAGACCATCGCGAACATCAGGGCCAGCTGCTGATTGGGCACGCGCGCTGAGATAAAAATCCCCAGGCTCAAACAGGTGTAGATGAAGATCAGGGCATAGAAGAGCAGCCACAGGGGTTCGCCGCGGAAGGGGACCCCGAACCAGATCCAGGCGAAGAGAATCACCAGCAACCCGGCGAGAAAGGCCAGGAGGATGTACGGCAGGGTTTTCCCGGCGATAATCTCCAGGGCGCGCACCGGCGAAACCAGGATCTGCTCCATCGTCCCGGTCTCGCGTTCACGTGCCACCGTCACCGAGGTGAGCAGGGCGCAGATCAGCATCATGATGATCGCCACCAAGCCGGGGACGATAAAATTGACGCTCTTGAGATCGGGATTGTACCAGACACGCGGCTGCAGCTCAATCGGCGGCTGCAGCACCAGGGCATTGGCCTGCAGTGAGCGGTTGACGAAATAGGCCCGAATATAATTCATCGCCACGGTCGCGGTGTTGGCGTTGGAGCCGTCGAGAATCACCTGCACCTCGCTCAGCGGCCGGCTCCCGTAGGAGGCACCAAATCCCCGCGGAATGATTAGCACCGCAATCATCCGGCGGTGGAGAAAGGCCTCCTCGATCGCTTCGCGGCGTTCGAGGATGCCGCTCAACTGAAAATAATTCGAACTGATCAAACCCTCCACCAGATCACGCGCTGCCGGGCTCTTGTCCTCATCGAGCAGCCCCAGCCGGATGTCGCGGATGTCGAAGGTGATCGCGTGACCATAGAGCAGCACCATCAGGATCGGGAGAAGGAAGATGATGACCAGGCTACGCGGATCGCGCAAAATGTGGAGTAATTCCTTGCGGACGATCGCCAGGATGCGCGCCCTCATACGGTCTCCGCTTTGCGGCTTTCTTGCCGCACTAGATCGATAAAAAGCGCCTCGATGGTCGATTTGCGGTAGCGCTCCTTGAGCTCACGCGGCGAGCCCAGGGCGATAATCCGGCCGTCATGCATGATCGACAGCCGGTTGCAGTATTCGGCCTCGTCCATATAGTGGGTTGTGACGAAGACAGTGGTCCCCCTTTCGGACAGATCATAAATCAGCCCCCAAAACTCCCGCCGTGAGATCGGATCGACACCCCCGGTGGGCTCGTCGAGAAAGAGGATCCTGGGCTCGTGGAGGATGGCACAGGTCAGGGCCAGACGCTGCTTCCAGCCGGTGGGAATATCGCGGGTCAGCTTGCCCAGATGCTGCTTTAGATCGGTCGTGGCGATGGCGGAGGTGATGGCCCGGCCGAGTTCCTCCCGCGAGAGGCCGTAGATCCCGCCGTAGAAATCGAGGTTCTGCGCGACGGTCAGATCGTCGTAGAGCGAGAATTTCTGTGACATGTAACCGATGGTAGCCTTGATCTGCGCCGTCTCCGAGTAAATGTCATAACCCGCGACCGTGGCCCTGCCGGAGGAGGGCAGCAGCAGCCCGCAGAGCATACGGATGGTCGTGGTCTTGCCCGCGCCATTGGCGCCGAGGAAGCCAAAGATCTCGCCCTCGCGCACCTTGAAGCTGATGCCGTCGACGGCAACAAAATCGCCGAAACGGCGCGAAATCCCCTCCACCTGAACGGAGTACGCTTCTGTCATGGCACTGCTCACTTTAGCAATTCGACAAACACGTCCTCAATCCCCGCCGCAATCGGGGCGACCGAATCGGCGCGGATGCCGGCCGCCTCCAGCAACGCGGTCACCTGATGCTGCAAGGTTTCGTCATCCCCCGAGGCGCTGAGGTGAATCCGGTCGCCGAAGACCTGGACCCTTGTGAAAGCCCCGCTGGCGCGTAAGAGGCGCGCCGCCACGAGATTATCCGGCGTGACCACCTCGAAGAGTTTCTTGGTGTAGAGCCCCGGGATGGCCTCCGGGCGCTCGACGGTGAGCAGCCGCCCCTTGTGAATAAACGCCACCCGGTCGCAGCGCGCCGCTTCATCCATGTACGGAGTGGTCACGAGAATGGTCACACCCTCCTGGTTCAGGGTGCCGAGGATCTCCCAGAACTCCCGCCGGGAGACCGGGTCGACGCCCGTGGTCGGCTCGTCCAGCATCAGGATCCTGGGCGTGTGGATCAGGGTGCAGGAGAGGGCGAGCTTTTGTTTCATTCCCCCCGAGAGACGGGCGGCGAGACGGCTGGTGAAGGGAGCGAGCCGGCTGAAGTGCAGTAGCTCGGTCATGCGGCGTTCGCGCTCTCCCTTGGGCACCTGGAAGAGATCCGCGAAAAAGCGCAGGTTTTCCGCAACTGTAAGATCCGGGTAGAGCGAGAAGCGCTGCGGCATATAGCCGAGGAAGCGACGCACCTCGCGGGGCGCCCGGCGCGGGTCAAGGCCGCCGACGCGGACGTCGCCGGCGTCGGCGAAGAGTAGACCGCAAAGGATGCGCAGAGTGGTGGTCTTGCCGGCGCCGTCGGGCCCGATCAGGCCGAGCATCTCCCCCGGCTGGACGGTCAGGCCGAGTCGGTCCAGGGCCGTCACCGCGCCGAAGGACTTGCGCAGGCCGGAGACTTGAATATCGTACGCCATCGGGCGAGCCCTCAGAGCAGGGTCACGTCGGCTGGCATGCCGATTTTGAGGATGCCGTCGGGGTTGTCCACCGCCACCTTGACCGCATAGACCAGATCGGAGCGCGCCTCGCGCGTCTGCACATTCTTGGGCGTGAACTCGGCCTTGTCGGCGATCCAGACGATCCGGCCGGGGAAGGTCTTGCCGGGATAGCCGGAGAGGGTGAGCTGCGCCGGGCCGTTGAGCCGGATGCGCGTGATATCCTTATCCTTGAGGTAAATACGGACGTACATCCGCGTCAGGTCGGCCAGGGTGACCACCGGCGCAAGCGGGCGTGCCACCTCGCCCGCTTCCATATAGGTGTCGATGACGACGCCGCTGATCGGCGCGGTCACGCGGCTGTCGCGCAACTGGCTGCCGATGAGCCCGATCTGCGCCTTGAGCTGCGCTTCCTTGGCGTCGAGAGCGGCCAGACTGGTACGCCCGTTCTCGAATTGCGCCTCGGCCGCCTTGCGCGCGGTCTCGAGATCATCGAACTGCTGCTGTGTTGCACTGCCATCCTCGAGCAGCACTGCGATGCGCTGGCTCTTCCGGGTGAGGTTGTCGAGGTTCTCTCCGGCGGTGCGGGTGAGGCGAGAGGCGTTGATGCGGTTGAGCCGCAGTTCCTCCAGCGCGGCCAGAGCCTGCTGTTGCTGCAGGACGATCTTTTCGCTGTCGATGGCGGCGATGAGCTGCCCGGCTAAGACCGATGCCCCCTCGTCGACCAGCAGGGCGGTCAGAGTGCCGCCCGATTTGGCGCTGACCAGGACCTCGGTCGCCTCCAGCGTTCCCGAGCCGGTGATGACGCCGCTCTCCTTTTTGCCGCAGCCGCTGAAGAGCATCAGAACGGCGATGACGAACACGACCTGGGATAAGACTTTCATAGACTCCTCTTTCAGAATTGAGAGTACTCCTTTTCGCCGAGGCCCACAGCGCGGCGCCAGTTGGCGCGCGCCAGATCCGATTCGATCTCCGCACCGCTCTGCTGCAGCAGGGCCCGGGTCAGCTCGGATTGTGCATCAAAGTAATCGGTGTTCGACGCCTGACCCTGCTGATACTGCTTCTCGGTCACCGCGAAGCTGGCCCGCGCCTGTTCGGCCATCCGTCCAGCCACCTCCAGCCGTTTGGACGCCTCATTGAGGCGCAGATGAGCCTGCTTGACATCGAGCGCGATCGCCTCCCGCAGCTGGCGCTCGCTCTCGGCGATCCCCTTCAGCCGCAGTTCGGCCTGCTCGATCCTGGAGACCGTCCGCCCGCCGTTCCAAAGATTCCATTCGGCGCCGACTCCGACCAGCCAGTAGTCCATCCACTCATTGCGGATCATGTCGAGGCCGGGTTTGCCATAACCGTAGCTGGCAAAACCGGCGAGTGCGGGAAGACGCCCTCCCCTGGCTATCTTGCGGCCGGCATCGGCAGCCTGATGGGCCCTGGCCAGGCTCGCCAGTTCTTCCCGGTTGGCTGCGGCCAGTTGCAGTGACGCCTCAAGCGTGCCCGGTTCGATATGGCCGGGGCCCATCGCCGTCAGGCCGGTTCCAGCCGGCAGGGGAGCCGCCAGGAGGTTCTCGAGTGCGGCCGCCGCCAAAGCGACGCCGTTTTCGGCCTGCAGCAGCGCCAGATCGGCTTCCGAGGCCTTGACCTCAACGCGCAGCCGCTCGTCGCGGCGGGCCAGCCCCTGTTCGACCATCACCTCGACGTCACGCAGATGAGCGGCGATCTGCTCGCGGGCGCTGCGGGCGATCTCCGCCCCCTTTTGCGCCTGCAGCAGGGCGGCATAGGCCGATTCAACCCGGAAAATCAACTCGCCACGCTGACGCTTGAGTTCACTCTCCTTGGCGCCGGCCATCGCCTCGGCGGCCCTCCTGGAGCCGCTTAGCCGGAACCCGGTGAAAAGGGGCTGACTCAGCGTCAACCGCAGGTCCGAGTTGTCCAGCGAACCCAGCTTGATCCCACCCTTCGGGAAGAACTGCTGGAACAGCGGCGCATCGAAATGCAGTTCGGGGATGGTGCTCTGGCGGCGATAGCTGCCGCTGAAATCGAGGGAAGGCAGCCGAGCCGCCTTCGCCTGGTCGGCATCCGCAGCGGCGATCCCCGCCTCGCTTTCGGCCACCTTCAAACCCGGATTATTGGAGAGGGCTGCATGCACACACTCCGGCAGACTCTGCTGCGCTGCCGCCGCCCCTCCCAGCGCCAGCAGCAACAGACTGAGGATGGGAAATCGCCTGGGAATCCATGATGGAGATGACATGTCACTCCTCCTGACGCGGAATCAAACCGTAGAGCATGAGGTCCACGATGGCCTTCTCCCGCTCCGCCAGCATCCGGGCTTTGTCGGAGAAGGCCTCGGGAAAGGCGGCTGCGAGGATCGGCTGCACAATGAAGACAAAAATATTGAGCGCTACAAGATTCCAGACCGTTTGCAGCGGATCGACCTTGCGGAGTCGCCCGTTTCGGATCGCTGCCGGTATTTCGTCCCTGAGGGCCTGCAACGGTCCGCTGAAGCGGCGGAAATTGCTCCGCACCAGCTTCTCGACCACCGGGTTGCCGCTGTGAATCTCGCGGACAATCATCCTCGGCAGCTCGGGATGCCGGTTGAGAAAGTCCAGGTGCAGATGGACCAGTTGCGGGATCACCACCTTGGGATCGATCGCCTCAACTTGGAGGATGGAGCTGAACAGTTTTAAAAGATTAGTAAAGTTTTCCGAAAAAATGGCGGTGAAGAGCGCCTCCTTGGAGTTGAAATAGTAATAGATCATCGCCTTGTTGGCGCCGGCGCGATCCGCAATTTCCTGCATACGCGCCCCGTCAAAACCCCGCTCGGAGAAGACTTCCGCGGCCGCCTGCTTGATCCGGTCACGCATATTTTCCCGGTCGCTCATGGTTCTCCTGCTGCAAGGATCCACTCCCGCTGTGGAACGTGTGGAACAACGGCCGTCCCGAAGGGTTCAAAAGCGGCAGTCTTTTCCCCGCCGCTGAATTAACCATTTGGTTTAACCAACTATTTAGTTAAAAATACTACATCTTGTGGAATTTGTCAAGTATTTTCTGCGTTTAACGGCAACTTTTGCCGACCTAAAAAAAAGTTGCTACCTGTGAAGAAAATACTTGACTTCCAATAGCATGGCTTTTATATTTAACCAAGCTGTTTCTGAAGCTACATCGCCTCCTCTAACTGTGCTCACTCCATGGCCGTCCCCCCCCCGGCTTTGGAGTCTCCCTCATCATTTTCGGCTTCGTCAGGAGAAGCAGCCATGGGAGATCAACCCATCTACTTTTGGCAGTTGATCAGCAGCGGCTTAGGGCTTTTTTTGGTGATCCACGCCGCATTTGCCAAGGAGTTCCTCTTCATCACCGGCGACGAACGGCTCCTGCGCATCTCCAAATTTTTCCTCGGCCTGGCGCTCTCGCTGCTGCCCTTTTTCAGCCGGCTCTGAGAAGCTGCCAAAAAACAGAAACGCCCGGGAGTCCCCTCCTCCGGGCGTTTTTTTTGCGCCGGGTTCCGCGATTATTGTGTCATCAACGCCTGCAGTCGCTCTCCCGAAGCGGCCAACACCTCCTGGTGCAGCGAACGGCCGTGCGCATCGATGGTCACCACCGCAGGGAAATCCCGCACCCGCAACTCCCAGACCGCTTCGGGGCTGCCCAGTTCTTCGAGATGGACGCTGACCACCTCTTCGACGCACCGGGCATAGATCTGCGCCGCTCCGCCGATGGCGTGCAGATAGACCGCTCCGTGCGCCGCCAGGGCCTGACGCGTCCGCTCCCCCATGCCCCCCTTGCCGATGATCGCCTTGAGGCCGTATTTTGCGATGATCTCCGCTGCATAGGGTTCCTCGCGGATCGAGCTGGTCGGCCCTGCGGCCACTACCTGGCGCCGCCCGCCGGCCTCGATCACCACCGGACCGCAATGGTAGATGATGCCGCCGCGCAAGATTTCGAGCTCGCCGCCTTCATGCAAATACTTGTGCACGGCATCGCGACCGGTGAACAGGGTGCCGCTGAGCAGGACGATCTCCCCGACCGCTAGGGAACGCACCGTCGCTTCATCCAGCGGCGCCTGCAGCCGCCGCACCCGCGCCGGATCGAAGACCATCTCCGCAGGCGCAGCGGGTTCGGCGGCGAATTCGCCCGCTTCATGATAAAGCCAATCGACCAACGTGCCCTGCGCATCCAGCAACAGACCGCGGCGGCGATAGGCCCAGCACATATAGGCGACGCTGACAAAGAAGGAGGCAGGCAGGCGATTGCGGCTGCCGATCTTGCAGCCGCCGAGGGTCAGGCGGCCGCCAAAGCCCATGGGGCCGATCCCGAGGCGGTTGGCGTCCGCCACTACGCGCGCCTCCAGGTCCGCCAGCGCGGGCACGGGGTTAACATCATCAACCGGCCGCAGCAGCTGCTCTTTCGCATAGGCATACCCTGTGGCGCGATCGCCGCCGATGCAAACCCCGAGAAACCCCGGTCCGCAGCCGTGGCCCTGCGCCTGCAGCACCGCCTGGAGAATGCAGGCATGAACCCCTTGCAAATCGCGGTTATAGCGCACGCCGTCAAAGGTGGCGGGGAGCATGAACTGCGCACTGGTATTCTCGCAGCCGCCCCCTTTGAGGATGAGGCGGATATCCAGGTTCTCTCCGGGCCCCTGCTCGAAATGGCAGACCGGGCTGCCGGGCCCCAGGTTGTTGCCGCTGTTCCGGCCGGTGAGGCTGTCGACCGAATTCTGCCGCAGATAGCCATGGCGGGTCGCATCAACCACCGCCGCCTCGATGGCCTGGCGGATGGCGATCTGGTCGGCGCCAACCGGCACGCGCAGGTAAAAGGTGAGGGTGCCGGTATCCTGGCAGATCGGCGCCGAGCGCTGCCGTGCGAGGCCGATGTCAAGGGCGACCATCTCCAGAGCCAGTCGGGCCCGCGATTCGGGCTCCTCCAGGCCGCGCGCATCGGCCAGCACAACCTCGACATCGCGCGGCAGAAAGGCCGAAGTGCGGCGGATGAGTTCGAAAAGATGTTGCTGCAGCAGGGTGTAATCCATACCACCTCCGTATTTAAGGGTCGCGCTCTACAGCATGTAACCATTCGCGGCCCGGTATTATTCGCGCCGTTCCGGCGCGCCCGGTTTGCGCACATCCTTCAGCGCCCGCCCGGTTTCCGGCCGCCGACGTAACTTGCACCCCCGCTGGCGCCTACCCGTTTTCCGGCCGCCGCACTTTTTGCTTGGAGGATTGCGCGAAATTCTTTATCATGTGACCATCTAACCGGGAGTCTAAATGAAACCGTGCCTCCGCCTCATCCTGCCGGGCCTGATTGCGCTCGCCCTGGCCTGTGCGCCGAAAGCAGTTCTGCGCAAACCCGCCTACGACTACAGCAAAATGGACAAGGAAAGCATTCACGTCCATAAAAAAATCGAAGCCCTGATTGCCGAGTGCACGGCGACCAAATCGCCTCTGCCCCTCTCCAACGGGGTGCGCATCGAATCCCTCATCCTCAAGTCCAGCGAAAAGTCCCTCGCGGTCACTTTCAGCAAAAACTTTTCCTATCCCGCCTTCCGGCCTGATAATGTCAAAGCGACCTATGCCCGGCTCCATGCGCTGCTCGGCAAGAAATACGACCGTTACAACATCACCCTCTACACGCTCGGCCAGCCGATCGAATCCCTTATCCCCAATCTCTACCGCCGCAATGCCCGTCAATGGGACCGCAGCCGTATGGCCCGGCAGACGCCGCGACCGGCGGCCCTGGTGCGGCGCATCAGCCGCCCCAGTCAACCCAGCCTCGGACTGCTGAATCGCACCATCGACGTTCGTCCCAGCCACGGCTGGTATTACAATGCCGGGACGGACCGTTGGGAATGGCAGCGTCCGCGCCTTTTCGAGACCGTCGAGGATCTGCTCCCTTTCTCGTTCACCACCTTTTATCTCATTCCAATGCTCGAGAATGCCGGAGCGGTGGTCTTTACACCGCGCGAGCGCGACATCCAGACCCGTATGGTGATCGTTGACAACGACACCCCGGCATCCACCGGCGCCGGCTACCACGAATCCGGACCCGGGTGGCACTGTGGCGCGGAGAAAGGCTTCGCCATCGGCCGTCCACCCTACGAGGTCAATCACAATCCCTTCCTTCAAGGCACCCATCGTCTCTGCACCAGCGACACCGTCGGGACGAGCTGCGCCTTTTGGCGGCCGGAGATCCCCGCCGACGGCGATTATGCTGTCTACATCTCCTGGCATGCCTCTCCGGACAACCTCGATGATGCCCTCTATACCGTCCGCCATGCCGGTGGCGCAACGCAGTTTCTGGTCAATCAGCAGATCGGCGGCTCCACATGGATCTATCTCGGCACCTTCCGCTTCCTGAAGGGCTGCCATCCCGACAGCGGCAGCGTCGAGCTGAGCAACCGGGGCCACACCCCCGGCCGTCTGGTCAGCGCCGATGGCGTCCGTTTCGGCGGCGGCATGGGCGACATCCTGCGCAATGGGGCGGTCAGCGGCAAGCCCCGTTTCGCCGAGGGGAGCAAGTACTATCTTCAGTTCGCCGGCTTTCCCGACACCCTGATCTACAATCTCAACGATGGCCGCGATGATTATCGAGATGACTATAACAGTCGCAGCGAGTACGCCAACTATCTCTACGGCGATCCCTTCGGGCCGAAGAAGAGCCGCCACGATCCCGGCCGCGGCATCCCTTTTGACCTCAGCTTTGCCTTTCATACCGATGCCGGAATTACCCGCAACGACACCACCATTGGCACCCTGAGCATTTACAGCTATCAATCCGCGGATTCGACGTTCAGCTTTCCGGACGGGGTATCGCGCATGGCCAACCGCGATTTCGCCGATGTGCTGCAGACCCAGCTTGTTGAGGATCTGCGTCGGCTGTATGATCCGGTCTGGAGCCGCCGTCCGCTGATGGACGGCGATTACAGCGAGTCTCGGCGCCCGCAGATCCCTTGCACCCTGCTCGAGTTGCTCTCACACCAGAATTTTCTGGACATGAAGTATGCCCTCGATCCGCGTTTCCGTTTTGACACCGCGCGCGCTATCTACAAGGCGATGCTCAAATTTATCGCCTTTCAAAACCAGAGCGCCTTCGCCGTCCAGCCCCTGCCGGTGGACCATTTTCAGGCCCTGCTGAGCGGCCCGGGGGAGGCAACCCTAAGCTGGCAGCCGGTCAGCGATCCCCTCGAACCGTCGGCCGAGCCGCAGAATTACATCGTCTACATGCGCCAGGAGAACGGCGGTTTTGACAACGGCACACCGGTCGATCAGCCGCGCCTGGTGGTCCGGCCGATCAAGCCGCGGGTGCTCTACAGTTTCAAGGTGACCGCGGTCAATGCCGGCGGCGAGAGCTTTCCCAGCGAGGTGCTCTCCCTCTGCCAGCTGCCGGAGGACCCTGAGCCGGTCCTGGTGGTCAACGGATTTGACCGGGTCGCGTCTCCTGCCTGGATCGACGGGGCAGAGTACGCGGGATTCACCGATTTCCTCGATCAGGGGGTAGCCGACCATTTCAGCATCGGGTATACCGGGAGCCAGACCGACCTGAAGACCGACTCCCCCTTCCGAACCAATGATGCCCCCGGTCACGGTGCCAGCGCTGCGGCCTGGGAGGCGAAGCCAATCTGCGGCAATACCTTCGATTTTCCCGCGGTTCATGGCCGTTCGATCCGCGCCGCTGGCCGCTCCTTCGTCTCCTGCAGCGATGAAGCCCTCACCAGCGGGCGGGTCGATCTGCGCCGCTTCAGGCTGGTCGATCTGATCCTTGGGGAGCAAAAGCGGACCCGCTGGCCTACCGCCGCCGGCGATTCGCTGCGCGGCCCGCGGTATGCCGCTTTCTCGCCAGGACTCTGCGCGGCCCTCGACAGTCTGCTCAACCGCAAGGGGGGGCTCTTCGTCAGCGGGGCGTACATCGGCAGCGATCCTTGCGCCGGGAAAAAGTCCGACGACTCTCTGGTTCAGTTCATCGAGCGGCGCTTGCATTACCGTTGGACGGCCGATCACGCCGCCACCGAGGGGATCCTCTTCAGCGCGGATGACCGCTTCTGGCCGCGCGGGACCCCGTTCCGGTTCATCACCCGGCCGGATTCACAGATCTATGCCGCCGAGGCTCCCGACGCCATTGATCCGGTCAACGGCAGCCGCACCATTCTCCGCTACAGCGAGAACCAGTTCAGTGCCGCCACAGCCTTTAAAAAAGGCCATGCTGTAGTCGCTATGGGATTCCCCTTCGAGACCCTCGCCGCAGCGCCGGAGCGGGATCGGTTGATGCGGGCTATTCTGGCCTTTTTGACGCAACAATAAAAATCATTTCATTTTTGGCCAATTTGCATTATATTTCGATTGAAGAGGGGCCCGCTGCGCCTTGCAGACGGCCCCGCAAAGGGAGTCCAGTCGATTCACGCAGCTGAATGGGGAATGCCCATGAAAGGTTTGTTCGTCAAGAAAGCAGCAGAACATCCCGAGCAGAATGAAGAGGAGATCAGCCAGCTCCTCAAGGCCATGCCGATCTTTCAGGATTTAACACGGCGGGAACTGGCGGCGGTGGTGCGCATTCTGCACCAGCGGGAATACCAGCCCGACGAGGTCATTTTTCGTGAGAACGAACCGGGGATGGGGATGTACATCCTCCAGACCGGCCGGGTGGCCATTCTCTCCGAAGCCGGCAAACTGCAGCTGGCCGAATTCAGCGATGGTTCATTCTTTGGCGAGATTGCGCTGCTCGATGCCGCGCCGCGCTCGGCGACAGCCGTGGCGCGCGCCCACTGCCGCATTTTCGGCTTTTTCCAGCCCGATCTGTATGGCCTGATCGAACGCAATCCGCAGCTGGGTATCAAGATCGTCCTCGGCCTCTCGCGGCTGGTTTGCGAGCGGCTGCGCCAGACCAACCAGCGCACCTATGCCATCAACGAGGCGCTGCAGCAGATGCGCCAGACGCCGCAGTAGGAGGTGAACGCATGATCTCCTTCCGCGACCCCAGTACCCGCAAGATGCTGCTGCTCCTGTTTGTGCTGGTGCTGATCATCATCCTGCTCGCCATGGGCGGCGTCGCCCAGATGATGATCATCGCCATTCTACTCGCCTACATCCTCGATCCGCTGGTAGTGCGCATGGAAGCGCACGGCATCTCACGCACCGCTGCGGCGGGGATCATCCTGCTGACCATCACCCTGCTGCTCATCATCAGTCTGCTCACCTTCGTGCCAGCCCTCAAGGCCCAGCTGATCGCGATGGGCAGCGGCGAGAGTTCAGCCAAGACCGATCTTGCCCTCGCCAAGCTGCAGGAGGTGGTGCGAGCCAAGATGGGCTGGCTCGGATATGGCGATATCGACCTCAAGGTCAAACTGGCGGAATTCAAGGCCTCTTTCGGCAAGAAGATCATCGACTTCCTCGTCAAGGATGTGGTCGAGATCGTTCTCGCCCTGGTCACCATCCCCTTTCTCATGTTCTTTTTTATCAAGGATGCGCGCAGCTGGAAGAAAGGACTGATCCGGATGGTCCCCAACCGCTATTTCGAGTTCAGTCTCGATCTCATCCACAAGATGGACCAGCAACTTGGCAACTATTTACGCGGCCAGTTCATCGATGCGGTTTCGATCGGCACGCTCGCAACGATCGGCCTGGGTGCCCTGAGCGTGCCCTATTTCTTTCTACTCGGGCCGTTCTCCGGCCTGGCCAATCTCATCCCCTACGTCGGCCCGTTTGCCGGCGGCATTCCGTCGATCATCATCGCCATCATGGAGAACGGCGATCTCTCGGCCGGGGGGCACGTTGCGCTGCTCTTTCTCGGCCTCAAGCTGGCCGATGATCTTTGTATCCAGCCGCTCTCGGTCTCGAGCAGCGTTCACCTCCATCCGGCGCTGGTCCTGGTCACCTGCATCATCGGCGGCAACCTCTTCGGCCTCATCGGCATGCTGCTTTCGGTCCCCGTCACCGGCTTTGTCAAGGTGGTGGTCACCGAGAGTCTCCAGACCCTCAAGGCGTACCGATTTTCCTGAGTATGGCCTGCAAAAAAACCTTCCGGCCTCATCCTCCGGAAGGTTTTTTTGTCCTCTCAGGCCCGCGGTGTCAGGGCCAGCAGCCTTGCCGGTGCGCCGCTGCCGCCTGTGATGGCCAAGGCACCGATGATCAGCCAGGCGCCCGTTGGCGGCGCCTGCGCCAGGCGGGCCAGATTCTCCAGGTGCAGGCCTCCATGGTGCGCCAGGAGGGTGCCGGCGGCAAAATCAGCCGAAGCACCGCCATCCACTCCGGGAGTATCGATTCCCACAATGCGCACACCGCGCTCCACTACCAGCAACTGCATCGCCTCCAGACTGATCCCCGGAAAGTGCATGGTGCCACCGGCATCGCGGGCCAAATAAGCTGCCGCGTCAGGCCAGCGGCTGCTCCAGCCGGTCTCCACCACCACTGCGGCATCAGCAGCGATCGGACCGAAGCGTTTTTCCCAACCGGTCACGCCCGCAGCGGTGAGTAGATCGTCCTGATGCAGCCGGCGGGTGATCTTGACCAGGGGAGCCACAAGCTGTTCCGCGGAGAAGCGGTCCATGCTGGTGCCGCCGGTGACAAAATGGCAAGGTGCTCCGCAATGGGTGCCACTGTGCTCACCGCAAGAGAGGGCATTCAGGAGATAACCCTCCCGTTCATATCCTGCGGTTGGGGTGATCCAAACGGGGGGATCCCCCGGCCAGACCGGCATATCCGCTGCAAAGGGATGGGAAAGATCAAGAATCCGGAAAGGAAAGACCGATCTCATGGTGCCTCCTGCTCGATGGGCGAGTGAAACCCGGGCCAGGCTGCAATGTAGGAAAGCAGCGCCTGAATAACAAGGCAAAATACGGTTCATGCTGCAGAACGCCCAACATGCGCACAATTTGCTTGTTTTTTTGCTGCATAGTCCTTATGTTTTTTCGTGGCATTGGACCATTTCTAATGTCTTGTTATTTCGTATAGTTGAACCATTTTTTAATCAACCTCGCGAGGAACCATGAAAAACCGTTTGCACTTCCTGCTGCTCCTCCTGTTTTTTATGGCCGGTGCTCTCGCTGCTCAGGGCATCACCTTCCATGGCAGCGCGCGCAACTCGATCTATGCTTTCGAGAGTGACAAAGTGCATACCCGTTTCTTCCAGTACCTCAATTTCACTGCCGTCAGCCCCTGCAGGCACCTCGCCCTGAATTCCAATCTTCGTTTTCTGACCGATGCCAACCAGGATCTCGATAATGATATGCGCTTCCGCGCCTTCGCTCTTACGCTCGAGGCCAGAAACTTGCTTGATGGCAAGCTGAACCTGGCTTTCGGCCGGCAGTTTCTCCATCCTGGCACCGCCCTGGGCGCCCTCGACGGCCTCAATGCCCGCTATGCCTTTGATCAAAGATTTTCGCTGCAGCTTTATGGCGGCGTTGAGAGTGTCGCCTCCCGTGCCTTCAAGATCCAGAAATTCGCGGATGCATCGGTTGTGGGGGGCGCGTTTCAGGTGAAGAAGGTCTACGCCTCCACCGCCCAGCTCTTTTATTTGCGCAAATTCAACAGCGAGGCCGCCTATTGGCAAATCACCGGGGCCAATCTGGAGAGCAACCTGGTACCTTATGTGCAGCTGCGGCTCCAGTCCCACTATGATCTCGAGAATGAGCGGCTCCATCGTTTGCTGCTGAACGCCAGCCGTTCCTGGAACGGAAAACTGGCCACTTTTATCGAATACAAGCGGCAAAATCCGCAGGTTTACGCCAACTCCTATTATACCATCTTTGAAGTCAAACCCTACTCGCAGATCCGCACCGGCGCCGACTATGCGCTTACGCCGGGTCTGGCCGTCGAGGCCCAGTATCAGCACCTGATGTTCGACGCCGATCAGGCGGACCGCATTCTGCTTTCTCTCAATAACGACGACGGCAGCATCGGCATGATGTACGAAACCGGCTACACCGGCGACCAGATCAGCGCCTATTTCAACTATGGCTACGAGATCCTGCCCAAACTGGTCGCCTCATTGTATGCCGATTATTCAAAATACCGCACCGAGACCATATACGAATACGACGACCAAATCGCCAATGCCGCGCGCTTGAGCTACTCCCTCGGCCGCTGGAACTTTGTCGGCGAATATCAGTGGCTGACCAACCGTTTGAAAGAAAACGATTCGCGCTTTCTGAACCATATCACCTACCGCTGGTAGCCGCAGAGGAGCCCTTCCATGAAAAGAATGTTCAGCCTTACCGCGCTTTCTGCCCTGGTCCTCCTCCAGACCCTGACCGCGGAGGCGCAGAAATCGGAACTCAAGTTTTCGCACAAACTGCATAGCGAGAGCGTCGGCGCGGCCTGCACAGACTGCCACACCGCCGTCGCCGAGAGCCTCCAGCCGTCCGACGATCTCCTGCCCAATATGGAGAGCTGCTATACCTGTCACGACCGCGAAGCCGAATGCAGCCTCTGCCACAGCGATGTCGACCATGCCAAACCCGAGCCGCGCACCAGCGGCTATATTGCCAAATTTCCCCATGCCAAACACATCTCGGACAAGGTGACCTGCACCACCTGCCATACCGGCGTCGCCGCCAGCGAGACCGTCGGAGCAAAGCATCTGCCCAAGATGAGCACCTGCTCCGGCTGTCATGACGACCTCGCCAAACCGGGGTACTGTTATGACTGCCATGCCAAGGGGGAAAAGCTGGCGCCCGCTTCCCACTCACTCGACTGGCCCAAAGCCCATGGCATTCGGATGCAGACCGAAAAAGACGAATGCAAGCAGTGCCACACCGACGATCAATGCTTGATTTGTCACAAACGGGGGAATCTCGACCGCAAAGCTCATCCCCTCAATTTCATCCACAATCACGGCTTGATGGCGCGGGGTAACAAGGAACAATGCCTGACTTGCCATGACGACCAGAGCTACTGTGTCACCTGCCATCAGAGCCAGATGGTGATGCCGCGCTCGCATGCCAGCGCCGCCTGGTCCAATCCCGCCACCGGCGGGACGCATGCACGCGCCGCCCGCGCCGACATGGATGGCTGCACTGTGTGCCATGCCGAATCGGCCAGCGAGCCGATCTGCATCCAGTGCCACGCATCCAAATAACCTGAGCCCATCGGGAAGAAAAAATGAAAAAAACAATTCTTGCATTGCTGCTCTCTCTCCTTGCGATCTGGTGGGCCGGATGCTCCAAAGATCAAACGCCTCAGCCTTCCAACTCGCATCCGGATAATTGGGTAAAAACCACCTCGGCAAGTTCGAGCCGGGCGGACCATGGCCAAAAGGTACTGTCCGCCGGTATGGCCTCCTGCGCCAGTTGCCACGGTGCGGACCTCGCCGGAGGAACCTCCAAGGTTTCCTGCTTCAAGTGTCATGATACTTATCCCCACAGCGAGAATTGGCTCACCGTCGGGCACAGCCGGTTCCACGGCAGCTACCTGGCCAAGGCCGGCTTTGCAACCACGAGTTGCACCCCATGTCACGGTGAGGATTTGCAGAACAGCGAAGGCAAAAAGCCCTGCTCCAGCTGCCATGCCCTTTATCCGCACGCCACGGGGTGGATGCAGAGCAGCTCCGCCTCCTTTCATGGCGCCTGGGCGAAAAATGCCGGCTGGAACTTGAACAGCTGCCAGCCATGCCACGGCAGCGACTACAGCGGCGGTGGCAATAAGCAGTCCTGCTACACCTGCCATGCCTCTTATCCGCACCGAGACAGCTGGGCCGAGGGCTCTGGCAGCACTTCGCATGGAGCCTGGCTCGCCGTGCGCAGCTTCAAGCTGGATGAGTGTAAGGCTTGCCATGGCGCAACGCTGCAGGGCGGGGATGGCAAGCAGGCCTGCACCGCCTGCCACACGGCCTATCCTCACGAAACGGCTTTCAAGTATGAAAAATCATCATCGCAGTTCCATGGCGTCCAGCTCAAGTCCCAGGGCTATAACCTGAGCGGCTGCTCCGGCTGTCATGGGGCGGATTTCCAGGGCGGCATCGCCAAAGCCAGCTGTACCAAGTGCCACGCCTCTTACCCGCATTCTGCGGACTGGACCCATCCCGCCGGAGCCGCCTCACACGTAGCCTGGCTGCGCAAGGACGAGCATGACCTGACTCCGTGCAAGAGCTGCCACGGCGCCGATTATCTCGGCGGCACCTCGGGCAAAAGCTGCACCCTTTGCCATACCGGCATTGGTGGACCCGAGAATTGCACCCTCTGCCATGGCAGCGCCGATGGTATCCAACCGCCGAAGGATACCCAGGGTAACATGGCCGAGACCGCCATGGGCGTGGGGCGGCACAAGTTCCATGTCCTGGACAAAAAGTACACCTGTCTGCTCTGCCACAAGGTGCCGACCGTCTACAGCGACCCCGGCCATGTCAACGACGATACCCCCGGCCGGGCGGAGGTCATCGATCTGTGGCAGTGGAACCACGCCAACGGCACCTGTGTCACCGGATGCCATGAAAACGACCCCTCCAAGAACTATATCTGGAACCACTGAGCGTCTTTTGGCATGGCCCGATTTCTCCTTTACCTCGTCGTCTCGGTGGCGGGCGCTGCGGTGCTCGCCATCGAACTGCTGGGCACGCGGGTGCTCGCTCCTTTCTACGGCTCCAGCCTCTACCTCTGGGCGGCTCTGATCACTGTAACCCTGCTCTCCCTGAGCCTCGGGTACTATCTCGGCGGCCGCTGGGCGGACCGCGGTGCCGCTCTGGAGCGGCTCGCAGCGCTTCCGGCCGGCGCCGGCCTCTGGCTGATGCTGGTTCCCCTGCTCAAACAACCCGTGCTGCTTCGCTTGCAGCCCCTCGGGCTCCGCGCCGCCGCACTCCTGGCGGCCACCCTGCTCTTCGCGCCCTCGCTCACCCTGCTGGGCATGGTGACCCCTTACGCCCTTAAACTGAAAACCCACCAGCTGGAGCAGCTGGGCCGCACCGCCGGATCGCTTTCCGCACTCTCCACCGTGGCCAGCGTCTTCTCCGCCCTTCTCACCGGATACTGGCTGATCCCGGCAGCCGGCATTAACCGGATGACCTGGGGCATCGCCTGGCTGCTGCTGATCACTGCGGCGGCGGTCCTGCTCGGTGGGCGCCGCAATCTCAAGGGGGCCGGCCTAGTCCTAATCCTCGGCCTTGCTCTCACCCTGATGGCTTCAGGCCTGCAGACCAGACCGGGGGTCGGGGTGCTCACCGTACAGCAGAGTCCCTTCGGCGAGATTCGTGTGGTGGAGCGGAACGGCACCCGCTTCCTACTCATCGACGGGGCGATCCATACGGCTACGGAGGCGCGCACCCTGGCGACGGAAATGCCCTATGTGGCCGCCTTCGACCTGGTGCGCAACTTTTATGACCGGACCGGGGAGATGCTGCTGATAGGATTGGGCGGGGGATCGGTCGCGAAAAACTGGTCGGCGAAGGAATGGCAGGTCGATGCGGTCGAGATCGATCCGGTCGTGGCGGAGATGGCCGGCCGTTTTTTCGGCCTGGAAGGCGGCGAGGCGAGGATTCATCTGGCCGACGGCCGGCAGTTCCTGCGTTCAAGTTCCCGGACCTATGATGTCATCCTCCTGGATGCCTTCGGCTCGAGTTCCATCCCCTTTCATCTCACCACCCTCGAAGTCTTCCAACTGATACGGTCGCATCTGTCGCCCGAGGGGGTCCTGGCGGTCAATGTCGAATGCGTCGGTTGGCAGGATCCCCTGGTGCAGAGCCTGGCGCTGACCCTCAAGCGCGTTTTCGAAACAGTCCTTGCTCTGCCCTGCGCCGAGCCGCCGAACGCCCTCGGCAATGTGCTGCTTCTGGCCGCTAACCGGGCACTGGAGTTTCCCGAAGATTGGCTGGGGAATCCCGGCGATTTCCTCGATGACGACTACCAACGCTGGTGCGCCGTCCAGCGCAACCACGCCTGGGACAACCGCTACACCCCCGCAACGGAACAGGCGCGCCTGCTCACTGACGACCACAATCCTTCCGACCTCTGGGCTGAGCGCATTAACCGTGCCGCACGGCACCGGCTCGCCGAGCTCTTCCCTGCCCCCTCCCTCGCCTGGTAATAAAAAAACACCCGCCGCAAGGACGGGTGTTCAAGACAAAACCGCTCGTGCATGGGGACTTGCCCCGCACGATTCATATCAGTTGCCCACCATCGTTGCACCGAGGAAGCTGAGCACCTCATTGATGGGATTGGCGACGGCAGTGGTGTTGCTGCCCGCAAAGAGTAGTCCGATCGCCTTGGGATTGGTCGTCACATCCTGGACCATCAAGGAGCCGGAGTCGCCGCTGTTGAGGAACTTGCTTTGCTTGTTAGCGATGATGATCTGGCCGGTAAAGGTCTTGGTGAAGGCCGTGCCGCCGGCGCACTCGTTCTCATAGCTCACCGAGACCGTGCCGTTGAGTCCCGAGACCGAGCTGCGCGTCAGGCCGGTGGTACGGCCGCTCTTCTTGACCGCCTGGCCGACCGAGGCGGCAACCGTAGTCGCCGAAAGGGTGCCGATCTCGAGGATCGAGCCGTCGGTTCTCACCATCCCTGATATCACCTGGGCGACGGCGCAATCGACATTGTTGCTCGGCAAAGAATTTTTCACAACCAGGGTGGCGACGTTCTGGGCGCCGGCGGCGCTGCAGTTGACGTCGATCAGGCCGGGCTGAATGACTGGATCACCGCTTGTGGCGACTCGGCTATTCCCACCGGAAACGATGTCGGCTTCGAGAACGTGATAGTTGCTGAGGATGTACTGAGCTGAACCGATTTTGATCAGGGAGCCGAGGGTGCCGCCGCAGCAGTAGCCGTTGGCCAGGTCATAGGACCAGCCGCCGGAAGTGCCGAGCTGGATCGGAGGGGTTTGCTTCGCGGTATGGCTCGTGCTGCTTGAACTCTTCATGGCCTTGATCTCGCCGGTGACCTGGACCAGCAGGGGGACGCTCTCGAGCTCAGCGGGAAGACCGCCCGGGCCCTTTTGCAGGACGGGCGATTTGGTCATCACCACGATCACCGGCTGACCCGCTTCGGTGACAGTCACATAGGTTCCGACCACCTCGCTGTTCTTCATCAGACTGGCGGTGTGCCGTTCCTGCACGGCCGCCACGGCCTGGATAGCGGGATTATCCAGGGTCCACTCGCCGGCGGCAGCAACAGGCTCCGCAGCGGTTGGCGCTGCCTGCTTTTCGCCGCAGCCGGTCAGCAGCGCCAGTACCAGCACGAGTGCCGCGCCGACCAGGGCAAATTTCCAGATTAAACTTTTCATCGAATTGACCTCCTTGCGTATGGGACGCTGGTCGAACCTCCCCCCCCCCCACAACTGCGGGTTTCCGTTAAAAATAACCATATGAACGCCCAATTGCAAGCCTTTTCTACACTTTTTTAGGTCGCTTCTCGCCATGCAACCCTGCCGACGTTGCCTATTTCAGCACAATGGACCCCTGCATCCCTGGATGTTCACGGAATCGGCAGCAGGTGCCGTATTTTTCAGCAAAACAAGCCATGCCTGCAAAGAATCCCAATAAAAGATTTGCCTGAAAAAAAACCTCCGCCTATATTATTCCATAATTAAATATTTTACATTCCCTTAAGTCAATTTATTTCGTTTTATTGAACTATTTTTGAAACCCTAAATTCCATCCATTTTTAAGCTAAAAGAGGAGGTCTATCGCTGAATTCGGTGTACCTTGATATTCTAATCAACTACCCTATCACCCGGGAGGTCCCATGAATCCGAAATTCATCACCATCTTTGCTGCCCTCACCAGTCTTCTGCTCATCACGGCCTTCGCCTGGGCGGCGGCTCCGACGGCCAAGATCACCGTGGACGCCCTGAGTTCCGTCGATGTCGAAGGCAGCACCATGATGACCTCGAGCGGCCTCAAGGTCATCGGTGTCGGCGAAACCTGGTATCTGATCGGTTCCGCTTCCTCCGGCACGGTGACCAAATATGTCTGGACACTCAAGACGAAGCCGGCCGCCTCGAACGCAGCCCTTTCTGCTACCAACACGGCCAAGGTCGAGCTGGTTCCCGACGCAATCGGCCAGTATGAAGTGGTCCTGTCGGTCACCACCGCCGACGGCACCGGTGAAACCACCGTTGTCCTCACCGCGGCAAAGTGGTGCGGTGTCGGCGGCCAGTGGGGATTTGGTGTCGATGTCGCCGGCGGCCAGTGCACCTATTGCCACTACGAGAACACCAACCAGTGGAACAAGACCAAACACTTTGTCGGCCTGAGCGACAACATCGACACGCCGGGCCATTTCGCCAGCTATTGTCTTTCCTGCCATGTAACCGGCTACAACGCCGCGCCGACTGCGGTCAACAACGGCTTTGATGACATCGCGGCTGAGCTCGGCTGGGTTTTTCCGGCCCCACTGCAGGCGGGCAATTGGGCCAGCCTGATCGCCAATTATCCGCGCCTGGCCCAGATGTCCAATGTCCAGTGCGAGGTTTGCCATGGCCCTGGCAGCCAGCATGTCGGCAAAAAGAGCGCGATCGACATGAGCCTGAATGAGGGCACCTGCGGCCGCTGCCATGAGGAGCCGCCCTACAACGTCAAGAACATCCAGTGGGCCAAATCGGGACACGCCAGAGTGATGGAGAACTACTCCACACGCGCCACCTGCGACCAGTGCCACTCGGGCTGGGCTTTCATCCGCCGCGTCGACCCCAAGACCACGAGCCTTGATGGCCGCCCGACCAACGGCTTTGGCCAGCAGTCCTGCGCGGTCTGCCACGATCCGCATTCCGGCACCTATGAAGGCCAGATCCGTACCATGGCCGATGTCACCCTCGGCGATGGCAGCGTGGTCACCTATGGCGGCACCGGCAAACTCTGCATGGCCTGCCATCACGGCCGTCAGAATGCCGAAGTCTACTCCGCCAATCCGGCCAACATCTCGACGCATTTCGGCCCACACGGCAGCGCTCAGGCGGATATGATCAATGCCAGCAACGGCATTCACTATGGCCTGCCGGTCGCCAAGACCGGCCATATCCTCACCACGGAAGACGCCTGCGTCACCTGCCACATGGCGACCGCAGGCAACCCTGGCGACCACAATCACACCTTCTCCATGGTCGACGACAAGGGCACTGAAAATACCGCCGACGATGTCGACAAGGTCTTCGTCTGTCAGCCCTGCCATGGCGACATCAAATCGTTCGACGATATCCCCGCAGCCCAGGATTATGATGACGACGGCACCCTGGAAAGCGCGACCGCCGAGATCGAGGGTCTGATGGAGGAACTGGCCGAAATTCTGCCCCCCACCGGCTCGGACGTGGTCCTCACCAAGGCTGATTATGACTGGACGGGACAACCCGTTCAAATCGCCGAATACCGCAAACTGCTGCTCAAAGCCGCCTTTAACTATTACTTTGTCGAGGAAGATCTCAGCGGCGGCATCCACAACACGGCCTATGCAGCCACCCTGCTGCGCCGCTCGATCGCCTCGCTCAAGTATGGCGATATCGGCTCCGGTGTGATCCGCAGCATCAGCGATGTGCCGCATGACCAGGGCAAGCAGGTGCGGGTGATCTGGAGCAAATTCCCGGCGGACGGTCCCGGAGACATGCCGATCCGGAACTACAATGTCTGGCGCCGCGTCGATGCGCCCGCAGCGGGCATCACGCTGGCGGCCGCACCCAGGCTTTACCGCTCCTTCGACGAGGTACCGGCGACTCTGACCTCCGAGGTTCGCGTCAAGTTCCAAGAGGATCTCTATGACTTTGTCGCGTCGGTTCCGGCTGCCGCGCTGCCACAGTACAGCGTCGTGGCCCCGACCCTCTATGATTCGACCAAAACCGGTGGTCAGCACTGGTCGGTTTTCGTCGTCACCGGCCAGACCGACCTGCCCTACTGGTACAGTGCCTCCGCGCCCGACAGCGGTTATTCGGTTGACAATCTGGAACCCATGGTGCCGATGAACCTGCGCGCTGACGTTTCCAGCTCCGGTGTCTCCCTCACCTGGGATGAACCGGTGGACGCCGATTTCAAGTTCTTCACCCTCTACCGCGGCGAAACCGCCTCCTTCGATCCGGATGCGGTTCAGCCTTTGGCCAAACTGACGACCCATGCTTTCGTCGACGGCTCGGCCCTGAACAAGAAGACCTATTACTACAAACTGGCGGCGACCGATTTCTCGGGCAACCGCAGCGCTTTCGCCAGCGTGATGCTCAACGTCACGGCCGTCGATATCAACGCCAGCCTGCCGACCGAATTCGCACTGGAACAGAACTATCCGAACCCGTTCAATCCCAGCACGATGATCTCCTTCGGCCTGCCGGCACAGCAGCGCATTGCTCTCAAGATCTACGACATGCGCGGCCAGCTGGTGCGCACCCTGGCCAGCGGCGCCTTCGCGGCTGGCACCCATCAGTTGAGTTGGGACGGCCGCAACGACAGTGGCGATGTCGCCAGCGCCGGCACCTATATCTATCGCCTCGAAAGCGAGGGACAGACCCTCACCAGAAAGATGATCTTCCTGAAATAGTTAGTCTCATCCTGGCTTAACCGAAGCCGGGGCGCATAACGCCCCGGCTTCTTCTTTTTGGGAGAACTGTTCATGAAACTGCGTTTGCCTGACTCCTACTACAATCCGGTCTCCTACACGGGCACGGTGATCGCTCTGATCGCCCTCTTCATGTTCGTCTTTCTCTATGTCCTGGCCTCGCTCTCGAGCGTCGACCGGGCTTATGTGGGCATTGTCCTCTTCATCGTCATCCCCGCCTTCATCATCCTCGGACTGCTGCTCATTCCGCTGGGGATGTGGCAGTTCATCCGCCGACGGCGGCGTCAGGGCAAGACCCTGGAGAAAGGCTTCCCGGTGCTCGATCTCAACCAGCCCGAGCAGCGGACCGCCACAATCATATTCGCCCTCGGCACCACGATCTTTCTCTTCCTCTCCGCCCTCGGCAGCTATGAAGCCTATCATTTCACCGAATCGGTTCCCTTTTGCGGCCAGCTTTGCCACAAGGTGATGGAGCCGGAGCACACCGCCTACCAGAACTCGCCGCATGCTCGTGTGACCTGCGTCGAATGCCACGTCGGCGCGGGCGCAAACTGGTATGTCAAATCCAAGTTGAGCGGCTTGTATCAGGTTTATGCCACCCTGGCGAATGTCTACCCCCGGCCCATTCCCGTGCCGGTGGCCAACCTCCGCCCGGCGCGCGAAACCTGTGAGTCCTGCCACTGGCCGCAAAAGATTTACGGCAAACAGCTGCGCCGCGAGATCTATTTTCTTCCAGATGAGAACAACACCCGCTGGGAAATCAATCTGCTCCTCAATACGGGCAGCGGCAATGCCGCCCTGGGGCAAAGTTCCGGGATCCACTGGCATATCAATCCCGACATCCGTATCGATTATTTCGCGGCGGATGCAAAACGGCTCGAGATCCCCCGCGTTGTCATGACCAACCGCAAGAACGGCGAGAAAATAGTCTATGATAGCCCGTCGGCCGGTTCTGAAACGGCGGCCCTGCCAGTCCGGGAGATGGATTGCATCGATTGCCATAACCGGCCGAGCCACGGCTACCACGATCCCAACCGCTTCATCAACAGCGCGATGGCAGCCGGCGAGATCGATCCCGCCCTGCCCGGCATCAAGCGGGCAGCGGTGGAGGCTTGCATGACCACCTACGGGACCCCGGACTCCGCCCAGGCCGGGATCGCCGCCCACCTGCGTACCTTCGGCGCCACCCTGGCCGGCGCGCAGAGCCCGGAGACGGGAGCGTTGATCGAACGCGCACTCGCCGGAACCCAGAAGGCCTACAGCCGCAACCTCTTCCCGGGGATGAAGGTCTCCTGGAACGACTATCCCGACCACATCGGCCATCTCAATTCCCCCGGTTGCTTTCGCTGCCACGATGGTGAGCACGTCAGCGCCCAGGGACGGGTGATTTCCAAGGAGTGTAATCTCTGTCACGACATCCAGGCGCAGGGCAAGGCCGGAGCGATGGTCTATTCGAATGCCGGCAGTTCGCTCGAGTTCGTCCATCCCGAGGATATTGGCGACGGCTGGAAAGAGGCCCCGTGTTCGGAGTGTCACGCCCAGCCGCCGATTTGAGGCCCGCTCACGCCCCCCGAACCCGTTGTCAGCCGGCCTTTCGCCGCGGCAGCCTCCAGGGGGAGCACAAAGGAGGGAACTCCGGGCGCCGCTGCATCCAGCGGCGCCTTTTATTATGGGGTCAGAAAAAGATGAAGGTCGTGAGAATGAAGGTCGGGATGAGGATCAGGAGGGAGTAGCCCATGTAACCGAAAAAGTTTGGCATCTTGACGCCCTGCTCCTCGGCAATGGAGCGTACCATAAAGTTGGGGGCATTGCCGATGTAGGTGTTGGCGCCCATATAGACGGCGCCGGTGGAGATCGCCTTGAGAAAGATTCCCTTTTCAGCGATCAGGGCGGGAATGGCCTGGGATTCCGGCAAACCGGCGTAGAAATTGCCGAGCGCGGTATTAAGGAAGGTCAGGTAGGTCGGGGCATTGTCGAGAAAGCTCGACAGGACGCCGGTAATCCAGAAATAGTGCCAGGGCTCCTTGACGGCGTTGATGATGAAGGCCAGATGGCCATGGGTGCCAGCGCGTAGCATCGCCAGTGCGGGGATGATGGTGATGAAAATCCCCGCGAAGAGCAGCGCTACCTCGATGATCGGCCCCCAGGTGAATTCGTTCTTCTTGCGCACCTCGCGGGCCGTGGTCGCCCACGAAAGGGCAACCAGAATCAGCAGCACGAGATCCCGGAACAGGTTGGCCAAGCCAAGATGAATGCCGAGCATCTTGACCTCTCCTGCATGATAGGTGCCGCTCATCAGCACGGCGCCGATGATACCAGCCAGAAAAATGAGGTTGTGCGCCCCACGGATGCGCAGCGGCACCTTTTCTCCTGCCGGTTCTTTCAGCGTGCCCGCCTGTTTTTCGCGGTGGTAGAGATAAGAGTCCATCAGGAAAAAGAGCACCAGGACCATTGCGACGACGAAGAGCGTTTCGGGGAGGAGCTTAAAGGTCCAGAAAAAGGGGACACCATGAAGAAAACCCAGGAAGAGGGGCGGATCACCCAGCGGAGTCAGTGCCCCGCCGATGTTGCTGACCAGAAAAATAAAAAAAACGATGACGTGCATCTTGCTGCGGCGATGGGAATTGGCGCGGATGACCGGACGGATCATCAGCATCGAAGCCCCGGTGGTGCCTATCCACGAAGCGATCACCGTGCCGATCAGCAGCAGCAGGGCGTTCAGCAGCGGATTGCCGCGGAGAGTCCCCTCCACCAGAATGCCGCCAGCGACGGTGAAAAGGGCGAGCAGCAGGATGAGAAAGGGAATGTAATCGATCAGCACAATGTGCAGGATCTCATGGAGCGCGGGATGGCCGTAAGCAAGGACGAAGGGCAGGGCCACGACCAGCGACCAGAACGCGGAGACCTTGCCGTAATGATGGTGCCAGAAATGGGGGGCAAAGAGCGGGAAAAGGGCGATCGAGAGCAGGATGCCAAGAAAGGGGATGATGCTCCAGACCGGAAGCACCTCGCCCAGGTTTATGCCGCCCGCAGCGGCTTCGGCCTCCCCCGCCAGCAGCGAAGGGGCAAAACAGAGTACCAGCGCCGCCAAATACCACAGTCTTTTTTGCATGCCGTAGCGATCCTTCTTTGCAGGTGGGCCAGGTGGAAACCCGGTTATGTGCACCTTGCAATAAATTATCCTTCAACTTAAATAAAAAATCGCATACCGTCAATATAAAAAAAGCCGCCCGGATCGGGCGGCTTTTTTGTACTGCGCGGGGGATGGCCAACTCTACTTGAGCAAGGCCATCTTTTTGGTCACGCTCATGCCGTTGGCGACGATGCGGTAGTAATAGAGTCCCGTCACCACCGGTGCGCCGGCGTCGTTGCGGCCGTTCCAGACGATCTGGTGGTATCCGGCCGGAACCTCACCATCGACCAGGGTACGGATGAGCTGGCCGTTGGTATTGTAGATCTGCAGCAGCACCCGTCCCTCCGCCGGCAGCTGGTAGCGGATGGTCGTCACCGGATTGAAGGGATTGGGATAGTTCTGCGCGAGCTCGAACTTGCTCGGTACCGGCATCTCCGCCACGACCGGACCGTGCTGGGTGGTCACGCCGCTGCGGCTGATGTCCTCGAGCTTGTAATACCAGCGCTCGCCGGCCTGGGCGCTCTGGTCGATCCAGGTATACTTGCCGTCCGTCGCCGGGGGAATCAGGGCGCTGTTGATCTTTTCATACGTCCCCTTCTCGGTACGACAGCGCAGCACGTTGAATCCGAGGTTGTCGCTCTCGGCGGCCGTCTGCCATTCGAGGCTGACGCCCTCGTACTCGACGCTGGTACAGGTGAAACTCTTCATTTCGACGCTGACCTGCAGATTGACCGACCAATACTTCGTCAGGGTGTGTGCGGCATCGGAGATCTCCACTGTCACCAGATAAAAGCCCTGGGGATAGTACTGGGAATTGAGGGTGAAGGATGAGGAGCTCGAGACCGCCTGTGAACCGACTTTCCAGGTGTAGTAGAGGGCGTCGTTGTCCGGGTCCTCGACCTGAACCGAGAAGGTCACCGAGTTGGGCCACTTGACCGTAATGCTCTCCGTCGCGGGTTCGGAGGCGACGAGGCGCGGCGCCCGGTTCTCGTTGGTCACGGTGATCCGCACCGAATCGATGGCTTTGCCGCCCTGGTTGTCCTGCACCGTAAAGACCGGCACGTAGGTCTTGCCGCCCTGGTCAAAGGTCGGCGTCCAGTCGAACCAGTAAATAGTGCTGCCGTCCGGTTCAAAGGTGGCGCCGTCGGGCAAATTGGCGGCGCTGTAGTAGATCTGGTCGCCGTCGGCATCGGTGGCGTTGACCGAGAAGCGGAGGTGTTCACCCTCGTTGATGGTGTAGGAACCCAGCGCCGCGAAGACCGGATAGTTCTGGTTGTCGCCCTGGGCGGTGAAGCGTACCGTCGGCGAACCGCTGGGCAGGCTGGCCGTCGCCAGCGCCTCGTTGGGGCCCTGCTTGCCGAGCTTCCAGCGGGCGCTGGCGATGCCGTCGGCGCCGGAGGTCACCACGCTCGGTCCCTCGATGCTGCCACTGCCGGGCACTACGACGAACTGGACAGTACCGCCTCGAGCCGGGTTGCCGTAGCGGTCCTTGATCAGCACCTGGATCGGATCGGGCATGACCTTGCCAACCTGGCCGCGGAGATTGGGATTCTCGATCTTCTCCATGGTGTAGGCATAATCGGCTTCGCCATTGAGTAAGAACTCGATGAAGGCGGGATTGAGATTGACCGCCGAGGCGCGCACCTTGTTGAGGCCGGCCCGTGTGCCGAGGGTGTAGTTGGCAATCGCGGTGCCCTGGGCGTTGGAGGTGGCGGTCAGGCCGGTCACGCCGCCGTCGAGGGTGCCCTTGCCGGAGACCGTGCCGTCGTCGACCACGTTGAACATGACCGGCCAATCCGGAACGGCGTTGCCGTACTCATCCTCGACGCGCACCACCAGAGGCGTATAAAGGGTGCGGCCGACAGTGCCAGTCTGATCGCCGCCGAGGAGGTAGACAATCTTGCTGGCCGGTCCAGAAGTGGTCGTCGCCGTAAAAGTGACCGCGCTGATGGCCGCATAGGAGGGCAGGCTGGCGCTATAGAGCGTGTTGCCCTTCCCACTGCCGGCGACGGCTTGGGCGGTGGCCTGGCCGTACATGTCGGTGGTCGCCGGATTGGTACTGGTGATGGCGCCGTTGTTGACCAGGACGGTGAACTTGACCTGAACATCGGCTACAGGCCAGTCGTTGATGTCATTCAGCTGCACCTTGAAGAGCTGCGGCAGGGCCTTGCCGGGCTGCGCCGTCTGATTGTCACCGCCTAGGATCGTCAGTTTCGCCGGGGGGTTGGCGACGGCGATCTCGGTAAAGCGTACGGGCGAGTTGCTCAGGACAGCGCCGCTGCCGTCGTTCTTGATCGCGCGGGCTTCGACGAAATTGACGCCCGCCGACTTGCCGAGTTTGTAGCGCGCCTGGGCCACGCCCGTGCTGTCGGTATAGATGACCTGCGGATCGATCATCGTGCCGCCGCCCTGCGTGGGCATAAAGGTCACCGGATGATTGGCGATGGTGTTACCGTTGCGGTCACGCACGACCACACGCAGCGGCAGAGGCAAGGCCGTGGCGACGTTACGGGTCTGGGCATCGCCGTCATTGCTGGTCGCGCGCGCGATCTCGTAGGCGCCGAGGGGATTGAAGGTGATCATGACGCTGTCGGCGATGCTGATGTTGTTGTTGACGTCGCGCGCCTTGATCCACTTCCGTCCCGCCCTGGTCGAAGTGGCGAATCCGACCGCATCGCCGTTGACATCGGACGTGGTCAGCGGCTGGGTGATGTAGGTGGTCGCGTCATTCGGGAGCAAGGTGACATATTTTCCGGTCACGGCATTATCATATTTATCGCGCAAGGAGACCTTGATGGAAGCCTTGGTGGTGCCGTCCGCCGGAACCGCGGCATCCACGGCGAGAATCTTGGAGCGCTTGCCGTCGGTGATGTCCGGCATGGCGACAGCGGTGAAGCGGATCGGCGAGTTTTTCAGAGCCGCCGTGCCGTTGGTTGAAGTAGCCTCGACCACGTTGCGGTCCAGGCCGGCGGTGCGTCCGAGCCGCCACTTGACGCGGGCAATGCCGTCTGCGTCGGTGTTGATGACCTTGGTCAGCACGGTATCGGTGCCGAGCGCGGCATAATCGGAGGCGCCGACGATGATCCGGAACTCGATGGGATGGCCCTTGACCGGGTTGTTATATTTGTCACGCGCCATCACCGCCAACTCGCTGCCGAGGAACTTGCCCACGGTGCCGCTCTGGGCGTTGCCTGCCGACAGAACCAGGTTATCCGCATTGCTGGGCGTGCCGGAGATCAAAAAGAGCAGCGGCGAACCGGTGAGCTTGGCGCCGTTGTACTCCGCGGTCGCCTCGATGCGGTTGTTCTTGTTGCCGGCGATTTTGCCCAGATAGAACTGGACGGAGACCAGACCGTTGCTGTCCGTAGTCTTGGTCGCCGTCGTATTGACGGTGCCATCCAGGGTGCCGCCGCCGGCGGTGACATTGGAGGTCACGGTAAAGGTAACCGAATGATTGGCAATGGGGTTCTTGAATTCGTCCGTCACTCTTGCCTTGAGCAGCTCACCCAGCTTGTTTTCCGTGATGCCGAGGAAGAGCGTCGTATCGCTTGCCATGAGCAAAAGTTTCGGGTCGCCGACGATGGCGCTGGCATAAAAGAGATAGGGTGAGTTGACCAGATTGGTGCTGTTATAGCGGGCGCTCACCTCCATGGCGTTGTTCTTGCTGCCCGGGCGCTTGCCGAGCGTCCAGTAAACGCTGGCATAGCCATCCAGATCGGTGTTGACCGTTGTTTCGGCCAGGCCGTTGATGCTGCCACGCAGGCTGTCGACACCGCTGACATGGAAGAGGACCGGGGTATTGGGCACGCCGTTACCGTATTTGTCCTTGACCTGCACGCGGACCGCCTTGGCCAGGGGTTGTCCGACCTTGCCGATCTGATTGGCCGTCGCGGCATCGGGCACCAGCTGATAGGCTACATCAGGCAGGGCGGTGGCCTTGAAGACCAGCAGCGGATTGAGGACCACGCCGGAACGGACCTCGAGCACGTTGTTGGCCGTGCCGGAGGTGGTGCCGAGGGTCCAGGTGATCTGGGCGATGCCCGAGTCGGCGGAGGTCGGCACGGTCACATAGCTCGCGCCATTGACCTTGCCGGCTCCCTGGGTCACGGTGAAGGTGACCATGTAGCCGGTCTTGGACTGGCCGTTCTTGTCGGTGATCCGCACCTTGACATTCTGGGTGATGGCATTGCCTACTATGCCCTTGAGGGTGTCGGGCGTGGACCACTTGACCATCTGGTAGGCGTCGCCGGTGACCGAAGTGGCGTTGAAAAAGGCCGGGCTATCGGTCAAGGCCGCGCCGTCATTGCGCAGAGCGTCGACGCGCACCTGCACAGAGCCAAGATAGCCGGTCGGCATCTTCCAGCGTGCACTCGCATAGCCGTCGGTTCCGGTGGAGATGGTCTTGACAGTGCTCTCGCCGTCGATATCGACAAAGGTGCCGCCCGAGCCGACCACCTGGAAGGTGACGGAGTGGTTGAATATGGCGTTGCCATAGACGTCCGTTACCTGCGCCTTGATGGGCTGAGTCAGTTCCTGGCCATTGGGGCCGCTCTGATTGTCCGTCGTTGCGAGCTTGACCAGTTTGGCGGCGGTGCCCGCGCGGCCGCTGGCCCAGAGGCGCAGCGGCGAATTGATGAGGTGCATTGCGGGCTGGTCGGCGCGATAGGAGGAGACCTCGATGACGTTGGCGCTGTCGCCGGCGGTTTTACCAAGGGTCAGTGTCGCCGCAGCCATGCCGCTGACATCGGTGACCACCGCCTTCTCGCTGAGGCCGTCGAAATTGCCGCCGCCCTTGACCACCTTGAAGCGGACCGTATGGCCGGCGATGACGGCATCGAAGGGGCCGTACACCTTGACGACGAAGGGCTTGGAGAGTCTGGCGGTGACTGTGGTATCCTGTGCATTTCCGGAGAAATATTCGATCCGGGAAGCCACCGGATTGGTGGCGGTCTCGGAGAAGGTGACATACTCCGGATTCAGGCCGGTGGCGGTGGCGCGGACGGTGTGAACTTCGCCGACCGCACTGCCCATTATCAGGGAAACCGCTGCGCGCCCGGAGCCATTGGTGTAGCGGGTCAGGGTGCGGGTGCCGGCGGTCTCGAGATACGCGCCGGTGCCATCAATGATCGAAAAACTGACCTGATGACCGGCGATGCCGTTGTTCTTGTAGTCGGTCACCTTGACAACCAGTGAATCGGCAAGGGGCAAACCGATCGAGCCGTTCTGATTATTGCCGGAGGCGATGGCCAGGATGCTCGGGGGCCCGATGGTGCCGGTGGCAGTGAAGATCTGGACCGGTATCGCGGCCAGGCCCTGCAGTTTGGCTTCGACCGTGGTGGTGCCGGGTTTGTCGCCGAGGGTCAGGTAGACTGCGGCCTCGCCGTTGGTGTCGGTGAGCACCTTGAGGCTGCTCACCGGCGCCGGAGCTGCGACCGAGCTCACCTTGCCGTCACCGCTCTTGACGGTAAAGGTCACCGGGTAGTTGGGGTAATTGCCGCCGGACGTGCCCAGCACCTTTACCTTGAGCTGGGTGGGCAGCATGACGCCGACCATGCCGGTCTGTTGGTCGCCTGAGATCTTGGTCATGGAAGCGGGCGGCTTGCCGGTCTTGATGGTGAAGGTCAGCGGCGAGTTGGTCAGGGCGGTGCCGCCGCCGCCGGTGGCCGCGGCCTGGACCTTGAAGAGGGTGTCGACCAGTCCGAGGGTCATGGTGACCTTAGCCTGGCCCTTCTCATCCGAGGTTGAGGTCGCGCTGGAGAGCGAGCCGCCGACGCCCGAGAGCAGGCTCCAGTTCACCGTGGTACCGGGGACGCCGTTGCCATAGGAGTCAATAATGTCAGCGATCAGGGTGGCGCCGGCAGTCTCATCGCGGGTGCCGAGAATCGGATCAGTGAGCTCGGGATCCTTGATCATCGCGACAGCCGGCCCCGGCGTCGGGTCGAGGGTGAAGGTCACCGGGGCACCGGTCAACAGGGTGGTGCCGTCCGCCTTGTAGCCCAGGGCGGAGACCACCACATTGGTATCGGCGTCGGTGCCGAATTTCAGACGCGCCGCAGCGTAGCCGGCACTGTTGGAGACGTTGGAGAGGTTCGGGCCGGTCTCGCCCATGGTGGAGCCGGAGGGGCCAGTCACGCCGCTGGCAATTAGAGCGATCTTGTCCCAGTCCCAGCCGGGTTCATAAATAACCAGGCGGATATTCTGCAAACCCTTGGTCAATTTGAAGCTGCTGGGAAACTTGTACCAGGCCCAGGCGCCCGAGACATCCGTCACTTCGCAGTAGAGGGTGTCGGTTTTGGCGGTTCCGTAGCGGACGATCACATTATTCCGGCTGGTGGAGGTGGTTCTATACCGCAGATAGAAATAGTAGGAGCGCTCTTCAGGGACATAGACCGGAATAGAGACCGCTTCTTTGTAGCGATACCCGGAAGTGAACGAGGTTTTGATATAATGGCCACCGGAGGCGGTCGCCGAGGTGGTGTCCTTGGCAATGGAGATGCCGAGCGAACCGGATTCCACCTCTTTCCAGATTTTGCCGTCAAAGGTGCCGGTTTCGACGGTGCCCTTGCCCTGGGTCACCTGGAAATCCACAACGACATTGCTCACCGGATTGCCGGCATCGTCGGTCACCTTGACCTTGAGGGAATCGGCTACGTACTGGTTGATGGGCGCGGACTGGTTGCTGCCGCTGATGTAGGCTATGCGGCTGGCACTGGCTGAACCGAGATTGGGAAGATAGACCGAATAATTATCTATATTAAAATTGCTGACACCATCCTCGTACATCACCACGCCGACGTACCAGGTATCGCCGGGCGCCGAAGGCAACGTCAGATTCAGTGTCGCATCAAACACATCGTCGATATAGTGAGAAACCGTCAGGGAGGTGCCGCTGACCTTGACGATGGCGGTAACTTTCTGCCCGGCAGCAGGAGCGGTCTTGGTCACATTGGTCTCACTCACGAGGCTGCTGAACGTCGTACCGCCGCCGGTGATTTGGTAGAGGGAGAGCTTGTTTGCGGAGCGGCGTAGCCAGTAACCATTGGCCGTGGATGCGGGCGAATCCAGCATCAGGGCAAAACCGACTGGTATATATCCGCTGGTTTGGTAATAGATGGCCGAGGCGCCCATGGTCATCGAAAGCTTGATTGAATCGGCGCCGGCCGATTTGTTTGCGCCGGAACGGGCGAAAGCGGCCAGACCGTAGCCGTTGGCCGACGAGATGGTCAATTCGTTGTTCTCAGTGGCAAATTTGGGAGCGGACCAGTCGGAACCGAGCGAAGTCCGGTTGAAATCATCGACGATGGGGCTGTTCCAACCCGTGGATGGCGTCCCGCCGCCACCGCCGCCGGCCAAGGTGGTCGCTGAGGCAACATTGGAGAGAGGTGAGGTATTCGGAACCTCATCTTTGATCACCAGGGCGAAGTAGTATTTGGTACTCGCGCTCAGGCCGGAGACCGTGACCGACTCGGACGAGCCGGGGGCTTTCGGCGTGCCGGTCGTAGCTTTGGTGGCCGCGGAGAAATTGGCGCTGGTGATCGTGGAGGTGCTATAACGCAGATCGTAGGAGGTCGCCGCGCCGGTGCCGGTCGGGCCGCCATCATCGGACTGGGCGGTCCAGGTTACCGTGATCGAGCTGGAGCTGGCCGCCGTTGCCGAGATCGTCGCAGCGGCAGGGGCGGTGGTGTCGGTCGTCGTCGGCGGCGTATAGGTGCTGAAGGTCATCTCTTCGATGTCATTGTCCACCGCTGCACCGCTGTAGAGCAGGGCGCCGCCGTAACAGGTGGAAGCGAGGCTATAATCGGTGTTGGTAATCGAGCCGAGGGGATTGCCGTCGAGAAAATACTCGAATTTTCCGGTGGCGGTATTGACCCGTACCGTAAACAGGGAACCTGCCGCCATGGTCGGCGGCGATGAGACGTTTGCCGTCGTCCCCGAGCTGGCGGTCACACCTGCGGTGATCTTGAAGAGCTTGATCTGCCCGCTGTAATAATTGGCAAAATAGCCGTTGCCCATGAAGTTGGCGGTTTGCATGAAGACCACCCCACCGTAGCCGGTATAAGCGGTCTCGCATCCGTCACCGGAGGGCGCCCAGCGGATGTCGACCTGATTGGCATTGGCCTTGCCTGTGTAGACCGCGATCTGTTTGGCCCCGGTCAGTTTTTTGGTGGAATGCAGATTGCCATTATAGACCAGCGAATCACCGGCAGACCAGGATGTGCTGCTCAGAGTGCCGGATCCTTCGAAATAGGCGGTGACGGGATCCTGCCCAAAAGCCGTGAAGGCCAGAGCGAGTGTCAGGAGCACAACCAGAGTTGCGGCTTTTGAGAACGACAACGCGATTCTCATGATGGGTAACCTCCAATGCAGTTGCGATGCGTGGTTCTGTTTCATGTCAAAACACTTGTTTGCGCAACGAACAAGAAAATTCATATTTCGGCTATTATTTTCGATACTTACTTCAATATTTTCAATGGTGAGGATCTCCCACCGCCCTCCTATTTCGCAAACACTATGCCAAAAGGGGGGAACGGGATCAAAAGAAGAAAAGCAAAGGCC